>NZ_CP013200.1:4013730-4322479 GCF_001445575.1 Arthrobacter alpinus | reverse complement strand
AAACCGCCCGTACCCCAAACCGACACAGGTGATCAGGTAGAGAATACTAAGGCGATCGAGAGAATTATGGTTAAGGAACTCGGCAAAATGCCCCGTAACTTCGGGAGAAGGGGGGCCTGCCATGTGAAGGACACTAGCTGTCCGTGAGCGTGTGTGGGCCGCAGAGACCAGGGGGAAGCGACTGTTTACTAAAAACACAGGTCCATGCGAAGTCGCAACGATGTATATGGACTGACTCCTGCCCGGTGCTGGAAGGTTAAGAGGACCGGTTAGCTCAACTTGTTGAGCGAAGCTGAGAATTTAAGCCCCAGTAAACGGCGGTGGTAACTATAACCATCCTAAGGTAGCGAAATTCCTTGTCGGGTAAGTTCCGACCTGCACGAATGGAGTAACGACTTCCCCGCTGTCTCAACCATAAACTCGGCGAAATTGCAGTACGAGTAAAGATGCTCGTTACGCGCAGCAGGACGGAAAGACCCCGAGACCTTTACTATAGTTTGGTATTGGTGTTCGGAGTGGCTTGTGTAGGATAGGTGGGAGACTGTGAAGCGACAACGCTAGTTGTTGTGGAGTCATCGTTGAAATACCACTCTGGTCACTTTGGACATCTAACTTCGGCCCGTAATCCGGGTCAGGGACAGTGCCTGATGGGTAGTTTAACTGGGGCGGTTGCCTCCTAAAAAGTAACGGAGGCGCCCAAAGGTTCCCTCAGCCTGGTTGGCAATCAGGTTTCGAGTGTAAGTGCACAAGGGAGCTTGACTGTGAGAGGGGACACCTCGAGCAGGGACGAAAGTCGGGACTAGTGATCCGGCGGCACATTGTGGAATGGCCGTCGCTCAACGGATAAAAGGTACCTCGGGGATAACAGGCTGATCTTGCCCAAGAGTCCATATCGACGGCATGGTTTGGCACCTCGATGTCGGCTCGTCGCATCCTGGGGCTGGAGTAGGTCCCAAGGGTTGGGCTGTTCGCCCATTAAAGCGGTACGCGAGCTGGGTTTAGAACGTCGTGAGACAGTTCGGTCCCTATCCGCTGCGCGCGCAGGAAATTTGAGAAGGTCTGTCCTTAGTACGAGAGGACCGGGACGGACGAACCTCTGGTGTGTCAGTTGTACTGCCAAGTGCATCGCTGATTAGCTACGTTCGGATGGGATAACCGCTGAAAGCATCTAAGCGGGAAGCCCGCTTCAAGATGAGATTTCCATACACCTAAACGTGTGAGAGGCCCCCAGCAGACCACTGGGTTGATAGGCCGGATGTGGAAGCGAGGACTAAAGACTCGTGAAGCTGACCGGTACTAATAGGCCGATAACTTACACCACACACACTCTTATATGACATGAGTATGCTCGCGTTCACTATGTGGTTCCCAACAAAACCCATCAAGGATTTGTTAAGTTGAAACCAAAAAAAACAGGTTCCTTTACTGTGACTCTACCCACCAGTTCCTGTGAAAAGAGAAACACGAAGAGCCTGTATAATAAAATACTGTTGCTCCAAGAGCACCCAACAAGCCACCCAACCAGGAAACTGGAACTGGGGAACGAGTTACGGTGGTCATAGCGTGGGGGAAACGCCCGGTCCCATTCCGAACCCGGAAGCTAAGACCCACAGCGCCGATGGTACTGCATTCGTGAGGATGTGGGAGAGTAGGACACCGCCGGACAACACGTAAAAAAAAGGGTCGAGGCCCCACACCAACACTGGTGTGGGGCCTCCCCACATTTAACACCACAACCACAACACCCCCAACACCACTATTCAAGGCCACCCCCACCCAAGGTGGCCACCACTATTTAAAGCCGCTCTGCTCACCCCAGCAGCAGCTACCCCACCACCGGCACCGCCTGTGCCGAAGCAGACCCGGGTGATGGCTCTTTCGAGCAACACCGTTGATGGCCACCCCGCCTAGGTGGCCATTGCTGTTTAAAGTCCGTGGTGGAGGCCGTGCTGTCATGGGTGCTAAGGAGCGTCGTACTTCTTGGTTGTCTGTGGGTTCAAGCTACACAAGCAACAGGGTGGCCGGCCAGGACGCTCGGGGCGGATCTGTGGAGTACAGCGGCGTGGAATCCGTAGTTCTGTTCATACCAGGATGTTCCTCTGCTGGAGGTACTGCGATGAGTGGGCGGCAAGAATCGGCCCAGTGACCAGTGACCAGTGACCAGTGGGTAGAGGGTAGTGGGTAGTTGGCAGGTATCGGGCCTCATGGTGTGTGGAGTGAGGGTGGAATTCCTCTTTAGGGGTGGATGATTTTCTCCGTGTGGCATGCCACCTCATTCTTTAGTGGATGTTTTCTTTAGTGGAAGTCAGCAATGCCGGCCGGCTAGGTGATGGTTATTCAGGTGCTGGGGTTGCTTGTTGCCATGGCTTGATCGTTCTCTGGTTCGTTCCTGGTGCGGGGGAGTGCGGGCGTGTTGGTTCTCGTCGCTAGGTGTGTGGGTCTTGGTGGTGGTGGGTTGAAAGCGGCGGTACTGCGGGGTTTAAAGGGGTGGCTGTGCCGTGGCTATGACGGGGCCGCTGGCGTTGGTGGTGGGGGTGCCCGTCCTGGATTTGCGTGGGGGCGAGTATCTGTGTATTGTTACTATCTGTTGCTTGCGCAAGGTTGAGCCGCTTCGAAAGAAGCAAAGTTTCATAGTCTCCCATCTCGCAGGTATCCAACCTAAATAATTCATTGATTTTGATGACTCTTTTGAGTTCTAAATAATGATGAGAAATAAGGGTTTATGGAATTCATGGAGTGACCAGCCGCACATGGTGCGGAGTGGACAAAATGAATACAAATGAAATAAAGTATGGATATCGCAACGATGAAAACTAATGATGAAATATTGATTAGTAAGTACTCGAATGCAGTTGTTGTTTGAGAACTCAATAGTGTGCCAAGTTTTATTGATACCAATTTATTTATATTGAATTGGTTATTTGGTTGTGTGTTGCCGCCCCTGTGGTGATGCATGATCGTTTAGCTGGTTTCGAATTTAGTGCATGCTTTCATTACCTTTTTCCGGTGTGATTGTGTGTGTCTGTTTAGTTATTAACGGAGAGTTTGATCCTGGCTCAGGATGAACGCTGGCGGCGTGCTTAACACATGCAAGTCGAACGATGAACCCGCTTGCGGGGGATTAGTGGCGAACGGGTGAGTAACACGTGAGTAACCTGCCCTTAACTCTGGGATAAGCCTTGGAAACGGGGTCTAATACTGGATATTGACTTTACCTCGCATGGGGTTTAGTTGAAAGATTTATTGGTTTTGGATGGACTCGCGGCCTATCAGCTTGTTGGTGAGGTAATGGCTCACCAAGGCGACGACGGGTAGCCGGCCTGAGAGGGTGACCGGCCACACTGGGACTGAGACACGGCCCAGACTCCTACGGGAGGCAGCAGTGGGGAATATTGCACAATGGGCGAAAGCCTGATGCAGCGACGCCGCGTGAGGGATGACGGCCTTCGGGTTGTAAACCTCTTTCAGTAGGGAACAAGGCCACACGTTGTGTGGTTGAGGGTACTTGCAGAAGAAGCGCCGGCTAACTACGTGCCAGCAGCCGCGGTAATACGTAGGGCGCAAGCGTTATCCGGAATTATTGGGCGTAAAGAGCTCGTAGGCGGTTTGTCGCGTCTGCCGTGAAAGTCCGGGGCTCAACTCCGGATCTGCGGTGGGTACGGGCAGACTAGAGTGATGTAGGGGAGACTGGAATTCCTGGTGTAGCGGTGAAATGCGCAGATATCAGGAGGAACACCGATGGCGAAGGCAGGTCTCTGGGCATTAACTGACGCTGAGGAGCGAAAGCATGGGGAGCGAACAGGATTAGATACCCTGGTAGTCCATGCCGTAAACGTTGGGCACTAGTGTGGGGGACATTCCACGTTTTCCGCGCCGTAGCTAACGCATTAAGTGCCCCGCTGGGGAGTACGGCCGCAAGGCTAAAACTCAAGGAATTGACGGGGGCCCGCACAAGCGGCGGAGCATGCGGATTAATTCGATGCAACGCGAAGAACCTTACCAAGGCTTGACATGAACTGGAAATACCTGGAAACAGGTGCCCCGCTTGCGGTCGGTTTACAGGTGGTGCATGGTTGTCGTCAGCTCGTGTCGTGAGATGTTGGGTTAAGTCCCGCAACGAGCGCAACCCTCGTTCTATGTTGCCAGCACGTAATGGTGGGGACTCATAGGAGACTGCCGGGGTCAACTCGGAGGAAGGTGAGGACGACGTCAAATCATCATGCCCCTTATGTCTTGGGCTTCACGCATGCTACAATGGCCGGTACAATGGGTTGCGATACTGTGAGGTGGAGCTAATCCCAAAAAGCCGGTCTCAGTTCGGATTGGGGTCTGCAACTCGACCCCATGAAGTCGGAGTCGCTAGTAATCGCAGATCAGCAACGCTGCGGTGAATACGTTCCCGGGCCTTGTACACACCGCCCGTCAAGTCACGAAAGTTGGTAACACCCGAAGCCGGTGGCCTAACCCCCTTGTGGGGAGGAGCTGTCGAAGGTGGGACTGGCGATTGGGACTAAGTCGTAACAAGGTAGCCGTACCGGAAGGTGCGGCTGGATCACCTCCTTTCTAAGGAGCACCAAACGCCGCGATCGGCTCCGCATGGAGACGTATTGGTGGTGTGAGGAGTAAAGACTCATTGCCAGAACGCATGTTTCTGGGTGAGTTGCTCAAGGGTGGAATATCAATAAAATAGGTGCCTGCTGGTACATGGCGATCTGAATCGAGTACACCGTCCCTTTGGGTGGGAGGAAAAGTCATCAAGGGTTGTTGTGTTGTGGTGGGTGGTGTTTGGCACACTGTTGGGTCCTGGAACAACAACGTTCCTTCCTTCGGTTGGAGTTGTGTTGTGCCTGGTTTCCTGCACATGACGGACTTACTGACGAAAGACACTTTGGTGTTTGTTGGTGGGGATGTGTGTGGTGGGGTTGTTGTTTGAGAACTACATAGTGAACGCGAGCATCTTTTATAAGAAAGCAATTTCTTTGAGAAAATGAATGAACCTGGATCTGATGCTGCACCTTTTGGGTGTGGTTGATGTTTTCATGGTTCTTCGATAATCAAGATACATAATCATGATGCAGGGCCTCTTTGTGGGTGTTGTGTTGTGTTTGACCCGCTTGTGTGTGGTCAAGTTTTTAAGGGCACACGGTGAATGCCTTGGCATTAGGAGCCGAAGAAGGACGTAGGAATCTGCGATAAGCCTCGGGGAGTTGATAACCAAACTTTGATCCGAGGGTGTCCGAATGGGGGAACCCCGCTACCCGGTGTAAGTCGAGGTGGTGACCTGCACCTGAATATATAGGGTGTGTGGAGGGAACGTGGGGAAGTGAAACATCTCAGTACCCACAGGAAGAGAAAACAATAGTGATTCCGTTAGTAGTGGCGAGCGAACGCGGATCAGGCTAAACCGTGTCATGTGTGATAGCCGGCGGGCGTTGCATGGTGCGGGGTTGTGGGACTTACCGTTCTGATTCTGCCGGATCAGTGAGGGGAATGGTGCATGTATAGGTGAACGGTTTTGAATGGCCGACCGTAGAGGGTGAGAGTCCCGTAACTGAAATGCAGTGCACTCCCTGGAAAGTATCCAAGTAGCACGGGGCCCGAGAAATCCCGTGTGAATCTGTCAGGACCACCTGATAAGCCTAAATACTACCTAATGACCGATAGCGGACAAGTACCGTGAGGGAAAGGTGAAAAGTACCCGGGAGGGGAGTGAAATAGTACCTGAAACCGTGTGCTTACAATCCGTCAGAGCAAGCGTGCACCTTTGGGTGTAGTTGTTCTTGTGATGGCGTGCCTTTTGAAGAATGAGCCTGCGAGTTAGTGTTACGTCGCGAGGTTAACCCGTGTGGGGAAGCCGTAGCGAAAGCGAGTCTGAATAGGGCGAGTTTAGTGGCGTGATCTAGACCCGAAGCGAAGTGATCTACCCATGGCCAGGTTGAAGCGCGTGTAAGAGCGCGTGGAGGACCGAACCCACTTCAGTTGAAAATGGAGGGGATGAGCTGTGGGTAGGGGTGAAAGGCCAATCAAACTTCGTGATAGCTGGTTCTCCCCGAAATGCATTTAGGTGCAGCGTTGCGTGTTTCTTACTGGAGGTAGAGCTACTGGATGGCTAATGGGCCCTACAAGGTACTGACGTCAGCCAAACTCCGAATGCCGGTAAGTCAGAGCGTAGCAGTGAGACTGTGGGGGATAAGCTTCATAGTCGAGAGGGAAACAGCCCAGACCACCAACTAAGGCCCCTAAGCGTGTGCTAAGTGGGAAAGGATGTGGGATTGCTTAGACAACCAGGAGGTTGGCTTAGAAGCAGCCATCCTTAAAAGAGTGCGTAATAGCTCACTGGTCAAGTGATTCCGCGCCGACAATGTAGCGGGGCTCAAGTACACCGCCGAAGTTGTGGATTTCAAACATTGCCCTAGCCAGTAGGTTCGTCCTTTGGTTCAGGGGTTTGGAGTGGTAGGGGAGCGTCGTGTAGGCATTGAAGTCGCAGTGTGAACTAGCGGTGGAGCCTACACGAGTGAGAATGCAGGCATGAGTAGCGAAAGACGGGTGAGAAACCCGTCCGCCGAATGATCAAGGGTTCCAGGGTCAAGCTAATCTGCCCTGGGTAAGTCGGGACCTAAGGCGAGGCCGACAGGCGTAGTCGATGGACAACGGGTTGATATTCCCGTACCGGTGAAGAACCGCCCCTATTGAACCAATAATACTAACCACCCAAACCACCATTGAGTGTCCTTCGGGACCAGGGTGTGTGGGGAGCGTGGGACCTGAGTTGGGGATGTAAACGTATTAACAGGTGTGACGCAGGAAGGTAGCCGAGCCGGGCGATGGTAGTCCCGGTCTAAGGACGTAGGAAACACGATAGGCAAATCCGTTGTGTTGTCTTCAATGACGATTCTGAGATCTGATGGGACCCCCGCATGGGGAATTCGGTGATCCTATGCTGCCTAGAAAAGCATCGACGTGAGGTTCAAACCGCCCGTACCCCAAACCGACACAGGTGATCAGGTAGAGAATACTAAGGCGATCGAGAGAATTATGGTTAAGGACTCGGCAAAATGCCCCCGTAACTTCGGGAGAAGGGGGGCCTGCCATGTGAAGGACACTAGCTGTCCGTGAGCGTGTGTGGGCCGCAGAGACCAGGGGAAGCGACTGTTTACTAAAACACAGGTCCATGCGAAGTCGCAAGACGATGTATATGGACTGACTCCTGCCCGGTGCTGGAAGGTTAAGAGGACCGGTTAGCTCAACTTGTTGAGCGAAGCTGAGAATTTAAGCCCCAGTAAACGGCGGTGGTAACTATAACCATCCTAAGGTAGCGAAATTCCTTGTCGGGTAAGTTCCGACCTGCACGAATGGAGTAACGACTTCCCCGCTGTCTCAACCATAAACTCGGCGAAATTGCAGTACGAGTAAAGATGCTCGTTACGCGCAGCAGGACGGAAAGACCCCGAGACCTTTACTATAGTTTGGTATTGGTGTTCGGAGTGGCTTGTGTAGGATAGGTGGGAGACTGTGAAGCGACAACGCTAGTTGTTGTGGAGTCATCGTTGAAATACCACTCTGGTCACTTTGGACATCTAACTTCGGCCCGTAATCCGGGTCAGGGACAGTGCCTGATGGGTAGTTTAACTGGGGCGGTTGCCTCCTAAAAAGTAACGGAGGCGCCCAAAGGTTCCCTCAGCCTGGTTGGCAATCAGGTTTCGAGTGTAAGTGCACAAGGGAGCTTGACTGTGAGAGGGACACCTCGAGCAGGGACGAAAGTCGGGACTAGTGATCCGGCGGCACATTGTGGAATGGCCGTCGCTCAACGGATAAAAGGTACCTCGGGATAACAGGCTGATCTTGCCCAAGAGTCCATATCGACGGCATGGTTTGGCACCTCGATGTCGGCTCGTCGCATCCTGGGGCTGGAGTAGGTCCCAAGGGTTGGGCTGTTCGCCCATTAAAGCGGTACGCGAGCTGGGTTTAGAACGTCGTGAGACAGTTCGGTCCCTATCCGCTGCGCGCGCAGGAAATTTGAGAAGGTCTGTCCTTAGTACGAGAGGACCGGGACGGACGAACCTCTGGTGTGTCAGTTGTACTGCCAAGTGCATCGCTGATTAGCTACGTTCGGATGGGATAACCGCTGAAAGCATCTAAGCGGGAAGCCCGCTTCAAGATGAGATTTCCATACACCTAAACGTGTGAGAGGCCCCCAGCAGACCACTGGGTTGATAGGCCGGATGTGGAAGCGAGGACTAAAGACTCGTGAAGCTGACCGGTACTAATAGGCCGATAACTTACACCACACACACTCTTATATGACATGAGTATGCTCGCGTTCACTATGTGGTTCCCAACCAACAAACCCATCAAGGATTTGTTAAGTTGAAACCAAAAAAAACAGGTTCCTTTACTGTGACTCTACCCACCAGTTCCTGGTGAAAAGAGAAACACGAAGAGCCTGTATAATAAAATACTGTTGCTCCAAGAGCACCCAACAAGCCACCCAACCAGGAAACTGGAACTGGGGAACGAGTTACGGTGGTCATAGCGTGGGGGAAACGCCCGGTCCCATTCCGAACCCGGAAGCTAAGACCCACAGCGCCGATGGTACTGCATTCGTGAGGATGTGGGAGAGTAGGACACCGCCGGACAACACGTAAAAAAGGGTCGAGGCCCCACACCAACACTGGTGTGGGGCCTCCCCACATTTAACACCACAACCACAACACCCCCAACACCACTATTCAAGGCCACCCCCACCCAAGGTGGCCACCACTATTTAAAGGGCTCTCCGCGGTTCGTGGTGAATTCCATTGTTGTCATGGATGATTCACCGCTGTTCGGGCGGCGCTCCTGAGCATAATACGAGTTGTGTAGTTGGTGCTATTGACGAAGCCACGCCCGGTCCTCTTGATGTGTTTGATGCTGGTGTTGTTGGCTTCGACTTTTCCTGTAGTGGCACCGGTGACGATGAGGACCTCGATCTCTTTCCACCAGCGGCAGATGGTCCGCCACAGCCTGGTCGTCTCGGGCTGCTTTGATTCCTTCACCAGCCGCTCGAGGTCTTCCTTGGCTAGTTCGGCGTCTTCCAAGGAGCCGGTACGCAGCAGTGTCCGCACTTGTTCCTTCACATCCCACGCTGCCTTGAGTTTCCCGGTCGGATCGTCGGTGGCGAAGACTTTCTCCAACCGGGCCCGGGCCTGATCGGAAAGTGAATCGCCGGCGCGTAGGAGCAGCATCCGGTGCGCCCACGCCGGATCCACAGCCCGGCCACGACGACCCCGCACCTGATGGGAGAGTTGCTGGCGGACCTCGGTCAGGGCCTGATTCGCCAGCTGGATCAAGTGGAAATGGTCAACAGAAACGGCGGTTCGGGGTAGCCACATCCTCAAGGCTTTGCGGAATGCTGCTGAGGGATCAATGGCGACGACTTGAACTCCGAGCCGCCACTCCAGGGGGCGTTTGATCAGCCATGCTCCGACTCCTGTGTGGTCACGGCCGTCAACAACGCCAAGGATCTGGCTCGTATCTAGGTCAACAATCGTGGTCATCCACGGTTCAATCCGCTGCCATAGCTTAGTTTCCGGGTCCTTGAAGAAACGGACGGACCGGAAACGGTGTTCATCGATCCCCAGCATCCGCGGGCGCAGCAGATCCACGCTGGGAAGCTTCGTTGCAGCCAAGTTCAGCGCCTTTTGCACCAACCACCAGGAGACGCCGTGAGCGGTGGCGGTTTCCGTTGCGGCGCGGCCAGAGTCAATGACTGCTCGCACGAGAGCGCTACGGAGCCGGCTCGTAGTACGTGACCTGGCCGGGACCTCTATCGTGGCTTCAAAGAACGTTTTGCGCGGGCACAATGACTCGTCGCAAAACAGCCGGCGCTTGGCCCAGACAACTTCCACCGGACCAGCCACAGGGATATCGCGGACGCGTTGTTGCCGGCCGGAATGGCGACGGGTGCTGATGACGCCGCATCCTGGGCACCCGGATTCAACGGTGCTTTCAATATGGATCCTGCGTTGGCCAAAACTCAGCGTCTGGGTTTCTAGGACACGGTAGTCGTCCAGATTGAATATCGTGGTGGCAGCATCAGGGTGCACCAAAGTAAGCTCATTCAAGGCTCGTAGTCCTGTCATCGATGAATGCGTCAGAACATCCATCACAACAGGGCTACGAGCCACCTTTGTTCAAGGACACGAAACCAGAATTCACCACGAACCACGGAGAGCCATTTAAAGCCGCTCTGCTCACCCCAGCAGCAGCTACCCCACCACCGGCACCGCAGTACTCCTACGCACTACCAACTCGGTAGGAAACTCTTCTGCCACCGGCTGGTACGCCACAGCGGCGTCCTGAGAGGACTGATCCAGCCGGGCCAAGATGCGGCGCGCAGCGAGGGCCCCCTGTTCACGAGGTTTCTGATCAAAGGTAGTAAGCCCAAAGACTTCGCCTAGCTCGTGCCCGTCAATGCCAATCACCGACAATTCTTCCGGAACCCGCAGGCCAAAGTCTCTGGCGGCGAGGATGGTGCCGATGGCCATTTCGTCGGAAGCAGCGAAGACTGCAGTGGGCCGCAACAGACCATCAGCCAGCAGGGCGCGGGCGGTGACGTAAGCGCCCTGGACGGTAAAGTCGGACCTCCGCTGCCAGGCCTCCGAAGTAGGCAGCTGAGCCTGCTCCATGGCCATCTGATATCCGCTTCGCCTTGTCCCGGGCAATTTGAAGTCAGAGTCATACTCATGATCGCCGCCAATATGCGCGATCCGGGTGTGGCCGAGCCCGATCAGGTGATCGGTAGCCCGTTTGGCCAATTCAAAGTCATTGACGCGAAGGCTGTCGGCACCAGGCAGCGGCCCACCGATCCCCAACACGGGGCGGTGAATCGCCAACAGCTGGCTTACCTCAGACTCGGTGAGCTCCAGCGAAACGGCGATAACGGCGTCGAGCCTCTTTCGCAGGAGGAAATCGGTCAAGATGGTGGCGCGGTGACTCTCATTTTGGCTGGTGGTGTAGAGCGTGAGATCGTAACCGGCCTCGAGCAGGACCGCGGCGGCGCCGTCGATCACCGAAGAATAGAACCAGCGGTTGACGCCGGGAACTACGATCCCAATGTTGTGATTACGGCCAGAGGCCAGACTGGAGGCGGCGTACGACAACACGAAGCCTAGCTCCGCGGCCGCGTCCTGGGCCAGTTTGCGGCTCTTTGCAGAGACGCTCCCTTTGCCGCCCAAAGCGCGCGACACCGTGGCGATCGACAGCCCGGAAAGTTCCGCAACCTCTTTGATGCCCGCCACTTTTTTGCCCCTCAGTCCTTGCGTCACAGTTCTAGCCAAATAGCCTCGGACGATTCTAGTTCAGCGTTGTCGCCGAGGTTAGGTAGGGACCGCGCGATGACGGTTCCAGCGGGCAATCGCAGGGGTTCATTGCCGGTGTTGATGAGCACCAAGGTGGATCCGTTCAGGAACGCCAGGGAGTCCTCCGAGCAGTATTCTTCAGCCCATTGCAGCGATCCTGTGCCCAGCTGGAGTTCACGCCGCAGCGCTAGCGCCTTGCGGTACAAGGACAAGTGCGACGCCGGATCGTTGGCTTGAGAATCACGGGCGTAACTTGACCAGTCCAAGGGTTGGGGGAGCCACGGTGCAGCCGGGGTAGCGCCGTCTATTTTGGTGCCAGCAGCGCCTGTGCCAGCGCCGTCACTGAAGCCGGCAGCGGGGCTGCCAGCCACCCAGGGGAGCGGCACTCGACAGCCGTCGCGACCAATCCGTTCGCCGCCGGTGCGGGCAAAGGTGGGATCTTGGCGCGCGTCATTCGGCAGCGTGGTGTGGTCCGGGAGGCCCAGTTCTTCGCCTTGGTAGAGGTAGCATGCGCCGGGCAGCGCCAGCATGAACAACGACGCCGCAGCCGCACGTTGGCGGCCCAGAGCGGCGTTGGGCTGTTCGTCATTGGCGCCAACGCCATCGCCGTCGCGAGGGCTACCGCCGTCGTACCCGAAGCGGGTGGCGTGCCGGACCACATCGTGATTAGAGAGCACCCACGTGCTGGGGGCACCGACGGCATCAAAAGCCCGCAGGGATTCTTCGACCACGTTGCGCAAGGCGGGAGCGGAGAACCCGGTGGCCAGGTAGGGGAAGTTGAAGGCTTGGTGCATTTGGTCCGGGCGTACCCAATCGGCCATGCGTTCCAGCGGATCCACGTTCGCCTCGGCGCACAGGATTCGCTCCGGGCCGTACTCGGCGAGGACTTCGCGCCAGCGGCGGTAGATGTCGTGCAGGGCAGGCTGGCCGAACAT
The DNA here is from genome assembly GCF_001445575.1 of Arthrobacter alpinus. Taxonomy (NCBI): domain Bacteria; kingdom Bacillati; phylum Actinomycetota; class Actinomycetes; order Micrococcales; family Micrococcaceae; genus Arthrobacter; species Arthrobacter alpinus. The sequence goes on along the minus strand of NZ_CP013200.1, from coordinate 4,310,205 downwards.
GGGAGCCAGATGTCCGGGGAAACCCTCGGAGCTGCCGCCCCAGGCAGTGCCGCCCCAATCGGGCAGGCCGGCGGCTTTGACAAGGGCGTGGGCTACGTCCACGCGGAAGCCGTGCACGCCGCGATCGAGCCAGAATCGCAAGGTTTGCTCGAATTCTGCGTGGACAGCGGGGTTGTCCCAGTTGAAGTCGGGCTGCGTGGAATCGAACAGGTGCAAGAACCACTGACCGGCGTCACCATTGGCCTCAGTGATGCGTGTCCAGGCGGGGCCACCAAAGTGCGACTGCCAGTTGTTCGGCGGCAAGGCGCCGTCAGGTCCCTTGCCATCGCGGAAGATGAACACGTCCCGCTCGTTGCTGCCGGGGGCACCCGCGAGTGCCGTTTGGAAGAGCTGATGCTGATCGGAGCAGTGGTTGGGGACCAGATCGATAATGACGCGCAAGTTCAGCCCCGTGGCTGTTTCCACCATGTGGTCGAAGTCCGCCAGCGTGCCAAAGAGCGGATCCACCTGGCGGTAGTCAGAAACGTCGTAGCCGGCGTCGCGCTGCGGGGAGCGGAAGAACGGTGAGAGCCACACGGCGTCCACGCCCAACTGTGCGAGCTGACCCAACTCGAGCGTGATGCCTGCCAAGTCTCCAACGCCGTCGCCGTTGCTGTCGCGGAAGGACCGCGGGTAGATCTGGTAAATCACGGAGTCGGCAGACCAATGCTGTGCACCCTGGGGCGCTGCCGCATGGATCGGCGTCAGGGCGCCAGCAAGCGAGGCAGTGGCGGGCGTGGAGACCGTAGAAGGCGCTGAGGCAGAGGCAGAGGCAGCGGGCACAAGGGCGGCCGGCGCAAGGGTGGCCGAGGAGGCGCGGAGTTCCGATGAGGTGACAGACATGGGTACAACCTTAGAGAGTCGGAGGCAAAATGTAAACGTTCTCAAAACTGTTGCCAAATGCTGTGAAGTGGTTCGAGTTGAGCCAAAAAGACTGGAAAGACGTGAGCTGGCGGGTTGTCTCCAGTATCTCAAGGTCCCCTGGAATGGAGGGAATTTTCGGATCAGCTGAAAAATTGGCGGAACAGGACTTTCATTTTGGAACCGCTTTCATGTATGTTTGAGATTGCTTACGCTTTGTGAGGTAGGCCACTTATGTGATTTTTGCCCGGATGCTCCTCCACTGAGGCGCTGGGCTCAAGAAAGGGACACCAATGAAGTTGCCAAATACCAGTGCCACCCCCGTCAGTCGTCGCGTCTTTGCCGTTGGCGCGTTGTCGGCAGTGGGCGCACTCGCGCTCAGTGCCTGCGGCGGCGATACCAAGCCCACCACCTCCGCATCGCCCACCACCTCGGATTTGGCGGCTGGCGGAGCCACCACCATCACCATGTGGGTTGACGCTGAGCGCTCACCGGCGCTGAAGGACATTGCAGCGAAGTTCAAGGCCGATACCGGCATTGAAGTAAAGCTCGTCATCAAGGACTTCGCCGCAGTGCGCGATGACTTCATCACCCAGGTTCCCACCGGCAAGGGCCCGGATTTGATTGTTGGCCCGCATGACTGGGTAGGCAAGTTCGTCCAGAACGGTGTGATCGCACCGGTTGAGCTCGGTGATAAGACCTCCGCGTTCTCCAAGACCTCCATCAAGGCCATGACCTTCAACGGCTCCACTTACGGTGTCCCGTACTCAGTAGAAAACATTGCTTTGCTGCGCAACACGGACTTGCTGCCGGCCGCAGTCACCACCTTCGACGAGGTCATCGCCGCAGGTAAGGGTGTTGTCGATTCCGGCAAGGCCCAGTACGCGTTCCTGGTGGGTCTGGATCCCAAGCAGGGCGATCCCTATCACCTCTACCCGCTACAGACCTCCATGGGTTCGGCCGTCTTCGGCCTGGACGCAGACGGCGGCTACGATCCCAAGCAGCTCATCCTAGGTGAGCCGGCCGGCGTCGAATTTGCCAAGAAGCTCGTGGAATGGGGAGATACCGGTTCCAAGGTACTCAACTCCAACATCACCGGCGACATTGCCAAGGAAGAGTTCAAGAACGGCAAGAGCCCGTACTTCCTCACCGGCCCGTGGAATGTCCCGGATCTGCAGAAGGCTGGCATCAAGGTCGCCGTTGACCCGCTGCCCACCGCAGGAGACAAACCCGCGCAGCCGTTCGTCGGCGTCAACGGCTTCTTCATCAGCGCCAAGAGCGCCAATGCCCTGGCCACCACCGAGTTCGTCACCAACTACCTGACCACAGAGGCCGCCCAGGACTCCATGTTCACGGCTGGCGGGCGTCCTCCGGCGTTGACCGCGTCCTTCGAAAAGGCTTCCTCGGATCCCATCGTTGCGGCCTTCGGCAAGATTGGCGACAACGGCGTGCCCATGCCCGCAATCCCCGAAATGGATGCCGTCTGGAACGACTGGGGCGCTACCGAGTTGGACATGATCAAGGGCAAGGGCGATCCGGCAACTGACTGGCCCAAGATGGCTGAGACCATCAAGTCCAAGATCGGCGCGTAAGCGCACGTTCGAGCAAGATCTGCACCGCCAGTAGTACCTGTAAGACCAGTAAGTAGAGGTGCGTGGTGCCCGGCCACACGGCTGGGCGCCACGCACCGTATCGTCGCCTGTGAAGCACTGCAAGAGGATAGCCACGTGATGCGAGTTCCAGAATCAACCAACGACGCCGGACCCGTACCACGGGTGAAAAGCGGCACCAATTCTCCCGATGGCCCTGCAACGAAGAATGGCTCAGGGAAGCCGGGCCTACCCAAGCGCAGCCACGGCGTGGAATCGCTGAAGTCCACCATGGTCAAGGTGGTGCTGTTGGGTCTGGTCGATGCCTTTGCGGTGTTCGTGATGATCACGCTGTTCCTGAGTGAGTCCTGGACCATTTTGGTCATCGCCGCCGTAGTCACGCTGCTGATCAACTGGATTTACCTGCGCAAGGGCGGACTGCCCGCCAAGTACTTGGCGCCGGGCGTGTTCTTCTTGGTGGTTTTCCAAGTGTTTGTGGTGCTGTATTCCGGCTACATCGCTTTCACCAACTACGGCGACGGGCATAACAGCACCAAAGCCGATGCCATCTCAGCCATCCAAATCACGGCGCAAAAGCGCGTGCCGGATTCCCCCTCATTTAAGACATCTGTGCTGAAACAAAACGATGAGCTGTTCCTGCTCTTCACCAACCCTGACGGCACCGTCACCATGGGCTCCTCCACCCGGCCACTCTCAACTGTCACCGACGCAACGCTCGATGGCACCGGCAAGGCCGTGTCCGTTCCCGGCTATGACACCTTGAACTTCGCCCAAATCGTGGCCAACCAGAATGACATCCTGAGCATCTCCGTCCCCGTGTCCGAGGATGCCGCCCAAGGCAGCCTGCGCACCGCCGACGGCAGCACGGCTTACGCGTTCAAACCCAGCATGGTCTTCGACAAAGCCACCGACACCTTCACCGACGTCGAAACCGGCACCACCTTTACTGACAACGGCGAAGGCGCCTTCGCCTCCGCGGACGGCGAACGGCTGGCCACCGGTTGGAAGATCAACGTTGGCTTCGACAACTTTGTCCGGGCCTTCACCGATCCCAATCTGCGGGCACCGCTGCTGAACGTGATCGCCTGGACGTTCATGTTCGCCATCGCCTCCGTGATCCTGACCTTCGGCTTGGGCTTGTTCCTGGCCATCACCTTCAACAGGGATGATCTGCGCGGCAAGAAGATCTACCGGGTGCTGATGATCTTGCCGTACGCGTTCCCGGCATTCCTCTCCGGCCTGGTGTGGTCCGGTATCCTCAACCCGCAATTCGGCTGGCTAAACCAAACGTTGCTAGGCGGGGCAGAGATCGGCTGGCTCACGGACCCCATCCTGGCCAAGATCAGCGTCCTGGTGGTGAACCTCTGGCTAGGCTTCCCGTATATGTTCCTGGTCTGCACCGGCGCCTTGCAATCGTTGCCCGCCGAGCTGGATGAGGCTGCACGCATGGACGGTGCCGGCGCGTGGCGAGTGTTCCGCTCCATCAAATTGCCGCTGCTGCTGGTCTCGATTGCACCGTTGTTGATTGCCTCCTTCGCGTTCAACTTCAACAACTTCAACGTCATCTACATGCTGACAGGTGGCGGACCCCGCTTCGAGGACACCACCCGCGACATCGGCTCCACAGACATCCTGATCACGCTCGTGTACAAGGTGGCGTTCGGGCAGGGAACGGGCCGTGATTACGGCTTGGCCAGCGCCTTGGCCATTGTCATCTTCATCATTGTGGCCACTGTTTCCGCCGTGAGCTTCAAGCAGACCAAAGCACTTGAGGAAGTGAACCGATGAGCACCACCACCGTTCCCGTTCGGCCCACACCAGAGACCCCCACCGAGCTCTTTGCCGTCAAGCGCCGACCCTTCGGCGTCTGGTTCAAGGACAAGGGCTGGCGCCATCTGGTGGGCGTAGTGGTTACCCTCTTCGCCATCTTCCCGCTGCTCTACGTCCTCTCGGCAGCTTTGAACTCCAACGGTACGCTGGCCGGCACCAAGGGTCTGTTCACCAAGATCGACTTCGTCAACTTCATCAATCTGTTCAATGATCCGGCCCGTCCCTTTGGCCGCTGGTTCATCAACACCCTGGTCATTGGCGTGGTGACCTCGGCAGCCACCGTATTCCTGGGCGCCATGGCCGCTTACGCGTTCTCACGTATGCGCTTCAAAGGCCGCCGCATGGGCCTACTTTCGCTGCTCCTGCTGCAGATGTTCCCCCAACTATTGGCCGTCGTCGCAATTTTCTTGTTGCTCAGCGGCATCTCCGACGTCATCCCGGCGTTGGGTCTGGGCAGCCAGCTGGGCCTGATCATGGTCTACCTGGGCGGTGCGCTGGGCGTGAACACCTACCTCATGTACGGCTTCTTCAACACGATTCCGCAGGAGCTCGATGAGGCTGCCAAGATCGACGGCGCCTCCCATGTGCAGATCTTCTTCGGCATCATTTTGCGGCTGGTCACCCCCATCCTGGCCGTGGTGGCGCTACTGTCCTTCATCAGCATCTCTAGCGAGTTCGTGATCGCCTCCGTGGTGCTGACCGATCCGGACTCCCAGACGCTCGCCGTCGGCCTCTATTCCTTCGTGGCTGACACCCGTTCGAAGAACTGGGGCATCTTCTCCGCGGGCGCAGTCTTGGCCGCCGTGCCTGTCATGGCGCTGTTCTTGTTCCTGCAGCGGTACATTGTGAGTGGTTTGGTTCAAGGTGGAGTAAAGGGGTAAACATGGCAGGCAATCAACCGCACCACGATGGTTCGGCTCTCTATCTGGGAAGTTCGACGCCGGAACTTGGCGAACGTGTGACCCTGCGGCTGCGCGTCCCTCAGGACTGGGGGACGGCCTCGCGTGTGTGGGTCCGTAGTGTGCAGGACGCCGAGCCGCGCTATGACGAAGCCACCGTGGTGGGGGAGTCAGCCGGTTGGGTGTGGTGGGAAGCCACCATGTTGCATGTGAATCCCGTGGCCCTGTACCGCTTTGTCATTGAGACGGCGGCCAGCGAGGACGACGGTCCCAGCTATTCGTTCCTGAACAATGCGGGCCTGCACAACCGGGACACCTCCGATTACAACGATTTCCGGGTGACCACCGCCAAGGCTGCTCCGGCGTGGTCGCACGATGCCGTCATGTACCAGGTGTTCCCGGACCGCTTTGCCCGCTCCGCCGCGGCGGATGGGCGGGCCACTCCGGAGTGGGGCGTGGCCTGCGATTGGGACACCCCCGTGCAGGGCAGTGGTCCCGATGTGGCCCGGCAGTTCTATGGGGGCGATCTGGATGGCGTTACCGAAAAACTTGATGAGCTGGCGGCTCTGGGTGCGGACATCGTCTACCTGACACCGTTCTTCCCCGCACGTTCCAATCACCGCTATGACGCCTCAACGTTCATGGAAGTGGATCCGCTGCTCGGCGGGGATGCGGCGCTCATCCGGCTGGTCGAGGCAGCGCACGCCCGCGGCATGAAGGTCATGGGGGATCTGACTTCCAACCACACCGGCGATGCCCACGAATGGTTCCAGCGCGCTGCGGCCGACCCGAACAGTGTGGAAGCCGGCTTCTACTACTTCAACGAGGACCGCACCGAGTACGAGTCTTGGTGGGGCGTGCCGTCGCTGCCCAAGCTGAACTGGGCCTCTGAGGCTTTGCGCGAAGCCTTCGTCACCGGTGAAGATTCCGTGGTGGCGCACTGGCTCAAACCCCCGTTTAATCTGGATGGCTGGCGCATTGACGTGGGTAATATGACTGGCCGCTTGGGCGCCCAGAACATCAACAAGGAAGTAGCCGCGCTCATCCAGGATCGCATCCTGGAGATCAACCCCAACGCGCTGCTCCTGGGCGAGGAAACCTCCGATGCCGGCGCCGATGTGGACGGTTTCGGCTGGCAGGGCGCCATGACGTACTCCAACTTCACCCGCCCCTTGTGGCAGTGGCTGGGCAACCCGGCCGCGCGCGTGGACTTTTTCGGCACCCCGCTGGCTGGCCCGCCCAAGGTGACGGCCGACGTCGTGCTTGAGACCTATAAGGACCTTTCCAGCGCGTTTTCCTGGCCCGTGCGCAAGGCGACCATGAACGCACTGAACACCCATGACACGGCACGGGCTGCGAGCGTCATGATTGAGGGCGGGCCGCTGGTTGCCGCCGCGCTGTCCATGCTGGTGCCGGGGATCGCGGTGGTTTTTGCCGGCGATGAGTTTGGTATGGAGGGGTGGAATGGCGAGGATTCGCGCACGCCCATGCCGTGGGAATCGCCGTCGCGTGTGGTCACGGATCTGCGTTCTGCCTACGCCGCGCTGACGGAGTTGCGGCACACCAGCCCGGCGGTGGCTGACGGCGGGATGCGGTGGTTGATGGCCGACGGCGATGTGCTGGCTTTTGTGCGCGAGTCGCCGGAGGAGTCGTTGCTGGTTTTGGCCACGCGCGCGCCAGCGTTGTTCCCGGTGGCTGAGTTGGGGCTCTCCGCTGTGGACGCGCAGGCCTTGACTTTGGCGCCGGCGTTCGCCACGGCCGAGTTCGGTGCCACCGAAGAGAAGTTGCAGCTCGATGGCCCGGGGCTTTTGTGTGGCGACTGGCCGGAGTCACGGCTCCTGCCTGAGAGGCTGCGGATATGAGTAGGGAAAAGGAGCCGATGGCGGCTGGCTTCATGTCTGAGCTGCTGAAGTTCTTGCGGGAGGACCAGGTCAGTGTTGCCGACGCGGATCTGACGACCTTTGCCATTGACCAAGGGCCTGTCACCGACTACCAGCTACCGTTGGCGGTGGTGTGGGCGGAATCGGTCGCTGACGTGCAGTCAGTTGTGCGTGCGGCCGCTGCATTCGGCGTTCCATTGGTGACCAGGGGAGCCGGTACCGGGGTGTCGGGCGGGGCACACGCCACTGCCGGGTGCGTGGTGCTGAACCTGACGCGCATGAACCAGATCCTGGAGATCAACCCAGCCGATGAGATTGCCCGCGTTGAACCCGGCGTCATCAACGGTGACCTCAACACAGCCGTGGCAGTTCATGGGCTGATGTTTGCCCCGGATCCGGCCAGTTTCAAGATTTCCACGATTGGCGGGAACATCGCCACGAACGCTGGTGGGCTGCGCTGCGCCAAGTACGGAGTCACACGCGATGCTGTGTTGGCCCTTGATGTGGTTTTGGCCGACGGTTCCTTGATTCATACCGGTCACCGGACGTTCAAGGGAGTTGCCGGTTACGACCTCACCAGTCTTTTTGTTGGATCGGAGGGCACTCTGGGCATTGTCGTGGGCGCCACCGTGCGACTGAAGTACCTGCCCACTATTGTGCGTACCCTCGCCGTATTCTTCCCCTCCGTGCAGCAGGCCGCAGCCGGCGTGCTGGCTCTCGGCGCGGCCCGTGTGCAGCCCTGCATCCTGGAACTACTGGACGGGCCCTCGCTTACGGAACTGGACCGCCGTAATGGCAGCAATCTCGCGTTAAGAGGACGGCGCTGCTGCTGATCCAATTCGACGGATTGGCGGCCGAGGCGGAAGAGGCGGTGGCCGCCGTCGAACTTGAAAAGATTGGCGGCACTGTCAGCAGGGAAGACCCGCAGGAGGCGCAATGGCTGGTGGAGCTGCGCCGCAACAACCGGGGGTTGGACGTGGACGCCGAGAATCGGGTGGGTGAGGATGTGGCCGTGCCGCGCTCGCAGCTGGTGCATTACATTACGGCGCTGGAGGAGATGGCGGTGCGGCACGGTGTGGACCTGGCGGTCATCGCGCATGCCGGCGACGGCAATCTGCACCCCACATTCTCTGTGCCTACCTTTGAGCCGACCGGCATTGCCGCACTGAATGCGGCGCTGGATGAGTCCATCGACAAGGCGCTTGAGCTGGGCGGCACCATCACTGGCGAACACGGGATTGGGCAGTACAAGCTGCGCTGGCTGGGGCTGGAACAGTCCGAGCAGGTGCTGGATCTGCAGCGCTCCATCAAGGCGCTATTTGACCCGCAGGGCATCCTCAACCCGGGGAAGGCCATCCCCGCCCGTCCGTAGGACGCTCCCTCATCTTTTGGGGTGTTTTGGGCAACCCTCCATCAGCGATTGGGGATTTTCCGGACGCTCTGTCGGCGGGCGCGCATGCCGCGCAAACGATCTTTGCGGCAGGCATGCCGGTTCATTCAGATGCGCTGTACTTGCTGCCCAGACGTTCAATGATGCTCTGGCCGAGGACCACGTCATGGGGAATTGCCGGCAGCACGGCGGGGCTGATTTCCACACCATTTTGGGCCAGGATGTTCTGAATGTAGTTCCAATAAGCTGTGACTGCGCCGGTGGCGGTCTGATCTCCGTACGGTTCATCGGGGCCCACCACAACTCGTGCCGTCGACTCAATCTCTTCCTGACTAGCCTCTGCCCATGGCTGGCTGGAGTTCCAGCCGCGATCGTCCAACAGCAAGACCGACTGCCCGTCGTGGAGCTCAGCCTGAAACAGCACCGAGACTGAAACCTGTTCAGACTGGGCGCCCTCGTGGACATCGGCGATGCTCACAAACCTGGAAATAGCTGCCATGCGGCGACTCCTAACGTTGCATGCGAACGGGCGTTTCGGGAAAGTGCCCAATCGATGAGGGAGGGTTTCGGGAAAACGCCCAAAAGGTGAGGGAGGGTTGGCCAAAACACCCCAATCGGTGAGGGAGGGTCGGTGGGGCTAGTCTTCGAAAGCGGTTTCGGGGAGCACGCCGCTTTCTAGCATTTTGATGGTTGCGGTGTCGGTGCTGAGCATGATGGCGTCTTCGTCGCGGCGGAAGCGCAGAATGTCGTCCACGTAGGACTGCACTGCCTCGGCCAGCGGAACGTTGCGTTCCTCATCCTGGGAGCGGAACCAGCGATGCTCCAGGACCTCGTGCACCACCTCGGCCGGTTCCAGCTTCCCGCCGAGCTCGCGCGGGATGGAGCGGACGATGGGTTCGAAGATGGAGCTGACCCATTCGTGCGCGCTGATCTCCTCATCCTTGGCAGGGGTGACGTCGTTGCGGAAGGAGTCCATGTCGTTGAGCAGGCGCCGGGCCTGGTTCTCCTGAGCGTCAATGCCTGTCAGTCGCAGCAGCCTGCGCTGGTGGTGTCCGGCGTCGACCACCTTGGGCTGGAGCTGGATGGTGGCGCCGTCGGGGGTGGTCTTGATGGCGTATTCCTCAACATCGAAGCCGAGCTCGTTCAGGCGACGGATGCGGGCACCGACTCGCCAGCGGTCCTCCAGCTCGAACGATTCCTTCTCGGTCAGCTCGGCCCACAGGCGGCGGTAGCTTTCCATGATGAGTTCGCTGGTGGCCACGGGGTCCACTTTTTCCTCAATGAGTCCGCCTTCAAGCAGATCCATGAGTTCCCCGGCAATGTTGACGCGGGCGATCTCAAGATCGTATTCGCGTTGGCCCGTGGACAGGTCCGGGTAGAGTTCACCGGTTTCGGCGTCCACCAAGTAGGCGGCGAAGGCGCCCGCGTCACGGCGGAACAAGGTGTTGGAGAGGGAAACATCTCCCCAGTAAAAGCCCACCAGGTGCAGCCGCACCAGCAGCAGTGCCTGGGCGTCAATGAGACGCGTCAGGGTGTCGCGGCGCAGCTTCTGGGAGAACAGGGCCCGGTACGGGAGGGAGAACTTCAGGTGCCGGGTGACCAGTACCGGGTCCAGCGGTTCGCCGTTGGGTGTGGTGCGGCCGCTGATAACGGCGACCGGCTCTACGCAGGGCACATCGAGCCGGGCCAGCTTGCGCAGCATGTGGTATTCGTGGCGGGCCACGTGTTCGGAGGTTTCCTTGATGGCAATGACCGAACCGTCCAGGTGCGCAAAGCGGACCACGTGACGGGATATACCGCGGGGGAGCGCGGCCAGGTTCTCGGACGGCCATTCCTCCAGGCGGATGTGCCAGGGCAGGTCCAGCAGTCCGGGATCGGCGGCCGCCGCGGTGATGTTCAGCGACCCCATGACCGGTGCCGGAGGTGCGCTCATGCGCGGCAGCTTGCCGCGCTGGTCAAAGTCGGTGGGCTCGTGGTTCCACTTGGCGCCTGGATGTTCAGTCATGGTTCAAATTCTCTCTTAAAAGGTGAAGCGCGGCTGCCTGCTGGAAAGTCCAACAGGCAGCCGCGCTCTAAATACCAAAACGCGATCCCGCGCAGCCGGGCATCAAGCCCGGAAGTTTGGGCCCGCTCGCGCAGGCAACGAACCCAAGCGTCTGGTCCCACATGCGCAAAACTATCCGGAAGTGTTGGGCCCACGCGTCTGAGAAGTGAACCCAAGTGTTGGGCCCACGCGCCCGAGCAATGAACCCAAGCGTCTGGGCCCACAGCTCCGAGGGACCCAACTTTTAGATCGCTAGCGATCCAAAAGTTGGGAGGAGCTGGGGACTAGTCGCGCGAGATGGCCTTGTCGCCCAGGCGCGAGCCGGAGGTTGCGTCGAAGAGGTGCACGTGGCCAACCTGCGGGCGGACGTGGATGGTGTCGCCCTTCATCGGTGGGCGGCGTCCGTCGACACGGACAACCATGTCGCGCTCTGCGCCGTCGATGATGGCGTGGCCGTAAACGTAAGCGTCGGCACCCAATTCTTCGACGACGTCGGCCTCTACTGCCAGGCCTTCGCCGGCGCCAACAACCTCGAGGTCTTCGGGACGGACACCGACGGTGACGGTGTTGCCTGCGGCTTCACCGAGGACGGCGGAAGGTACGGGGTAAATTGATCCACCGAACTTCACACCGCCATCGACAACGGGCAGTTCCAGCAGGTTCATGGCGGGGGAGCCAATGAAGCCTGCAACGAACACGTTCTGCGGGGCATCGTAGAGGTTGCGCGGGGTGTCAACCTGCATGAGGAGGCCGTCCTTGAGGACTGCAACGCGGTCACCCATGGTCATGGCCTCAACCTGGTCGTGTGTCACGTAAACCGTGGTGACGCCCAGGCGGCGGGTCAGGGATGCAATCTGCGTACGAGTCTGTACACGCAGCTTGGCATCCAAGTTGGAGAGGGGCTCATCCATGAGGAACACCTGCGGGTTACGCACGATGGCGCGGCCCATGGCAACACGCTGACGCTGACCACCGGAGAGTGCCTTCGGCTTGCGGTCCAGGTATGCCTCGAGGTCGAGGAGCTTGGCGGCTTCCAGGACACGCTTGGCGCGCTCTTCCTTGGAGATGCCGGCGATCTTCAGGGCGAAGCCCATGTTGTCGGCAACCGACATGTGCGGGTACAGCGCGTAGTTCTGGAAGACCATGGCGATGTCGCGGTCCTTCGGCGGAACGTCAGTGACGTCGCGGTCGCCGATCAGGATGCGGCCGGCGTTGACATCTTCCAGGCCGGCGAGCATGCGCAAGGAGGTGGACTTACCGCAACCGGAAGGTCCAACTAGAACGAGGAATTCGCCATCGGCGATGTCAATGTTGAGCTTGTCAACAGCGGGCTTCGTGGTGCCCGGGTAGATGCGTGTCGCGTTGTCAAAAGTTACTGTAGCCACAGTAATAAGTCCCTTCATCGGCAGGTACGTGCCGAACGATCCTCAAGTGAATGGTTGGTGTATCAGCGGTCCACGCATTGCCTAGGCAGCGAACGGACCGACATATGAAGTATGACACATTCCGAGCATGGTCAAGGTCACATTACGGGGACAGGTTCGTGGTACGGGCCGCCAGCAGCAGCTCCAGTACCTGCGGCAGCTCATCGGGGCCGCCAATGCGGAATTCGGCGGCCGTAACGCCCGGCCCCACCTTGATGCCGAGATCGCCCGGGCGCAGCGCGGCAAAGGCGTGTTCGTCCGTGACGTCATCCCCGGCAAAGAGCGTGGCCGTGGCGCCGGTGAGCTCGCGCAGCAGGGTCAGGCTCTGGCCCTTGTTGGCCTTGACGGCCGAAATTTCCAGCACCATTTTTCCCGTGCTCACGTGCAGCGCGGGATTCTCGTTGAGCTCGTCCATGACGAGTTCGACGGCGGCCCGTGCGTCTTGCTCTTCGGCCAGCCGGTAGTGAAGTACGACGCCGGCTGGCTTGTTCTCCACAACCGTCCCCTTTATAAGGGAGGTGACTCGGGTGACGGCGGCGCGGGCCAGTTCCAGCGCGGCCGCCTGTTCCGCTGTCAGTTCCAAGGGCGGGGAGTCTGGTCCGAGCCAGGTTTCGGCACCGTGGCTGCCCACTAAGAGTGTCGGTTCCGGAGGGGCGGCGACCAGCCGCAAACTGGCCAGGGCCCGCCCTGAGACGAGGGCCGTCGTCGTACGTGGCAGGGATGCCAAGGCAGCCAAGGATGCTGCCGAGCGGGGGAGCGGGCGGGCATCTTGGGCATGATCCACCAAAGGTGACATGGTGCCGTCGAAGTCCAGTGCTACGAGCAGGTGAGGTGTGGCGGCAGCGTGCAGGATCGCCGCGTGAAGAGCTGCTGGTAGCTCAGCTGTCATCGCGGACGGCCTTTTGCGCCAGGGTGGACAGGAAGTCCTCGCTCCAGCGCTGGACGTCGTGATCGAGGATTTGCCGGCGCATGGCACGCATGCGGCGGGCGGATTCGGCCTTGGGCAAGTTGATGGCGCGCAGGATGACAGCCTTGAGGCCGTCAATGTCGTGCGGATTGATGAGGAGCGCTTGCTTGAGCTGATCGGCGGCGCCGGTGAACTCGCTCAGGACCAAGGCGCCGGTGTTATCGCCCCGGGCCGCAACATATTCCTTGGCGACCAGGTTCATGCCGTCGCGCAGAGCGGTGACCAGCATGACGTCCGCTGCGAGGTAGAGGGCAACCATCTCTTCCACGGGGTAGCTGTGGTGAAGGTAGCGCACGGCGGTGTTTTGAATGGTGTCGTGCTGGCCGTTGATGCGCCCAACCATGCCCTCCACATCCTCGCGGAGCTGCTTGTAGGTTTCCACGCGCTCGCGGCTGGGGCTGGCCACCTGAATGAGGGCGGCGTCTTCAACCGTGACCACGCCGTCTTCGAGCAGTTCGCCGTAGGCCTTTAGGCGGTGCGTGATGCCCTTGGTGTAATCGAGCCGGTCTACACCCAGCAGCAAGGTGGTGGGGTTGCCGAGTTCTTCGCGAATCTGCTGGGAGCGGGCAATGACGTCGGGGCGCCGCGCCAGGGTTTGGATTTGGTTGACGTCGATGGAGATGGGGAACGGTTCGGCGCGGGCAATGTGGGTGATCTTCCCGGAGGCGTCCTTGACGTGGACCTGCTTGGCCTTGACTCCGGCGCCGAGGAAGCGGCGGGCGGAGCGCAGGAAGTTGGCGGAATCATTGGGGCGCTGGAAACCAATGAGGTCAGCGCCCAGCAGGCCCTCCAGGATGGGTTTGCGCCAGGGCATTTGGGCGAAGATTTCCGGGGAGGGGAAGGGGATGTGGTTGAAGAAGCCGATGCGGAGGTCCGGGCGCAATTCGCGCAGGTATTGAGGGACCAGCTGCAGCTGGTAGTCCTGAACCCACACGGTGGCGTTGTGGGCGGCGGCGTCAGCTGCGGCGTGGGCGAACCGCTTGTTGATCAGCTGATAGGAATCCCACCAGGTTCGGTGGAACTCGGGGGTGGCAATGACATCGTGGTAGAGCGGCCACAGGGTGGAGTTGGAGAAACCCTCGTAGTACAGCTCGACTTCCTCGGCCGTGAGGGCAACGGGGAACAGGTCCATGTTGTCGTGGTGGAAAGGCTCTAGGGTTTCATCGGCGGCACCATGCCAGCCCACCCAGGCTCCCTCGCGGGCGGCCATGACGGGAGCCAATGCGGTGACGAGCCCGCCAGGAGAACGCCGCCAGCCGTCGTCGGACCCTTCGTTAATGACGCGGTCAACCGGCAGACGGTTGGAGACGACAATGAAGTCTGAATTGCCAGTAGGTGTGGTGGCCTTGGCAGAGGATTTGTGAGGCACGTGCAGCTCCCTTTGCTAGAACTCGGGTTGATGCCAGCTTATCTGGTGGGCGTGCGCGTCGTCATAGTGAGTCTCTTTGGGGGAGGAGAGTCATCATTCGGACTTCTCCAAGGTTCGTCTCCTAAGATTAGCCATAACCGGCCGTACCACGGCTTTTTTCATGCCCAAAGAACTTGAGGAATTATGAGCTCTAAAAACGAACCGCGGTTAAGTAAGGCAGAGCGCACGTCACAGGCGCGCGAGCAGGCGAAGGTTATTCGCGATGCTCAGCTGAAGAAGGAAAAGCGCAATGGCTGGCTGATCCGTGGCGGTGTTTTGCTTGCAGCTGTGGCGGTCATCGTCATTATTGCTCTGATTGTTATTAACACGCAGAAGTCCAATGAGCCTGTGGCGGAGACCGGTCCGGTGCCGACGAACATGAACGCCTACGGTGGCATCACTTTGGGCAAGGACGGTGCGGTGGTGAAGCCGACCACCACCGAGACCACTGTTGACATCAACACGGTTCCGGCGCTTCCCACGGAGAAGATTGAGAAGGCTACCGATCTGGACAAGATCGGCATCAAGGCAAGCGCTGCCGGCCAGCCCGTGCAGACCGTGATCTACTTCGATTTCCTGTGCCCGTTCTGCAACCAGTTCGAGACCAAATACGGTGCGAAGCTGAAGGCTCTTGCCAGCGAAAAAAAGGTTACCGTTGAGTACCGCTCACTGGGCTTCCTGGACCGCCTCTCCGGTGGAACCAACTACTCCTCACGTGCGGGCGCAGCGGCAGCGTGTGTTGCCGAGGTTTCCCCGGATAAGTACCAGGCCTACCTGGACAAGCTCTTCGCGGAGCAGCCTGCAGAGAACAGCAAGGGGCTGAACAACGCCACACTGGTGAAGTACGCGACTGAAGTTGGCGTGGGCGACATCGCCAGCTGCGTTGACAACAAGACGTACCGCCCGTACCAGGCGCACACCACGTTGCTGGCCTCGGCCCACAGCGTGGCCTCGACGCCCACGGTATTCATGGATGGCGAGCAGTGGGTTTCCACTGAATCGTTCGACGACTTCTCAGCACGCATCTTGGCGGCTAAGAAGTAAGTCTCTGTCTGCTCGCTCGCGGGCCGCGCTCGCAGTTGCTGGCGTTTGTACGACGGCGTGAAACCGGCTTTCCCGGGTGGCTTTGCTACCTGGGGGAGCCGGTTTTTTGTTTTCTGTGCTCCTGCGGTAACCTTGTGAAGCGCTTGATTGCGTTTGCCTCCTTAGCTCAGCTGGCCAGAGCACCGCTCTTGTAAAGCGGGGGTCATCAGTTCGAATCTGATAGGGGGCCCAAAAAGCCCGGATTTACAGGGATTTTGGAAGTGAGAATGGCCCCGAAAGGGGCCATTTTCAACTTAACTCATTAAAAACTCATTAAATTGACGCTTCTTTTTGCTGTTGAGGGTCCGCTGATTACCGCTGTTTGCCGACAGTCGTCGAAGATTTTGAGCCTCAGCGCGGCAAAACGAATCATCCCATGGCGTCCGAGTCGGAGGCTTCGGACTGCCCCGCTTGAAGCGGCTTCTTCGCTTCGATGGCCAGGGGGGAGCCGAAGCCGTCGAGAACAGCGCGCGTATCCAAAGCGTCTTTATATTCCTCGATGTAGTGCTCTTGGGTCATAGCGATCTTTGAATGCCCAAGCTGATACGCAGCAGCTTCCGCGCCCATCGTTCTGGCAATGACGGTTGCGTTTGACTTCCTCAGTGTCCTGAATGTCACCCAGTCGTAGCTGATGGAATTTGCGGCCTTGCGCCAGACTTTGCCGACGTTGTTTGCATCGCAGAGCGTTCCTGTGGATGACGGGAAGACAAGATTCAGTGGATTTGGTGAACTGGTGCTTTCCTGATGCTTGATCCTCTCGCGAAGTTCGAGGACGAGATAAGCCGGGAGAGTCAGACGGCGGACGCCGTGTCTGGATTTCGGATGGTCTTGGATCCGAACACCGCCGCTGGAGGTTCTAATAACTGTGGCATTGATCGACACTGTGGGCGGCTCCGAGTCGAGGTCGATGTCCTCCCAGTGAAGCGCGAGGAGTTCGCCTGGGCGCAGCCCTGTGCCAACGAGGAAATCCGCGATTTCATGGAGATCTTGCATGCGAGGTCGGCCGAGGGCAGGTGCCCGCTCCCACGCAATTAGCTTTCTGCGTAGGTCACCATATTGCGTCATATCGAGCGCCTTGGGTTTTGCTGTTGAGTTCTTGGGGATTGAAACGCCGACCACCGGATTGACCTGCACTGCGTCGTGGCGGAGTGCCACCTTGAACATCCACGACAGCACGGCACCACACGATCTGGCGGTGGAGGAGCCTACATCTGTGACCAGTGTCCGGATGAAATGGTCGACTACGCCAGAGGTAACTTCGCTGATACGAACCGAGCCGAGGGCAGGCTTAATGTATTTTTTGACGCAATACGAGTATTTGTCTTTCGTCCGATCCGCTTTGTCGGAGGCTTCCATTTCAACCAGAAAAACCTCAATGAGTTTGTTGATCCGGTCAGTTGCTGTGACTAATCCATAGCGAGGAGTCTGACGTTCCTTCAACTTGATTTGGATGTTGCGCCGGGCATCCGCGGAAGAAGTACCACGTGCTTCAACCAGCCGCAGCACACCATCCATATCGCGATAATAGGCGCGGGCGCGCCAAGAATGGGGTGTCATCCGCTTTGTCTGAATAACACCCCAATTTCCCAAAGGGATGGGCAATCTGGCCATGATGATGCCGTCGATCCCGCAGAGCTTACGGATCCGACCGGAGCGAGAGCCAAGCTTCAAAGTCTTCCTTGCTGACGCGCAGGTGACGACCGATCCGGTAGGCATGCGGACCGATGCCCTTCGCGCGCCACTGGTAGAAGGTCTGCAGTGGGATTTGCAATTCGCTGCAGATCTCCGTGGGGGAGAGCCACTGAGTGGTGTCGGAATCGATGTGACGGCTGTTCTGGGTGGAGATGCTCATGTCGGTACCTTGCCTTCAATCTTGCCGGCGGCTGAGTGCCGGAAGGATGGATTCGATACCTAACCATGGCTGGAAATGACTTTTACTACGTGACCGCAATCTTTGCGAGGTCTCCCCGGCTCACAGCCAGGGTGAAAAGAATTGGCGCGCCTGTGCCATTTCGGCTGCAATTGCGGGTGGGTCCACGGCAAATATTTGCCGGGAATCGACGGTAGGTGATCTAGTAACGCGGATGATGCCGGCGTCTGACAGGATGCTGAGTTCCCTGATTAACGTGGCTTGATTTGTGGACAGCGCGATAGCGAGGTCTTCGGCGGTTGCAGGCCCGAGGCTCGCCAACATATGGACGATTCGGCCACGCCTCAGATTCATCAAAATTGAAGGTTCCATGGAAACGCTCCCCGGCAGCGCACACGTCGCGCGCAGATTGGATCTGTCTAACGAAAAATCTACTCTCACTTAACCATGGTGTAAATGTGACTAAACGACATGACCGAGATAAATGGATGCGTGGTCAAAGGGCATCCTGGCTGCAGTGGCAAGAAGGTGGAACCCGCGAATGAGCATCCTCAATTCGAGGCCTTTGTGAAGGCTGCATCCATCATGCGCGTGAATCGGCACTGGACAAGAAGCCCAAGTGAGTAAGCGTCGTTTCTTGGCGCGCTCTGTGATGCGATGACTGAAGTTTGCTTCCATCCTGATCTTGAATGTGTCCTGGACCCCGCGGCGCTGGCCGCTTTTGCTACGGCGGCTGAAATTCAGGGATGTGTGCCGGGGGCCGGTGCCAGTGCTGAATTGGTGCTCGTGTCAGAGGTAGGCAAGAGGATTTAACGATCCCTTGCAGGGCTGGACGCTGCAGACAATACTGGAGGTGACAAAACGGTGCGGCCGATTTCTATTGGCCAGCCGGTCCCGCCATCGTGAGGAGTCCGTCTTGAACGCTGGGCGCGACGGCAATGTATCCGAGCTACCAACACCTCAGGTGGTCATGGGTAAGCGCATCAACCTGCTCTTGGACGCCGCCGCAGAGAAGCGCGGTTCTGCAGTGCTTTTTCCTGAGATCAAGGCCGAACTAGCGGCACGCGGCGTGGGCATGTCGCGTGCCCGATGGTTTTACATGAAGGATGGCACCGGGCCCCTGGTTAAGGATGCGACGGTCTTGACGGCCATTTGTGGCATGTTCGATGTTGATCCGTCATATCTGCTCGATTTGGATTCCAACGAACTTCCCGAGAATATCCAGGCCCGGCTTGAATTCGTCAAAGCGCTGCGGGTTGCCCGGATCCAGGCCTTCGCCGCACGTACGTTGGATGACGTTACACCGGAAACCTTGAACGCGATCGCAGAGTTTTTGAATCATGGCATCCCCGCACCTGATGACCGAACTACGGCTTTGGAGTCGTCAAATACTGAAGATGGGCCTCGAAAAGAACCTTAATGCGATCGGGGTTGACGAAGTATCTTGGTGCGCGGCCGTGCCGGCGCCCTGGTTCGACATCGGCACCTACGATTCCGGCGTCTTCCAGGAGTACTAAGTGCTTGGCGATGCTGGCATCACTGGCGTCCACATTGGCGACAATTTCCCCACGGGGCTCCGGGCCGTGCTCAAGCAAATAGAGAATGATCTCATTGCGCGTTCGGTTGCCGAATGTGGTCATGGCAATCTCAGCCTCGGGTGACCAATCCCTGACTTTTGGATGAGTGTTTCTTGCCATGTCTTCATTCTGCCCCATAGTTGTCAACAGTGTAAGACTGACCCCTTGACAATATTATTTTGATACTTGCACAATAGAAATATTACATTTTAAAGAGGGTTGTCCGCGATTGTTGACCACGCCCAACCCGCTGGGTCCGGCTCCCGCCGGCACGATCTTGTCGCCGCCAAAGGCGCCCGCAAGGTTCTCCAAGCAGCGCCCAACGGCGTCGCACTTGATAGTCCAGCAATCCACAAAGCGGTGATCATCATGGGTCTCAGGACCAGCGAAACTTTTGAAACATTTGGCACCATCACGGCGGATCCGGCCTTCACCCGTCCCCCTGATTACAACATTCCCGTCGATCAGCTGATGAGGGCCGTCGAAGGCGTTCGGCCCTACGTGAAGATTCACTTGGGCAGGTTTGGTCTCAGTAGCGATGTTGACGATGTGCTGCAGGATATTAGGTTCGCCGCCTGGCGAGGGACAATTCGCGGGAGCTACCAGGCAGTTCCGGGGGTGAAGTTTGATGCGTGGGTGCAGGGGATCGCTTGCAACCTGTGTGCTCATCACTCACGGCGGAGTATTGCTAAGTCCGCGCTGTCGCTGGATGGGCAGTTTGGGTCCACCATCAACAGGGTCATGGACATGCAGGTGTCGAGCGTTGAGGAGCAGTCCATCAACCGCCTCTGGGCTTTGGAGATTCTCCAACTCGTCAAGACACATGTGCCCGAACACGTTTGGGACCTGGCCGTGAGCAGCCTGTCTGAATGGAAGGACCAGCCCGCTGCGGAGGTGACCATGGACGCGTCGTCTCGGACGCGCTGGCACGCCATATTCGTGGTGCGCCAGATGGCACTTACCGTAAGCCACGCACTGGACGTTGAACCGCATCAGATTGACGATCTGGCGGCTCTGCGATGTGCCACCGTTGCTGTCCTGCCGACGCCGCTGTTCCGGCTCATCGCCAGCGACGTAGTCATGCCGGCGGTGCTCAAGCAGGCCCGTGCTGCCGCAGTTTCACAGGTCGCGGAAAAGTCTGGTGTGAGCGTGCGATACGTCAAGGTTCAAGTCGGATTGGTACGCGACCTTATCCTGGCGGCGGAGGAAGTACTTCGGGCTGGCACCTCGGTGGAAGGCTCGGTCATTGAAAAGCGGCTGAGTCTTATGCCTTCCGCAGTTTCCGCCGCCTGAGCAGTAGTGCAGCGATGAGGTGGACGCATGAACACGAGATGGCTGACATCCAGGGGCAGGCCAAGCCGACGACGAGCTTGGCTGCTCTTGCTAGCCACAGTTCTGGCTGTGGCCGGAATCGCAGTGGTGTTATCTCTCAGAACCCCAGCAGTGGCGCCTGAAGGAAATAGTCAGGCTCCGCCGAGTCCGCCCGCGATCTCACCGTCATCTGCTGCGCCGACTGCCGCGGTGTCACCGGCTACAAGTTCGCCGCCAAACCCGCAGCTCGTTTCTGTCGATGAACCTGTCACGCTGGACTTCCGTCATCTGGCCACCACAGCGGCTGCCACCATTTACACGTGGGATACGCGCAAGGACACCTATTCGGAAACCTACGGAAGGATACGAGCCTGGTGGCATGTGCTTCCCGACGGCTCGAATCCCTTGACCGTTTTTGCCGACCAGTTCGAGGCCACAGGGACCAACGCGGCAGCATATGCGTCTCTCACCGGTGCGCATGGTTATCGTACGGCCAAGGTAGAGACGAACACGTGCGACGAGCAACTGGCACAATTTGTCCAATTTCCCGCGCCATGGGAAGGACTGCATGTCTGTACGGTGACCTTGGCTGTGACGGAGCATGCAACCTCGGGTACGAACAGCTACACGGCGCCCATTAGCGTTGTCGTGAACTGTCCGCCTGCTGTGACTGCCCCAGCCAATCGCTGTGAAATGGTGGCGTTCTACGCGTCCCCCGACAGAATCGTCTACTGATGCCAGCCCCGGCGCTCCTCTTGGGGCTGGTCAAGAAACGTGCAGCGCTGCGACTAATCGGCGCGGCAGGTAGCGCGTTGGTGTTGTGCTGTGTCATGGGATTTTGCGGCTCAATCGCATTGGTGGCCTTCGCATCCCAAAGATCGACGGCGGCGTGCACTGTTGCTGCCGTTGGTCCGGGTGTGGCTGTATCCATTCCGGTGCCGGATCAAGCGCCGACCAAACTGAGCGAATCCCAAACGAAGGTAGCAAAGACCTACATTGCTGTCGGCCGAGCGAGGGGCGTGCCAAACGGCGGCATTGTGATTGCGTTGATGATGGGGTTCCAAGAATCGGGGATGCAGATGTTGGCCAACGCTTCAGTGCCCGAGTCCCTGAATTTTCCCCACGACGGCGTCGGCAGCGACCATGATTCCGTTGGCAGTGCTCAGCAGCGCCCGTCCGCGGGGTGGGGGAGTGTGGAGGAGCTCATGCAACCGGCCTACAACGCCGAAGCCTTCTATGGTGGGCCTCAGGGGCCCAACCGTGGATCACCGCGGGGTCTCTTGGATATACCGGGATGGCAGGGGCTGGATAAAGGCGCAGCTGCCCAAGCGGTCCAGGGATCTGCGTTTCCGGAGCGGTATGCCAAGTGGCAGCCTGAAGCTGAAGCAATCTTGGAGGGGCTTGGGGCATCAACTGCGCCGGTTGCTTGCAATCCCGACACAACTGACGTCTCCCAGCCCGCGATACCCTCTGATTTGAGTCTGCTCAGGCGTGAAATCCTCGCCTACGCCCAGGAAGGAGTCGGTGGCGCGTATGTCTGGGGCGGAACAGCATTTAAAGCATGGGACTGCTCCGGGTACGTCCAATGGGTGTACGGGAAAGCCGGAATTCAGCTGCCCCGGACGGAACAGTGGACAGCGGGAACGCCCACCACCGACCCTCAGCCGGGTGACTTGGTTGTGCAGAATCCAGATGGCCCGAATCACTGGGGCCACGTAGGCATCTATGCTGGCAACGGGATGATGTACAGCGCACTTAACCCGGCTGCGGGCACACTTCTGCATCCCGTGTCGTGGAACAGTACGTCGACGTACTTTCGGGTCATCCCATGATTAACCGGTCAGACCTAGGGGGTACAGAGCGTGGAATTATGGCGGTCTATGGGATTGGCGCTAGTCAGTCAGGCCATCTGTTAAGGCTGCGCCAAGAGTCGAAACGGGGCCAGCGCAACTGGCAAAGGGATCGGCAACAACTGTACGAGGATCTCCCGTACGAAGACCAGCGATAGCAGTGGAGAGATGTTCCGATGTGAGCTTTCCGGCTTCCTTGAGGAAACGCGCAAAGAGGAACGTCCGCCTTGTGGCAGCGGCAAGTTCCTGCCCCGGAACCAGGGCCGGGTCGTTGAAGAGTGGCGAAGATTCGATCGACGGTAGACCATTGAGAGCGGAGATGAGGGACTCTACTGCTTCCGCATCGGTTGCAAGCCGCCGCAGCAGCGGCGTAGTGAATTTCCACATCGGCTCACGGGAGACTTCAAGCCTACGTAGATGAAAGACGCGTTCGATTAGCAGTGGGAGGTGTTCAGCCGGCGTGCTCATGAAAGTCAAAACAATGGCTTCCAGCCATGTGAACGGCTCAGAGTCGGGTTGTGCGGAACTGGACTGGCCAAACCACTGGATCAGCAGGTGAAGGCGACGTTGAGCTACGTTACTGTGCGGATAAAGGACATCATGAGCGGCTCGGGCCACTGAGCCATCCCCGAATTCGCCTAGTCCATCGGAATGCATGTGATCGCTCGAACCGTCGTTCGTTGTTTCAGCCTGGCGAAGGATTGCTTGTTTATCCGCGTCTGTTATGTCCCAATGATCGATCAGATGAGTAAAAGCCCAACGTTCGCGATTGCTGAAGTGGTTGCCGTTTGATCCTTCGCACGAAGCCTTGAAGACCCGACGGTAGTTAGCGGTAGTCTGACCCTGCGTAGCGATGAGGTGACCCACATATCCTGGCGTTGTCGAAACCAGTTGGCGTGTGCTGCTGATCGTATCTTTGGATTCCTCTGCAGCGATTCTCTGCTCAATAAATTCGGCGAAGGCCGGGGAAACTGAAACTGCGGCCATGAGGTTGAGGAGTACCTTGCTCTCATCGGTTTCGGTCGTTGCGCGTGCACTTGAGAGCCGCTGAAGAGGAGGCTCTCCGAGGTGACGTGAAAGTAGGTCCCATTCTTGGAGGATCAGATCGACCAACAACTCATCCGGATTTCCGAATACATCGGTCAGGCGTACTGCAGGCGGCGTTGCTTCACCAACGGTCTCGAATTGTCCGTCAAGGAGTTCAGGTGCCCTAAGAAGGAGCATGCAAATCCAAGCGATCTGGCGGTCTTCTTCGTAATTTGGCCCGTACGCACACAGCTGAGCTCGAACCAAATTTTTCCAGCTGGCGAATTCAGGAGATGGGTAGTCACCCTGTTGATATTCGCTAAGGAATGCTTGAGTGGTACCCACTGCAATTGTTCGACGCACCCCCTGATCAGGATCGTTCATCCATGTGTGGGCAGCTTGGATGAGTTGGGCAGGAGTTATGGATGCGCGACAAAGATCGTGGGCCAAAACTTCGCGTAATTCAGGGGGCAATGGGGTGAGCAGGTCGATAGCAAGCTCAAGCACTTCAGCAGACCTTGGGCTTGGCTGGTTTGCGTGGGCGCGCAAGGCCATGGAATGAATGGGGTCAGCGAGCCCGTTGGTGATGTGGTCGCTTCGGTGGAGTACCTCAAGGGTGTAGTCAATGCAATGGCTTGGCCAAGTGCGTATGATTTCAGAGATGTGCCACCCCAAGCCCTTCCTCGTGG
Organism: Arthrobacter alpinus; assembly: GCF_001445575.1. Classification (NCBI taxonomy): domain Bacteria; kingdom Bacillati; phylum Actinomycetota; class Actinomycetes; order Micrococcales; family Micrococcaceae; genus Arthrobacter; species Arthrobacter alpinus. The sequence continues at coordinate 4,286,447 of NZ_CP013200.1, read as the reverse complement.
GTACAGCCATGCAGGCGGCAGCCACGTCCTTCTCGTTGTATTCCTTGAGTATGCTCGCGGCCAGCCCAGGTTCAATGAGCGGGTTGTTTTCTGTCTGATTGGCTATTTGCCTTAGCTCGTACCAGCCCTGAGCCACCGCCACGGCAACGACTACATGTGGTTCGTCCGCAGTTTCCGGGTTCCGCACGTTGAAACTTCTCAGGAGTTCGTAGACGCGCGCAAAACCAGACTTGGGGCCGAGGCACTTGATCGCAATCGGTGCAAGCGCGGATGCGCTTTCATCTGCCTCGAAGCGATTTTCGATTTCTTGGACGACTTTTGGGTCTTGCCCGAACCGTTCAACTAGTTCTCGCGCAGCCCTAATCGGACGGAATCCATTCAATGCTCCCATTAGGGCGTCACGCACGGGTACGGCGGGCAGCCTACGGGAGAGCTCGAAATAGCCTCGCCAGGACCGCTGCAGTAGTGTATCCGCTTGGTCGGTGAGGGCCCTGACCATTGGTTCATGTTCGAGCCACGCGTCGGGAATCAGATTTAGGTTGTAGAGCACCAAGGGGGTGCGACCGTCCTCAGGATTTAGCTCCCCGATAACCCAATCTCGAAGTTCATTGTGGCTGTTGAGAGGACCGCAGGCCAGCTGCCAGCACATTTGCCGGTTTCCCTCACCGAGGGGTCGTTGGCGAAGGGTCGTGAGGGCAAATTCGGCGAATTCGCCTTTCTGCTCATCTGACGACTCGGTGACAGCTCGCGTGACAAGAGTTGAGTTCATCGCGGTCCAATCATGGTCGTCGACAAGTTCCCTTTCATGGCGCAAATAGTTCATCACGAAGCCGAAATCTCTTGCATCAAAGAGCTCTCGCAAGGGAGTCACCTGATCACGATTGGCGATTGCGAACAAGGCTCCTGTACGTAGATTCGATTTCGATGTGGTGCGAGCCCATTCGACGTGCTCCCATGTAACCTCATCCTCGGGCCAGCCATCGACGAGCGCCATTAGGGCCGCTGTTTGTGTTCGGGCATCAGGGCCGGACCTAATAACCTCGACCAAGTCGGCGTCCACCGGCCGATTGTTGGCTGAGCAGACCTCCGTGCCTGTCGAGCGAACAGTCCCGTATCTCACTGCAAACGTCTTTACTGCCGCGGAACGAACTGAACTATCCTCATGTCGCATGCTTTGAATAGTGATCTTGCGGACTCTATCGTTGAGTTCCTCCGGCAGCTCAGCCATGGCCCACACGGCCTCACTGGGGTTGGGTCGTGTCACATCCAGCCAGCGACGGAATATGGGGAGCAGATCTCCCCAGTTGGAGGGGATCACTGCGGCATCGACAAGAATCGAGATGAGCGACGCGCGATAGGAAAGGAACGGCGAGGATTCGATTTCGTCCACGACAAAGCCGAGTAACTCCCGGGTCTTCCTCGGTGCTAAGTTCACGTCCGAAGCGAGCGTGGCGCCGATGAACTCCCAAACTGCATGCGACGCCTCGATGCCTCGTGGCCAAGGTTCCGCTCGTGAAGTTGTCGCTCTATTGACAATGGAATCGACGAATTGAGCGACAATATGCTTGTTCGGTTGCGAGTTGAGGGCAGCAAGCAGCACATCGGACCAAGCGGGATCGCCGTGCATCTCAACGAAAGCGTCGAGTTGGATTTCTGTGGATAGTTCTGCCAAATGGCGGCCGGCAAGATGGTCCCCCACTATTCGGTGGACAAATCCGACGTGCTTCGCACCTTGAGGGACTAGAAGACCAAATTCATCCTCCGCCATTTCCATGGCACATGCTGCAATCAGGTACGCGTCGCGTTTGTCGTAGCCGAGTATTTCCTCATCGGCGAGAGCATCCACCATAAACTTCTGCATCGTCTTTGCAGGGATAGGATGCGGAACTTCGTCAACTTTTAGTCTGTACGCCACCGCCTGGATGAGGACAAGGAAATCTTTAGAATGGAGTGGCCGGGTGGCGGCGGTAGATGCACGAGCGCGCATCTTGGGGTGTGTATCGACCAACATCCTGATGATGAGGTCGTAAAGATCGAATCGGCGGCCAGGCAACGGCTCCCCCCGCCATATCCGTGCTAACAGAGCGAGCAGGAGGGGGGTCCTCGCGAAGGCTTCCAGTTCAGGAACGGCCGAAATCTGGGCGATGAACGGCTGGACGTTTGATTTCGACCACGAATGAACGCTTGGTGATTCTGATTCTCTCGTGTAATTGCCGGGTACTAAATGTTGTTGCGCGATGAGGAACTGCTGGCCTGAGTCAAGAGGAGCTAGGTCAGCTTTGCGCCAGATCAGATTAAAAGGAAGGCGTGCCACCGCGTAAGGGCGCGAAGTGAGAATAACCGCGGCTTCTGTATGTCCGAGGAATGTCTCCAATTTCGCAAGCGCATTGCCTGCAGTCGATTCTGTGGTCCACTCATCGATACCGTCAATGAGAAGAAGTAGGCGATCATCTTCGAGGGCCCTTGCTACGAGGGGATAGAGGTCCGGCCGCGCGTGGCTTGTAAGCCAGGCTTCGACAGCCGTTGCCAAGGAATTCGAATCGTTGGCATCGAGGTGATGACAAAGGAACCCGAAGGGAAGCCATACGGGGAGTCGATCACCGTGGCTTCGCTGCATGGCAACTGAGGTTGGCTCATCGGCCAATAGGTCTGTTGCAATGTATCGCAATAGGCTGGATTTTCCGGCGCCCGGGGCTCCGATAAGCAAGTTGCGATTTCCCCCTGCGAACCAGTCATCTGCCGGCATGGCACCGTTGATTTCAGGGAGGCCACGTCGGTCACTCAGGAGGAGACGGATTGACCGCAGGGAGCGTCTCGAGCGGTATGTAGCGGATAACACGTTAGGCGGCGATTCACTTGAGTTAGCTGCATCTTCGCTCGAGGAATCCTGAACCACCGCGTCTATAGAGCTACCAACTTCGGCCCAGTAGTCAGCAGTATCTTCTGGCCTTGGGACTGCATCCAGCATGACTAGCTGAGCGCCGTCGTTCGGTCGTAGGGAAGCAACTGCGACAAAGGCGGCCTGGTACAACGAATGCAACTCGGTGCGCAGGAACCGAAATTCGATTTGGCTCAACTGGGAATCGGGCACACTAGAAGCGTGGGCTTGACCACAGAAAGGTGCGACCCATTGTTCGCCGAAGAACCTAGCCACCAAGCGAGGTTGATCGCGTAGTAGTTCATTGATTCGCTCTGCATCCCACGGGATGAATTCGACCCCCATGGATTCGAGGCGGTCCGCTTGCTCACGAATGGCTTCGTCCAAGCCCGTGCCTCGGAAATCGAATGTAGTTGCGTAGTAGAACTGGAGGCTACGCCCAGCCCAACTACCTTCCAAAAACTTCGAAACAGCATCCTTTATGTCGCTTGGGCTCACGCGTTGGACACGTTTTGATTGCAGGGTTACATACTGCTGGTGTTCAGTCGGTGAAGCTAGCGGAGAAGGGTCCCGCTCCAAAGCCGGGAATCTATGACGCGAAGCGACCCTAGCCGCAACTTGGGGCTTCAGGCGACCATAAACGTCGATGCCTTCCTGCGCCTGGCCAGGCACGCCGTAGGACTTTGCAAAACTAACGTCCGCAACCAAGCTTAGTAGGCATAGAAATAGTCGTTCGGCATCACGGTACCCGAGCATGTCTAGCGGAAGGGATTCGAGCTCCGTGGTGGACGGTAGTTCGGCAACGATCGCTTCAGGCGGAGACCATAACCACGCGCTACCTTCTTCGACTGCTGGAATCGATGCGGTTTGATGTGGAATATCAGCCTCCACGGTTGGCGTACCTACTCTCAGTCGACTCAAGCCAATATTCAGACCATGGTGGTTGTTCGGCCCCCATTTAGCTTGGATGTCGGGCACCGATCTGGGCAATTGAATTCTGCCACATTCGCCGGAACATCCTTTATGAGCTCAGCCTACGTGCTGATGGGTTCTTCAGTACCCATCTTGCCCATCAGAGCGTTGTGGTCTCATCTGACCGGTCGGGCAATAGTCAAGAAAATCGGCGGAAATTGACGCATCGACTGCTTGGTCATGTAGTTTTCCCTCCCCGTAGCCATGAAGCATGTGAACAAAACGTCCACGCATGTGGGCAACCAGCGATTGGAGTTCACAATGTTGTATCTGGCAGCGGTGGATCCCGGGATCACCCCGAACACCAACTTCCCATTCCTCGAGTCCCTCAAAGAAATTGGCGGCGGAATCCTCGTCGGCGCGTTCATCGTGATCGCCATCGTGGCGATCATCGGTGCCGCCATGCTGTTGGCTGGCAAGCTCAGCCAGTCCTCACGTCTGGCGTCTGGCGGCGGAATGATCTTGCTCTGGACTGGACCCGTGGCCGCCATTCTGGGCGGCATCAACGGTTACATCCTGTGGTCGCAGAACGCGTTCAACCTCGGATTCTAGGTCTCGGCCATGTTACCGACGGTCAAATGTAACTTGAGTGGCTGGTGGCCGCCCGGCTGTGGGATCGTCTCCCAAGCCAACGACGACTTCGCTGCCTCAGTCACCTCTTACATCGCCAGCATCCTCGAGAGCATGGCGTCGTGGATGTGGTCGTTCATCTCTGGCGCATTCGGGGTCTCAGACATTGATGCGTCGGAATGGAGCATTGTCAGTGGCCTAACCAATTGGTGGGTTGTCGTTATGATGACGCCGCTCGTGGTTGTCATGATCGTCCAGCTCATCGCTGGCCTAGTCAGTCAACAGCCGCGCCGCATCGGCCGGGCACTGCTCGGTGGTGCGCTTGCAGTCCCGATGGTCTACCTGGCGACAGGCCTCATGAGCAAACTATCCAGCTTTACGGATTCGGCCTCCACGGCCCTGTTGAGCACGCTCGGCAAAGATCCCTATGTCGTGTTCATGAGACTGTTCGGCTTCCAAAAGGCGGAAGCTGGTTCAGGGCGGGACTGGGATGTCGTTTCGCTCAGCAGCGGAACAACTGGTGGACCGACCGGGGCCGTTGTTGTCACAGCCATCGCCGTCCTCGTTGTGTGGATACTGTCGTTCATCCTCATGTGCTCAATGATCTTCCGGTCGTTTGCCTTGATTGTCTTGGCAGCGGTCGCGCCGGTGGCCATCATGCTTCTGCCATGGGAAAGAACAAAATCGTGGACCAGGATTTGGTGCGAAACCGTCATTGCGCTTTTGATTGCGAAACCGCTCGCCGCAACCGTTCTGGCAGTTGCCGTGAAACTTTTTGCGGATTCGACGTCGTTCAGCGGACTTGCGTCTGGCGCCGTCGGAATGGTCTTGGCCTGCGCAGCACCATTAATGGCTCTCAAGCTCGTTAGCTTTGCGGGCGGCGAGATTGCGGGGGCCGCGCAAATGGCGGGCGGTGGCCATGTTGCCAGCCGAGCTGGAAGCTTCACGAGCAGACAGCTCGGCCGCCAGTTCGGCGGGAAGCTGCACATGCCAGGTGTCGGCGGTAAAGGGCCGACGCCGGTTGCGTCCAGCCACTCTGCAGCGCACTTGGGCCCCACCGCCATGCATGCTGGTGCAAGTAAGGCGTGGATTGGAAACCCGGCACAGGCTGGGGACCATCGGCATCAAGCCCTAAGGCCCAGAGTTCGGCTTCCGGAGGAGAACAGAGGCCCGGGTCGGCATCATCAACGGCCTGGCCTATGCCGCCGGGACCGTCGGCCAAAGGCGGACACGCAGGCACCGCCAAAAATGAACACCAGCCGGGTACTCAATCAGGCAGCCCAGCCTCAACACCGCCGTCATCGGGTAGGGAGCCAAGCACGTCCCGCTACTCGGGCAAGATCCCCGGCTCCCCAACCGGCCCGTCCAGGCAAACTCCATCCAGTCCGGCCGTGCCACCAGTTAGCCGTCCAAAGCCAACACCGCCGGCGGGCCCCACCAACCAACCACCCCGCTCGGCACCAGTCAACCCCACGCGACCTGTTACCCCGTCCAAGTACTTACCGAAGAATCCTCCCAGCAATGGAGATGGTCACCATGACTGAAGACACCCGCATTCTGCAGCCCGTCCGCTTCCCTCGGCACGAACGGCATGGTCTGTTCATGGGACTGCAGTGGTACCAGCTTTCACTGGTTGCTCTGGGAATGCTGATCGCTGCGCTCTCGTCAGCGACCGGAGGGCCCCTTGCCTTCGTGCTGACGGCACCCGTTTGGGCGGGGCTGATGCTGTTCGGCGTCCTGCAGTATGCGAGGATCCCGTACCCGGTGTGGGCATTGACCGCCTCAATATTCTTCCTGCGCTCGGTGTTGAACGAGACCCTGTACCTGGCGCGACCGGAGCAACCGCAAAAAGCTGGAACCATGGCGTTGCCGGGAGGGCTGGGCAGCCTAGAACTCTTCAAAACAACAAAAGGTGAAGGATTCGTCCTGGACCGGGGCGGGAACGAGGCGATGGTCTCGCTTCGTTGCACCACGACGTCGTTTGCCCTGATGGACAGTGACGACAAAGCGTACGCCGGCCAATCTTGGTCCAGGGTTCAAGCGTCCATGGCCAGTCGGCCTGCCGTCGCGCGCATTGCGATTCAGGACTACACCGTGCCCTACCCGTCGAGCGCCCTGCGAGCCTACTATGAGCGTTCCGTGCCACCGGAGCGCATCGCAGATGCACAGTGGGGCGACCTGTCATATCTAGACCTGATTGAAGCTGCCGGATCGGCCATGAGCCACGAGATCATCATGACGATCGTCCTGGATACGGCCAAGGCGCGACACCGGATCAAGGATGCCGGGGGAGCAATGGCTGGTCTGGAGCATGTCCTGCGTTCCGAGGTGGAGGCCTTCAGTACCGGGCTGAAAACACACGGCGTGATTGTCACCGAATGGCTGTCAGACACCGCCATAACGGCAGTGGTTCGTGGCGCTTTTGATCCGGAGGCCGTGGCGAAGTGGGCGGCATCAACAGGAGACAGCAAGGGCAACACGCCTGTTTCTCCGGGGCCGATGGCCACTGACGAGCATTGGACGTACCTGCGCACTGATTCCGGCTTCCACCAAACGTTTTGGGTCGCGGAGTGGCCTCGCCAGCAGGTCTATCCAGGGTTCCTGCAACCGCTGATCTATGTCGGGGAGTTCCGGCACACCATCTCCCAAGTCATCCGGACGGTACCCACTGACCAGGCGCTCCGGGACATCCGTTCGGCGCAGGAAGCACATGACACCCGCCGTCGAATCAATGGCCGCTTGGACCGGCCCCTGACCCGCGAACAGCGAGCCGAAGAGGACGAAGTCGCCCAGCGTGAGGAGGAGATCGTCGCCGGTCATGGGGATGTCCGCCCCGCAGCCTATGTAACCATCACAGCCGACACCCTCGATGAGTTGTCCCGCTGCCGGCAAGAACTTGAATCGGCCGCAGCAGGAGCGTTTGTCGAGTTGCGGCTCATGGCCGGGCAGCAGTGGCCAGCGTTTATCGCCGGGGCTCTGCCCTTGGGAAGGGGACTGAAATGAGCAAGCACCTTGCCTCAGTCAGTATTGCTCCCGCCGGGGAGACTCATAGCGAGCGGCAAGCACGACGGCGGCGCGAACGTTCCTTGGACACCTCGCCCAAGCTTTCCTTGCGTGAGTTGCGGGCGCAGCGAGCAGCGGAAACCGGAGGCAGCGGTCTGGCCGGGGATTGGGGCAAACGGGAAGGATCCACACTCTGGGGCCCGCACAGGGTTCACCCGTCCCCGCACCGGGCCTCGACCCTGACCATGGCGGCCGCATACCCGTTCCTCACCGAGTCCGGGCTCGGCCCGGAGGGAACCTACATCGGCACCGACCTGTTTGGCTCCGGAGCATTCTGCTATGACCCGTGGGTCATGTATGACAAAGGGTTCATCAGTGGCCCGTCCATCGTTGTCATCGGTACCGTGGGCACTGGCAAGTCCATGTGCGGGAAGTCCCTGGTCACCCGCTCCATCACCCTTGGACGCAAAGCAGCTGTGGCGTCGGATCCCAAAGGAGAATGGGTTCCCGTTGCCAACGCCATCCCGGGTGGCAAGGTCATTTCGGTAGGGCCCGGCCGGGCAACTAGGGTCAACCCGCTCGACGCCGGCCCCCGCTCCAGCGCGCTGTCCGATGCACAGTGGCTGGCCGTGGTGCGGCAGCGACGCCGGCACCTGCTCGTGGCTCTGGTTTCGCTTATGCGTCCGGGTGTTCCGCTGAGCCCGGTGGAACATACGGCGCTGGATATGGCGTTGACGGATGCCGTAGCTGCCAACAGCACGCCGACACTGCCCATGGTGCTGGAGTACTTGCTTAACCCCACCCCGGCGACAGCCGCACTCGTCGGGCCCAACGGTGGGACTGGCGTCGGACATTCACTACGCAGAACAGTCTCAGGTGACCTTGAAGGCATGTTCGATGCGCCTTCAACCGTAGCTTTCGACGCCGATGCCCCCATTATGGTCATGGATACTTCGGCGCTGATTGGTGCCTCGGAACAGGCCCTGTCCTTGGCCGCAGCCTGCGGTGCGACATGGCTGGAAGCTGCTGTGACGAATCCCGACGGGGCAAAGCGGATCGTGGTCTATGACGAAGGCTGGCGAATGCTCGCGGATCCTTACATGCTCGCAAAAATGAGTGAGCAATGGCGCCTGGCCCGTAGTTATGGCATTTCAAATCTGCTCATTATGCACAAGATTGCCGACCTCAACGAGATTGGCGACAGCACCAGCGGTCTTCGGCAGAAAGCTCTCGGCCTCCTCACTGAAGCGGACACCAGAGTCATTTACAGACAAAAGCACGACGCAATGCGCCTGACCAAGGAAGCGCTGGGTCTGACCGAAGCGGAGTGCGAGCATGTCGAGAAGCTGCCCAAGGGTGTTGGTCTGTGGAAGGTTGGCAACAGGTCCTTCATCGTGGCGAACGAAGTCACCACCGACGAGCTCGCCGTCTTCGGCACAGACGAGAGGATGCTCTGATGTCGCGGGGCCTCGACGACGGTAACCCGATAGTCTCCATCGGGCTGATCGCAACGTCCATCTACATCGTCCTGAGCCTTCTCATCCAGGCCGCCGCCCACCTTGCCTACTCATCACAATGCGGTGCACCTGCCCCATGGGACTTCAGCCCCGCCGTCCTGCCCGGGCTCCTCAGCGGACGGATCCAATGGATACTGCCCGCACAGGGAGCCTGCACCATCGGCACCGGCCAAATCTGGCTCATCATCGCACCCGTCTTGATCGTCCTGACAGTAGCTGCGCTCGCAGGCACGCTCGGATTGCGTACATGGCGGCAATCAGGTGCCTGGCTGCGGCAGGACATCCTGGGCCGCGACGGCGTCGCCAGACGGGCAGAGATCGCCCGCGAGTTTGGCGCCAAAGCTGCGCTGAAGCGAGGCCGCTACACCCGCCCGGGAACCAAAGACCCCAAAGTTGAAGAAGTCTCCTGGACCATCGGAAAATCCCGAGGCGTCACGGTCCACGTCTCCACGGAAGAATCCCTCGTCATCCAAGGTGCACCCCGTTCCGGCAAAGGCCTGTACGTCATCATCAACGCAATTCTCGACGCACCCGGTGCTGTCGTCACCACCTCAACCCGCGCCGACAACCTCGTTGTCACCATGAAAGCCCGCGCCACCAATGGTCGCCCCGTCACCGTCTTCGACCCGCAAGGAATGTCCGGGCTGCCCTCAACACTGGGATGGTCACCTGTGCGCGGCTGCCAAGATCCCGACGTCGCCACGCGACGCGCGTTGGTTATCTCAGCCGACGTTGCCCTCAAAGGCGAGAACGCTGCCTGGCAAAAGCGTTCGCAGCTAGTGCTGCAGTGTTTGCTGCACGCTGCGGCACTCTCGGGTGAGGGGGTAACGGCGTTTCGCCGCTGGGCATCAAACCCTGTGCTTGCCAGGGAGGCACTGGCCGTACTTGGGGGACCAGAGGCTGCGCTGGGTTGGCAGGCGGACTTGATGGGCATCATCGATGACGACCCACGCAACACCTCCAACTCATGGATTGGAGTAACGGCCGCAGCTGCGCCCTTGTCCTCACCGAAGGTACTCGCCGCACTGAACCCGAAAGGGAACGGCGAACAGTTCGACCCGAAAGCCTTCATCGAACAACGCGGCACCTTGTACTTGATAGGAACGAAGAGTGGCGCCGCCGCCGCAGGCCCCTACCTGTCCGCGCTCATTGACGACATTGACTATGCAGCCAGGGAGATGGCGTTCGTCTCGGCTGGTGGCCGACTTGATCCACCGCTGTCACTCATTCTCGACGAGATCGCCAACCTCTCTCCCTGGCCAGGCCTGCCAGTGGCACTTTCAGACGGAGGCGGCATCGGCATCTCCACACTGGTGGTTCTGCAATCCCTGTCCCAGGCCCGCTCCGGATGGTCAATGGACGAGGCAGCCACCATCTGGGATGCGGCCATCATCAAGGTCATCTTTGGCGGCGGCTCGGACGAACGTGACCTCCGAGCTCTCGCGGGGCTGATCGGGGAGCGGACATTGACGTTCAACACCCGCTCCTGGTCCGCACAAGGACGCCAAGACGGCGAGCAAATCAGAGAGTCCCCAGTGATCCCGCTCCATGAAATCCGCCGCCTCCCGGCCGGGACTGCCATCATGCTCGGGCGCCGTAGCCGCCCCATCCTGCTGGACCTGCGCGAATGGCACAGACGCAAAGACGCAGCGCAGCTGGGCCGGTCAAAGGAGCAAACAGAGCTCGAGCTACTCACCGGCCACCTCAAACGACAACACGACCAACAAACGGCCACCCCCGCAGAAGAACAGGAGTCTTAGCCATGGACGAGGACGAATCATTTGAATACGACGTTGAAAACGGTGCCGAAGACAACTTCGCGGCACTGCTCTTCGGCTCAACGCGTGGACTGCGCTCCGAGCGCGTACCCATGACGTACCGGTGGCGGGACATGGACCCCCGCACCGCCGAAACTGTGTGGAAGCACCTCGACAGCTGGGTCCGCTGGCTCGTGGAAACCTACCGCCTGCCCACCTCCGTGATTCCGGACTGTTGGTGGCGGCACTCTGACATTGTGGCTGAGCTGTATGCGCTGCAGCGGGCGGAGCAGGCTTCCTACACCGAGGACGACGGCGGTTTCGGCCCCTTGGGTTTTCACGAACGCCTCGAGCACAGCATCGCCCGTTTGAGGGACCTGACCAGGACGGCTGGATGCGTCAGCCTGCAGCAGCACCGCGAGCCGCCAGTGCGCAAATTGCCTGACGACGGCCCTGCGACGACGGGATTGCCGCATTCGACAGTGGACGGGGCAAACCGCCCCAATTCAGGAACGCCCGGTGGTGCGGATTCAGACGCCACCGACTCTGGTCAGTAGCGAAGGAATGAAGCCATGGAAGCTACACCAGAACCAACTCCACGATGGCTGACGGAAGTTCAAGGAATCGAGGGAGTGCCGCCAGCGTCCCACCCGAGTCCCGAGCAGCGCGTTGCTGGACTCACCGAAGGGCTCTACGCGCTGCTGGCGGCGGCTGTCGACCACCCGCAGCAATGGTACCGACTTCTCGACGCTTCGGCGACCATGTGGCGGTATTCGGGAGGTAATGTCGCACTTTTGACCATGCAAATGGCCCAACGAGGTCCAGTGAAGCCGACCTTGGTCGCCGGCTACAAGGAGTGGGAACGGCATGGCCGCTATGTGCTGAAGGGTGAACATGCGCTGTATGTGATTGCACCAAGAACAGCACGAATCACACCTGACGATGAACAAGGCAGGGCTTCAGAAGCACGCGAACCGGTCCTTGCTGAGCCGGGCGACGGCATAAGTAGGTCTCGCATTGTCGGCTGGCGTGGTCAAGCTGTGTTCGACGTGTCGCAGACCGAGGGGGAACCTTTGCTTGTTCCTGTTGCCGGTCAGGTGGAGGTGCCACCCCAGGCGGATTCATGCACGCAGCTGTGGGAGTCTCTCACGGGAGTGGCGCGAAACGCGCGATACAACATCGTCATCTCGGAGAAACAGGCAGGCTTGGCAGACGGCTACACCGACCACGGACGTCGCCTTATCAGCGTTGGGTCCTGGCTGGATGCTGGAGATCGTGTTGCAACGCTTGCGCACGAACTTGCCCACGCCTCCCTCCACGTCCCGGGTGATGCCATCGGAGCCCTATATGGCAGCAGCGCCGAACACCGGGGGCTTGCTGAGATCGAGGCTGAGTCGGTGGCATATGTGGTTCTACGTGCCCACGGTATAGACCGCGGTGAGCAATCAGTTGCTTACTTAGTTGGATGGGCAGACGCTGTTCTCGAGGCCGAAGCCGACTCAATTCTGCGCTGCACCCGTGACAGGAAACCCATGTCCAGGGTCGACATTGCCAAGTCGGCGCTGGGCCGCGTGACCTCTGTGGCTAAAACGATTCTGGAGACTACAAATCCGTCTGGGTTCGGCGGGCGACTGGGCCCAACTCGGCCGGTGATCAGTTGGGAGACCGTGCCCGCACATTACTTGCCGCCAGATTTGAGTGTCCAACCTGCGGAAAACGCACATCGTAACAATAGGTGGGTGCCGCCGGTCATTGGGTGAAGCCGCGATGGCGAATCACGTAATTCACTGTGCCATTAGCTGTTTCGCCACAGTGCGGGTGGACACGATCTTGAAATTTCGTCTCGCGGGGAGAGGCGTTAGTAGTCCTCACGGGCAATGGCTGCTGAGTTTTGAACGAGTTGCGTCGATGTCTCTTAGCTTCTACGTTGTCGAAGTCTGGCCGCCTATACCGGGATACCCCCGAACAAACCCGACTAGATCCGGTAGCATGGGGATAATGGCCGCTGCCTGGCCACAGTGCTAGGGAGGATCGACGTGACCGAGCCATGGCTATCCGCCGACGACATCGCCCTTCACCTCGGCGTCACCAAAGACACCGTTTATACATGGATCGGCGAGAAGGGCATGCCTGCCCACAAGATCGGGCGCCTGTGGAAGTTTCAGGCAAGCGAGATCGATGACTGGGTTCGCCGTGGAAGTGCGGCTGCCTCAGGCGACGCAGCGCCAAGTTGAGCGATCCTGCCGCACTGAGCCTTCGACCCCTATGTCGGTGGCTCCCCATATCCTGATCCACGGTCCAATAATCGGAAGGAGGAGCCTGTTGGTGAATGAATCTGACGCACAGGATCGCTTCGCGCTGTCCTTCACTAGCGGAGGCCTCCTAGCCCGCGAAGCCCTTGTGGTGGCCTCCATCTATCTCGCTTGCCATGATTGGCAAGCGAGCCGACGTCGGGTTGTTGACAACAACGTCCTGCAAGCGCGTACATTGTCGTCGAATAATCGCTTAGCTCGTGAGACTATCCAACGTTTAGCGGTCCTAACGGATAACGAGATTGAATTGCTGACTGAAGCGAGCTTGACCGAGCGGTGTCACTTGATGTGGGCTGCGGCGTGTCGACGCTATGAGCTGATTGGCGACTTCGCGGAAGAAGTAGTTCGAGAGCGGTTCCTACTGATGACGCCAACTCTCGAGTTTGAAGACTATGAACGTTTCATGACTGGCAAATCCCTATGGCACCCCGAGCTTGACGAGTTAAAGCCGTCAACTCGCGCAAAGCTTCGACAGAACATATTCCGGATGCTCCACGAAGCGGGTCTCCGTGGCGACAAGAACAACATCAACCCCGCGGTGCTTTCGGAACGTATATACGAAACCCTTGCAGCGCGAAGCCCGAGCGACCTGCGGTTCTTCCCGACTACGACCCCGATCACGCAGTTTAACAACGAGGTGCAGCAATGAGTTCCACCCAGCGAGACCTCGTCAGCGACGAGAAGCACGTCTATAACGTGCTTCGAAGCGAACGCTTCTTGAAGATGGAGGGCCTGTCCAAGGAAATCCCATTCTTCATCTACCACTTCCCGCCGGCTTGGGCACTTGACGTTGAAGGTTTGTGTGATCGTGTGAAGACGAAGCTCCAGAGCGATGACGGGCTGAGTGTCGTGGAGATCAATCTCTATGACCTGGCCATAGGGCTACTCAAGGACCGTGGCGTGTGGGAACGAGTCCTCGACCTGGAACCCACGATGGATAAGGCGGGATTTCGCGAGGTGCTGCAGGGCATGCTTGACCCCCACGATCACCTCGCACCCGCCATCCGGGCACTGCTGGATAATCAACCCAGCGACATGGTTTTCCTCACCGGTATCGGTGAGGTCTTCCCATTCATCCGCACCCACACGGTGCTGGAGAACCTGCAGAGCGTCGTCACTGGCCGGCCGATGCTCGTATGGTTTCCGGGTATTTACGAGTTCACACAGACATCCGGTCATCAGTTACGCGCGCTGAATCTCAGCGCCAGCGACAGCTACTACCGGGCCAAAGACATTCTGGAGCAGGAGGCATGAGCGTGAACCTAATCAACGAGATTTTCGCCAAGCGGATCGACCGAACGATCGAGGGCGTCATCAAGGCCGATGACACCTCGCAGTTGGCCACCGAGGTCGAGGAGTACGTACTCACAAACGAGGCCGCCAAAGGCGTCGAGCACGTCCTGGAGGCCTACACCAACTACACCAACGCCAATGGCGTGTGGATCTCCGGCTTCTTCGGTTCCGGTAAGTCCCACCTCCTGAAGATGCTCGCGCACCTGCTGGGCGACATCGACGGCCACGTCTACCCACGCGCTCAAGTCTCTGATCAGTTCAGGGCCAAGGCTGACGATGCGTTCCTGCCGGCCCTGATCGAAAAAGCCGACCGGATCGCGGCCAAGAGCCTGCTGTTCAACATCGATCAGAAAGCCACACTGATCTCGAAAGACCAAAACGACGCCTTGCTGAAGGTGTTCGTGAAGATCTTCGACGAGTCCCGTGGCTATTACGGCAACCAAGGCCACATCGCACGCTTCGAACGCGACCTTGACGCCCGCGGCCAGTATGCAGCTTTCAAGGACGCCTTCGAGCGCGTTGCTGGGATTCCGTGGTCGCAGGGGCGTGAACAGTCCGCGCTAGAGGCTGGCAACATTGACAAGGCATTCGCCGTGGTCAATGGCGCCGAGAGCCCCGGCATCATCCGCCAATACTCAATCAGCTACTCGGTCTCGATCGAGGACTTCGCGGATGAGGTCGCCGCCTGGCTGGCTGCGCAGCCGGAGGGCTACCGGCTAAACTTCTTCGTCGACGAAGTCGGCCAGTTCATCGGCACCAACACCAAGCTGATGCTCAACCTTCAGACAATAGCCGAGTCCCTGGCCACCAAGTGCCAGGGGCATGCTTGGATCTTTGTCACCTCGCAGGAGGATATGGAGAAGGTCGGCGGAGACCGTACCAAGCAACAGGCCAACGACTTCTCGAAGATCCAGGCTCGCTTCAAGAACCGCCTCAAGCTCACCAGCCAGGACGTCGAAGAGGTCATCCGCAAGCGCCTGCTCGCTAAGACCGATATTGGCGCCGGTGACGTCGCCGCCATCTACGGAGCCGAGCATACGAACTTCAAGACTCTGTTCGACTTCGTCGAGGGACGCCACTACCCGAACTTCCGGGACGAGGCACACTTCGTAGGAACCTACCCGTTCGTGAGCTACCAGTTCCCGTTGTTCCAATCCGCGATCGAAGGCATCAGCGACCACAACATCTTTGAAGGCCGTAACAGCTCTGTCGGAGAGCGCTCCATGCTCGGCGTCGTCCAGCAGGTCGCCACTGGCCTTGCCGACAAGCCGCTGGGCACGTTGGCTTCTTTCGATCAGATGTTTGAGGGCATCCGGGCCTCGCTGAAGTCCGCCAACCAGCGTGCCATCAATGATGCCGAGCGCAGTCCGTCTTTGCCGCCGCTGGCGGTTCGACTGCTAAAGGCCCTGTTTCTGGTCAAGTATGTCGATACGTTCAAGGCCACCGCCCGCAACCTCACCGTACTGGTTTATGACTGCTTCGGCACCGATGTTGCGCAGCTGGGTAAGGACGTCAACGCGGCCCTGAACGCTCTGGAAGCCCAGACATACATTCAGCGAAACGGTGACCTGTACGACTACCTGACCAACGAAGAACAGAAGATCGAGCAGGCGATCAAGAACGTCGACATCGACAACTCCGAGATCTCCGGCAAGCTCTTCAAGCTGATCTCCGAGTCAGTTGTCAAGACGAACAAGACGGCCTACAAGACCGGACAGAACTTCACCTTCGGGTACAAGCTTGACGGCACCTCGTACGGCAAGCAGCACGAACTGTCACTGCATGTCACCAGCCCTGAGACCGAGTTCAGCCTCGAACAGATCAAGGCACACAGTGCCGGCCTCGACGAACTGCGTGTAGTACTCCCCTCCGGGGCCAACCGCGTCCTCGGAGAGCTGCGGCTGCTGCTGAAAACCGAGAAGTACGTCAGGCGCGCTCAGGGGTCGAGCCGCACCGCGATCGAGCAGACCATCCTGCAGTCCAAGGGAACCCAGAACGCCGAACGCGAGAAGGAGATCGTCGAACGCCTGCGCTCAGCGGTGGGCAACTCGACGCTGATCCACAACGCGGCCGTGCTCGACGCCAACTCCGTCGATGCGCTGACTCGCATCAACGAAGGCTTCCAGAAAGTCATCGCAGCGACGTACACGAATCTCGGCATGCTGGCCGGCAAAGCCTTCACCGAGCAAGGACTAGGCGGGCTCGTGAACCCAAACGGGGACGCCCTGTTCGAGCAGACTGCCAGCATCCTTGATGTTCCGGGTTCCGATGTACTCGGTCATTTGGAGCTGCGCAGCAACCGCCACGAGCAGGTCACCATGCGCCAACTCATCGACCGGTACTCGGCGAAACCCTTTGGCTGGGACCAGTGGTCCATCGCCACAGTCGTGGCGTATCTGGCCGGACAATCGAAGATCGAGATACAACTCAACGGCAAGGTCCTTGCTCGCACAGAGATCACCAGCGCGCTGCGCAACACGCAGAGCTACTCTGCAATGGTCGTCGCACCGCAGCGTGTGTTCGACCCGAAGATCGTCAACGCCTTCCGCAAGTTCGTCGTGGAGTTCACCGACGACGGCGGTATCGCCAAGGACCCGCTGGAACTGGCTCACGCCGGCAAGGAACACCTGGAAGTCAAGCTGGCCGAACTGAAGGCTTTGCGCACCGCTTCAGGGTTCACGTTCATCGACCAGCTCGATGAGCCGATCCAGATGCTCACTGAACTATGCGGTCACAAGGCAGACTGGTTCATCACCGACTTCCGTGATGCCGACGATCTGCTCGATGCCAAAGACAACGTGATCGACCCGATTAAGGCGTTCCTCAACGGCAACCAACGCAGTATCTTCGAGAACGCGTTGACCTTCATGCAGACCAACCAATCCAACATCGCCTACCTACCCGCTGGTGCCGCGGACATGGTTAGCTTCGCTCTGGAAGATGTACAGATCTTCCGCGGCAATAAGACCCAGCAACTCGGCAAGGCGGTGAACGAGCTGGAAGACCAGCTGCAGAGTTTGATCAATGCCGAACGCACTGTTGCCACGGAATCGATCAACGCCTATTGGCAGCAAGTGCCTGGTAGCAATACCTACGAGGCAGCAACCGAGGCAGCACAGCAGTCGGTGACTCAGCGCGCGGAAGCCGTGCTCGACCGTGTGCAGCACGAGACGCAGATCCCGGTCATTTGGAACCAGGCGAACCAGTTCGCTGACACGGTCTATCCGTGGATTCTCGACGAGCTGGCGGCAGCGAAGCCAGCTCCCGCACCCAGCCCGCAGGCTGGCCCCGGTAAGGAGCCGGAACCCAAACCTGCGCCGATCAAGCAGACCGTCTCCATCAAGAAGCTCGTGCTGCCGGGCACTGGCCAGGTCCTCGAAACCGTGGACGACATCGACGCTTATCTCGACAAGCTCCGCGCGACCCTCCTCACCACGATTAACGACAACAAGCGCATCACGCTCTAAGACAGGTAGAGATACACATGGATACCAAGCCCCTGGAGCGATTCGCCACCCAAGCCCGCCGGGAACTCATCGCCTCCGTCGAGGCCCGAGCCGCCGCGGTACTTGCTGTAGGTTCCGTTGAGCGGAGCGAGCGTGGCCAGACAGTGAAGCGGCTCGAAGCCGAGATCGCGCAGCACGGCCAGAAGCACGTGATCGACAAGGTCGCCTACACCTGGTTCAACCGGCTCATCGCCCTGCGCTACATGGATGCCCGCGGCTACACCAGCGCTCGAGTCGTCTCACCTGCACAAGGCCACGCTCATGGCCAGCCCGAAATCCTTGCCGATGCCAAACGTGGTCACCTCGACACCGAGGTGGTTACCACCCCACGCACTCGTGAGGCCGTCATGGGTCTCCTCGAGGGTACCCGTCGCAGCACAGACGCTGAGGGGGAGGCATACGCGTTGCTCCTGACCGAGTACTGCCGGTTCTGGAACAAGGCCATGCCATTCATGTTCGAACGCGAAGGTGACTACACCGAACTTCTCGTCCCTTCCGGGCTTCTTGCTGACGGTGCGTTCCTCTCTCGTGCTCACGAGGTGCTGAACGCGGAGGTGTGTGAAGACGTCGAGGTTATCGGCTGGCTCTACCAGTTCTATGTATCCGAGCGGAAAGACGAGGTCTTCGCCGGATTCAAGAAGAACAAGAAGGCTGGCGCAGACGAGATCCCGGCAGCGACCCAGCTGTTCACCCCGCACTGGATCGTCCGCTACCTCGTCGAGAACTCTCTCGGCCGGTTGTGGATGCTCAACCGCCCGACCTCGCGGCTCGTCGATCAGATGGACTACTACATAGCTCCCGTCGATGAAGAAACTGCCGTCCTAAAGATCACCGAGCCGGAAGAACTGACCGTGATCGACCCGGCCTGCGGCTCAGGCCACATGCTCACTTACGCTTTCGACCTGCTCTATGCCATCTACGAAGAGGAGGGTTACGCGCCGTCGGTGATCCCGAGCCTCATCCTTGCGCATAACTTGCACGGCACCGAAATTGACCCTCGTGCAGGAGCACTCGCTGGGTTTGCGCTCACGATGAAGGCACGCGCAAAGGATCGCCGCTTTTTTGCCCGTGACGTCGATCCGCAGATCTGCGTGATTGAGCCGCTCTCCTTCGCTCCTGACGAATTGGACTTCCTCGTCACCAAGTCAGGCGACCGCCATACGGAGGAGACGTTCTGGAATCAGTTCCGCGATGCTGACACGCTCGGTTCGCTGATCCAGCCGGATGGTGACATGGCAAAGGGTGCAGCAGAGGTTCTATCGATCCTTGATGACGATCTGCTCTACGGCCAGACATTGGAGTATGCGCATCGGGTGGTGCACCAGGCCGAGGTGCTCTCGACGAAGTACACGGTGGTGATTGCCAACCCGCCGTACATGGGCGGGAAGCAGATGGGTGCGCTCCTTTCACAGTTTATGAAGGATCAATACCCCACCGGCAAGGCCGACCTCATGACGGCGTTTATGATCCGCGCCCAGGAACTTACGGTTCATGGTGGAACCTGGGCAATGATCAATCTCCCGTCGTGGATGTCATTGAAGTCGTTCGAAGACCTGCGGCACGACCTTATTGAAAACCAACGAATCGTGTCCATGGTCCACCTTGGGCGTGGCGTCTTTGGCTCGGACTTCGGATCCGTCGCCTTCGTGATCGACAACGTTTCGGCAAAGTCGTCACGTGGCGTATATAGGCGGCTCTTTGAGAAGCACGTGGATGTCCGGTCGGTGTCTACGATCGAGGCTCTGTTCAGCGACTCTTCGTACAACCGTTACGAGGTATTACAGGAGGATTTTGCGGCGATCCCGGGCTCCCCGATTGTCTACTGGCTTAGTGAGAAGATGCGGGGAGCCTTCGCAACTGGTCGTCCTCTCAGCGACGTCGCCAATCTCCGGCAGGGATTGGCGACCGCTGACAACAACCGTTTCCTTCGCCTGTGGTGGGAGGTCTCGGATAACCGCACCGCGCTTACTTGCACGTCACGTGAAGAGGCCGCGTCAAGTGGTGCACGTTGGTTCCCGTACAACAAGGGCGGTGAATTCCGAAAGTGGTACGGCAACCATGAGTACGTGCTCAACTGGGAACACGACGGCGCAGAGATACGAAATTTCGGTACTGAGAAAGGTGGTCGACCACGCTCGCGTGCTCAAAACACTTCAACATACTTTTCACCGTCAGTGTCATGGTCCGATATCTCATCCGGTGAAGCCGCATTCCGGAGATTTCCGAGCGGGTTCATCCACGATGTGAAGGGAATGTCTGCGTTCGGAAGCGAAGGACTACTCGATCAAGTTGCCGTGCTAATGAACTCCAGTGTCGCCCGCGAAGTACTCAAGGCCATCGCGCCGACACTCAACTTCCAGGTTGGCGATGTGGGAAAGCTTCCAGTTGCCTCTGGATTTGATGGACTTCCGGCGAACACGGGCAATCTGGTTGAGACGTCTCGAACGGATTGGGACCTCTCCGAGATGTCGTGGAACTTTGAACGTAACCCCTTGGTTGCACTTGCCTGACCATGTGGGGACTGAGGGCAAGGTGGAATTGTCGGCTATCCACGTTCGAAGAGGGAGACGAGCGGGTTCCGCGCGAATTCCCAGGAGGTCTCGAAGTCGTCCCAATCCTCCTTAGCCTCATCGACCGCTATTGCGGCGCGAACAACTCCGTTGTCCACGGCCGCGTCTGCCACAGGTAGGCCAGCGACTTGCCCCACCTCGTAGTTGAGCGTCGGAGCGACCGCAGCCAACTGCTCAAGTGCCACCTGCGAATTTACGAAGGAGAGCAAACCAGCTCGCTCACGATCCGTCGTCGTGAACATCGAGGTGCCTGCGACGTCGTAGATAAAACCAGCTGGATAGGCCCTGAAAGCTGGGGCGCCGCTACTGATCTTGGACCATGACACTGACGGTGAAAAGTATGTCCCAGGGTTACGAATTACCGAACGTGGCTTGAAATCGACGATCTCTGCGCCGTCGTGTTCCCAGTTGAGCACGTACTCATGGTTGCCGTACCACTTTCGGAATTCACCGCCCTTGTTGTACGGGAACCAACGTGCACCACTTGACGCGGCCTCTTCACGTGACGTGCAAGTAAGCGCGGTGCGGTTATCCGAGACCTCCCACCACAGGCGAAGGAAACGGTTGTTGTCAGCGGTCGCCAATCCCTGCCGGAGATTGGCGACGTCGCTGAGAGGACGACCAGTTGCGAAGGCTCCCCGCATCTTCTCACTAAGCCAGTAGACAATCGGGGAGCCCGGGATCGCCGCAAAATCCTCCTGTAATACCTCGTAACGGTTGTACGAAGAGTCGCTGAACAGAGCCTCGATCGTAGACACCGACCGGACATCCACGTGCTTCTCAAAGAGCCGCCTATATACGCCACGTGACGACTTTGCCGAAACGTTGTCGATCACGAAGGCGACGGATCCGAAGTCCGAGCCAAAGACGCCACGCCCAAGGTGGACCATGGACACGATTCGTTGGTTTTCAATAAGGTCGTGCCGCAGGTCTTCGAACGACTTCAATGACATCCACGACGGGAGATTGATCATTGCCCAGGTTCCACCATGAACCGTAAGTTCCTGGGCGCGGATCATAAACGCCGTCATGAGGTCGGCCTTGCCGGTGGGGTATTGATCCTTCATAAACTGTGTTGTGTTCAGGAGTCGCCGCGCATTGATGTCGGCTTCCGGCTCTCCTAACCACTTCGTCCCGCTTCAGTTGTCATTTCGGATGGCTACCCTGATGACTACCCTGCCAGCCGGCATAGTCTCACTTATCATTGAGCCATGCCTACGGCCAAGCAGCGCAGCAAAGGAACCGGCTCGGTCTACCAGAACTCTCGGGGACAGTGGGTAGCCTCGATTGAGGCCGGGTGGACGGAACGCGGAACGCGTCGCCGCGTCACCTTGAAGGCGCATACGAAGGCCGTGGTTCGGGCCCGACTCGCTGAGGCACAGCAGCGGATTGCGGCCGAGGGGCACACCGACCAGACGTGGGATAGCGTCACAGTCAAGCGGTGGGCCGATCGGTGGCTCGAAGAGCGACAGCACATCATCCGACCCGGCACGTACGTCTCTGATCGCTCTGGAATCAGCAAGTGGATTGTTCCGGCTATAGGGCACCTGCGCCTCGATGCCCTCGTGCCCGCAGACATCCGGAAGGTCAGGACGGCCCAGGAACAAGCCGGTTTAGCACTCGCCACGATGCAGCGCACACACGCGGTGCTCAGCAAGATGCTCTCTGACGCGGTCGCCGAGGGGTACAGAGTCCCACAACGCGCACGGGAGGCGGGTGGCCCTGGTGCCGGGAGCTCCCCACGGCAGTCCCTGAACGCAGGGGCCGCGGCGAAGATTCTCGCTGTGGCTACCACCCGCCCAGACGCCTCGCGATGGGTCGCGGCGCTCGTAGAAGGGCTGCGCCCCGCGGAGGCACTGGGGCTGACCTGGGACATGGTAGACCTTGCAGCTGAGACGATTACGCTTGCCTGGCAACTCAAGGCACTGCCGTACGTCGAGGCCAGAAAACCCGAGAGTGGATTCCGGGTCCCTCGCGGATTCGAGTCCCGCCAGATCCATGGCGCCTACCATCTGGTCCGGCCTAAGACCCGTGCCGGGAGCCGCGTTATCCCGCTGGTGCCTTGGCTCGTCGATGCGCTCTCCTCTTGGGCAGACTGTGCGCCATCGTCCCCGTGCGGACTCGTCTGGCCCCGAGACGACGGCGCCCCACGATCGGCAGAGCTGGACCGCCGGCTGTGGTACGAGATCGTGGCGGAAGCAGAGGTAACGGTCACTCTTCCGGATGGCAGTAGTAGGAGGCCCTTGCTGTACGAGGCACGTCATACAGCAGCCACTCTGCTGCTCGCCAGCGGGATCGACGAGACCACGATTAAGGCCGTTCTTGGGCACTCCTCTATGCTGAGCACGCAGTCCTACCTGCACTCTGATAACACGAGGACCCGAGCGGCACTCGCGGCATCCGCGGAAATGCTCGGACTTGGCCGGTAGACTGAGAAGAATCACTTCGGCTATCCCAATGGCTACCCTGCTGTGCCGGGGAACCGGTCGGCGGTGAAAATCGATACCTCGGCGAACTCTCGTAAGGAACCCCGTTGAAGACGCTTGAACAGACCGTTGCGCAACATCGAGAAGAGTGGGCGGCGCGCTCGCACGCTCAGCAACAGCTGGAGATCGAGAACAACGAAGCCGTCGCGAAGCTCTACGGACTCGAGGACGAGGTTGGCTCGCACGTACCGCTCGAGCGTGTATCGCTCACCAACAACTCCGCGTTTCGGTGGCCAAACAAGACGCCCGAGGAGCGCGATGTCCAGTTCGCGGAGTCCGCCGTCGTCGACCTCATCTCGTATGCGGTCGGCTGCATGTTCGGTCGCTACAGTCTGGACAAGCCGGGCCTGATCCTTGCGGATCAGAGTTCAACGCTTCAGGACTACCTCACGAACGTGCAGTCGCCGACGTTCATGCCTGACGCTGATAACGTCATCCCGTTCGTTGACGATGGCTGGTTCGAGGACGACATAGTTGAGCGTTTCCGTCAGTTCCTGCGCGTCGCGTTCGGCGTTGAGTGCTTCGAAGAGAACCTGCGGTTCGTCGAGGAATCATTGGGTGTGAAGACCATCCGTGACTACTTCATCATGAAGTCGAACCCATCGGGTCGGAGCATCTCACGCTCGAAGTTCTACGACGATCACGTGCAGCGCTACAAAAAGCGCCCTATCTACTGGATGTTCTCCTCACCCAAGGGCTCGTTCAACGCTTTGATCTACTTGCACCGCTACACCCCGGCGACGGTCTCGACGGTGTTGAACGAATACCTGCGCGAGTACCGCGCCAAGCTCGAAGTCGGCCTTCAGCGTGCTGAGGAAGCTGCCGCCGGCGGTGCGTCAGCACAGGATCAGAATGAAGCCGACCGGCTGCGCGCTGTTCTGGCTGAGCTGCGGGACTACGAGCATGACGTGCTCTATCCGCTGGACATCCAGAAGGTCGAGATCAACCTCGATGACGGTGTAAAGGTAAATTACCCGAATTTTTACCCGGCGCTGCGCCCAATCAAAGGTCTGGAGGCATCTGAGTGAGCAAGGCGCCGTCAATCCATGATCATCTTGCAGTCCGCTTTGCAAATCAGCGCATCGTTGTGTGGCAAGACTCCGACGGCGGTTACGCGGCTGAACTGGATAGCCAAGTGCCCGACGGCGTCTCGGTGCTGAGGGTCGCAGATGACGAATTCGCGATAAAGCACCGTGTGCTCCGCGAGGACACTGCATCACAGTTCCTGATCTATCGCTCGGGCGCGGCGACTGAAGGCACCAATAACTGGTTACTCGACGTGGAGCTCGCTTACGGTCCTGTCTTCACAGCAGACCGTGGTGCACTCCTGCGTGCGGGCTTGGGCCTAGCCGAGCCTGGCTCGGACGCGCTGGTCACTGAGCACCCTGCGTTCTTCTCCGACTCCAAGCTAGTCGAGAGTCTGAAGATACTGCTACTGCCCAGCGACGATTTGGTGACGGTGCAGGCGAAAATGTCCGCCGTCGCGATCTGTCAGAAGGAACACAGCTTCTCTGATCTCACGCGCACGCTGCTGTCTCATCACGCACAGGGCGAGACCTCTGGTTGGGACGCCCTGAGCAAACTCGGACTCGCAGAGTTCCACTGGAGTGGCGCTGAGCACATCTACGGTTACCTGTCGGCGGCTCCGACCATTCCGGGATTCGTGCTGTGGATGTTCCAGCAGGCCCGTGATGGTTTCGACGTCACGTCTTCGAAGGGCGCGCGTAATCTCGCAATCGACTTCCGCAGCTTCCGTGACTCGAAGCGAAGTGCCTCCGCGATTAAGATCTTGGCCCGCAAGGCTGAAGGTGACCTCGCATACGAGGAACAGGTAGCCGGGCTCCCGTGGGAGACTCTCAGGGATGCCGACATTTTCGAGGCCGCCGAGAGAGAGATCATCCGTCGTCTGGTCGACGGCATCGTCAACCAGACGATGCCGCAGCGTGAGATCCTCGAGACCATCGGTGTTCGGCGTCATGGCAGCTTCTGGTTCGAGGACTACGCCATGCTCTATGAGGCGCTAACTGCTGCTGCGGAACTCATCCCTGCAATCCGCGCCGCGCGCCTTGAATTCGCAAGTTTCGATGAAGGCTTGACCCGGTACAGGGACGACTTGTTCCGTATCGATCAGCGATACCGCCAGTTCACATACGCATACCTGACTGCGGAGTTCAAGCAGCCGCTCGATGAACTTGCCGAACAGGTCGAAGCCGCGTACGTGACGGACTTCGTGGCGCCCCTGGGCATGTCGTGGCAGGAACAGGTCGATGCGGTGCAGCGGTGGCGCACACCGGAAGCGACCTCGCAGTCTGAATTCTACGAGAAGTACGTCGCGAAGCTCACCAAGGGCGGGAACAAGAAAGCCGTCGTGGTGATCTCCGATGCCATGCGGTTCGAGGTCGCCAAGGAACTTGAAACCCGAATCCTTGGCCTGGACAAGTTCGACGCAAAGACCGATGCCATGCTTGGCGTGCTCCCGAGCTACACCCAGCTGGGGATGGCTGCTCTCCTGCCGCACAAAACGCTTGCCCATTCGATGAACGGTGACCCGGTCCTCGTTGACGGGTTGAGGTCTGATGGCTCTGCCAATCGCAGCAAGATCCTTGAGGCTGTCGGGGGAACGGCCATCCAGGCGAAGGATTTCGTCGAGATGAAGCCAGCTGAACGACGTGATCTGTACTCGTCGAATCAGGTGCTGTACGTCTACCACGACACGATTGATGCTACGGGTGACAGTTCGAAGTCGGAACACCGCACGTTCGCAGCAGTGTCTGAATCGCTGGATCACCTTGTAGATATCGTGAAGAAACTTGCCAACGCCAACGCGACGAACATTTTCGTCACTGCCGACCACGGGTTCCTATACCAGCGTTCCAAACTCGCGACGCAGTTCAACCTCACAGTCAAACCGCAGGGTGACCAGATCGTGGCCGAGAAGCGTCGATACGTGCTTGGCCGGGGGCTGAAGGAAGACGCCGCGTTCCGAACCTTCCAGCCTCACCAGGTTGGGTTGTCCAGTGATCTGGAGGTGCAGATCCCGAACTCGATCCACCGGATCGTCAAGCCGGGTTCCGGGTTTCAGTTCGTGCACGGTGGTGCTTCGCTGCAGGAGATCGTGGTGCCAGTCGTCTCGATCAACAAGGGCCGTTCCACGACGGTAGAGAGGGTCAACGTCGACATTCACCCGGAGTCTGACAAGATCACCACCGGCCAGATCGTGGTGAAGCTCTACCAGTCGATGAAAGTTGAACCCAAGGTCACTGCTAGGCGCCTGCGCGCGGGACTTTACTTCGGAGAGCAACTGATCTCCAATGAACAGGAGATGGTCTTTGATTCAGAGAGCGGTGAGGGACGGGATCGTTTCCAGATCGTCCGGCTTCTGCTGAGTAAGGACGCAGACGCGGCGAACAACCAGAGCGTTGAGTTCCGCCTGTTGGAGCCGATCGAAGGCACCGACCAGTGGAAGAAATATAAGGGTGCGCCGTACGCGGTCAAACGCGCCTTCACGAGCGACGACGGGTGGGACTTCTGATGAGCGACGAGATCGATCTGATCTTCCAGGCGATGGTTGCCGACGACTTGGATGATGTTTTCCCACAGTCGAAGGTGCCGCAGAGCGACTTGGACCGCAAGATCAACGAGCACTTTGCAGGTGCCGTGGTCCGTAAGGACCTCGTCAAGACTGTCAAGGGCAACGCGATAGTACCTTCCTATGTATTGGAGTACCTGCTGGGGCAGTATGCCGCGACCGACGTCGAGGCCGGGATTCAGGAGGGTATCGAGACAGTGAGGCGGATTCTTGCGGAGCATTACGTGCACCGCAATGAGAACGAGCTGATCAAGTCGAAAATCCGCGAGAAGGGGCGTTTCCGCGTCATCGACCGCGTCAGTGTGACACTGAATGAGAAAGACGACACCTACGAGGCATCTTTCTCGAACCTCGGTATAAACGGTGTTCTCGTTGACCCGCACACGGTCAACGCCAACCAGAAGCTGCTCGTCAGCGGCGTATGGTGCATGTGCGACATCGAATACTTCCATAGTGACAACGCGAAGGTGGTGCCGTGGATTCTCGGGAGCCTGAAGCCCATCCAAATGTCGAGCTTCGACTACGATGGCTACCTCGAGGCGAGGGCGAAATTTAGCACTGACGAGTGGATCGATCTGCTGATCCAGTCGATCGGTTTCAATCCCGATCAGTTTGGACGTCGGGCCAAACTGCTCCAACTTGTCCGTCTTATCCCGTTCGTTGAGCGCAACTACAACCTTGTAGAGCTAGGACCCAAGGGTACCGGAAAGTCGCACATCTACTCGGAGTTTTCTCCCCACGGGATGTTAATTTCTGGCGGTGAGATCACTGTGCCTAAGCTCTTCGTCAACAACGCCAACGGCCGCATCGGACTCGTCGGCTACTGGGATGTCGTGGCATTCGACGAATTTGCTGGCAAGAAGAAGCGTACCGACAAAGCGTTAGTGGACATCATGAAGAACTACATGGCGAACAAGTCGTTCTCCCGTGGCGTGGAGCCTCACGGCGCTGAAGCATCCATGGTGTTCGTCGGCAACACCTCCAGGACTGTGCCGTACATGCTCAAGCATTCCGACCTCTTTGACGAGCTGCCCGAGAGCTACCATGACTCGGCTTACCTCGACCGACTGCACTTCTACATCCCGGGATGGGAAATCGACACGATCCGCGGAGAGATGTTCTCCAACGGCTATGGCTTTGTGGTCGACTACATTGCAGAGGTGCTCAAGTCGATGCGAAACCTAGACTACTCCGACCGCTACCAGCCCCACTTCAGTCTCGGTGCGGACATCTCTACACGCGACCGTGACGGCATCCACAAAACCTTCTCGGGTCTGATGAAATTGCTCTACCCTCATGAGCAAGCAACTGGTGCGGAGATCGAAGAGATTCTGCGGTTTTCGATTGAGGGTCGCAAGCGTGTGAAGGATCAGATCCTGCGTATCGACGACACCATGTCGGCGGTCAACTTCGGATATCAGTCTCCGTCAGGAGAGTGGACTGCTGTCACTACCTTGGAAGAGGACGAGTACCCGGCCCACTACTATCGTGGCCGTCCTGGTGCTTCGGGGGACCCGTCAATGCCCACTGAACCGGCCGTGCAACTTCCAGGCACGTCGGCGCCAGAGCCGACCGTTACGCCGGTGCCAGACAAGGAAAATCTCTTTCGGGGGCAGCGGGACTTCGTCGAGAATCAGCGCGGTATCTCTTATGAGGCTCTCTTCATGCCATATCTGCGCGATGCGACAGAGATTGAGCTGCATGATCCGTACATCCGCCAGCCTCACCAAGGCCGCAACCTCGTGGATCTCCTGGCGCTCATCGCAGCTTCGAAGGACCCCGCAGACGAAGCAGTGTTCAAGCTCTACACCACGCTCGAGGAAGATCCCGAGTATCAGAAGAAGCAGTTGCAGATGCTCAGCCAGATTCTCCAGGGGGCTGCTCAGCAGGGCATAAAGCTCGAAATCGCCAAGGACCCAGGCGGTCACGATCGGTGGATCCGCACAGATAACGGCTGGCGAATCAACCTTGGCAGAGGCCTAGATATCTTCCAGAAGCAGGAAGGTGGGTGGTTCGATTTCGGTACCGCCCGCCAAGAGTTCCGTCAGGTCCGCGCCTTCGGCGTGACCTACATCAGGGAAGACGGCTGATGTACGTGTCGCCGCAGTGTTCTACGCCCAGCACATGTTTCGAAAATAGACGGTGTTGTACTGAACGGGGCGCCCTTGCGAGGATTGCTCTGCTGTCTTTTTAGACAGGCTGTTCAGATTAGTTCACGGTAGACGCCATGCGGTGTGACAGCTCTGCCCTGTCGCCACATCTCATCAAGCAACTTAGGGTTCAAGCACTTGCTGGAGCTGGTGCGATAGCCAAGCAAGCATGAGAACGGAGGTAGTAAGTCTGCGGCCAGGGCGCCCCAACCTGAATTTGCGTCGGATCTGGGCGGATGAGTAATACGGAATCGGGCCAGATGGCGAACGTACCATTCTCGATCCACACGGGCTGAACATATCCGAACTTGTTCCAGCGGATGGTTGCCCAAGAGCCAGTCGGTTGAATTTCTTCGAAACTGAGGACGGTGATCTCAGCGGTGGCTTCGTGTTCCCCCTTGATGCGAGTTAGGTATTCCCACTGCCTGTCGGCGAACTGCTGCCACTGTCGCCGGCCCTGAACCCGCCGGGCCCAGCGCCAAGCCACCCAGCCTGCCGCCAAGAGCGTCACGCCGAAAACGATCCAAATACTCTGGAATCCTGGCCAAGCGATGATGATCGCGGCTACCACGTACAGCATGGCCACGCCGGCGATGACGGTCGTCGCAACGAGGAGGCCGCCGCTGAGCTGCGGCCTAATCATCGGGTTGCTCTCCATGACTTCCTCCTCTGTCCTTATTCTAAATTTCCCAGCCGACATTGGTAAGGGGAACAGCGGCAGGAACCTTCACCGCAGTGGTTCTATTGCAGCTGGCAACGGTGGATTGCAGCCGTGACAGCTCTGCCTCGAGCTGTCGTCGATCGTTGGCGCGCTCCCACTCGTAGTCTGCAGTGGGATGGCCCAACGGGTCCGGGTCGTCCCCAATCTGCCAACGGTCCCTGTAGATAGCTATTTGTTCCAGCAGCGCACTTCGGTCCATCGCTTTGATGCCACTCGGGAGCCTGCCGTCCACTCGCTGTGTCCACGTGTCGGCGCTAGTCAGCGCCCTCACTTTCAGCTCCTGGACTCTGGCGGCGGCGAGGCGGCGTACTTGGGCAATCATGTATTTGAGATCCGGCCGGCTACTGGTGAGCTCCGCATGCAGCCAATCGTCGTGGCCAGCTGACGTGGTGCCACCGACCAGGCGGAGCCGTGCATGAAGAACTGCCATGACGTCCTTGGCGTCGCCGGGGCGTCGAAGGGTGTGCTTCAGCGTTGCAACTGCCGCAACGGGTTCACGAGCAGTAGCCCGCCTCCAGGCGGCAACGCCCGCACCCCAAGACGGTGAGCATTCCAGGATGCTCACCGTACCTGGCTGGATGTGTTCTATCGCGGCGCGTAGGTCTTCTGCGGCTGCGATCAGGGCGAGGTAGTCGTACTCAGCGGCGAGACGATGCAGGGAATGTTCGTTTTCCTGTTCCTCGTCGCGGACCTCGTGCGCGGCCCGCTCGGCACCTTGGGTAGCCAGGACCTCACTGATGATTTCCAACCACGTCGAATCGTGGCCCTCATGCAGCTCATCGTCACTGGCGGACCGGATTCACACACATAGGCGGTGTTACTGTCCTGCCCCCGGGTCATGCCGACGTAGAACAGTTCGCGTGTCAGGCAATCTTGGGTCAGCAGGGTGTGGCTGGTGCCGACCGTGATGCCTTGGGAGCGGTGCGCCGTCGTCGCGTATCCGAGCTCAGTGGATTCCGAGAGGTATTCGCTGCTCAACCGAATGAAATTGCCGGTGTCGAGCCGGCGACCCATCACGGATCCATCGTGTCCGGGCTTGGCGGTGATTCTGATGAGGGTGCCATTGCGGATGAAATCGCCGCAGTCATCAGTGAGGCGTCGATCGTTCTTGCGGGCGATGACGGTGTCTCCCCGACCCGCAGTGAGTCCATCGCTGAGCCGCACAGTTTGGACGGCATCAACCGTGCCTCGGGCCACCAAATCGGCGTGAGCTCGTTCGTTGAGGGCTGTGACAGTCTCGTTGTCTGGCGCGATGAGGATGGACGAAACCCCGGCGTGAATGTCCGCGGCCCACCGCTCATACGCTTGGTCGACCATCTCGGCGTAGTCACCGTGGCGAAAACGCCCGTGTGTTGCGTAAGCCTGGATAGCCTCACCATCGCCCACGCGCAGCAGGAGCGATGCCGGCCCCTCCCACTCGTGACTGAATCTCCGCACACTGGTCAGTTGAACTGCCTTGCCCTGCCGGTCCAACCAGCCCAGGATCCCACCGGCATCGATCGCGTCCAACTGCGCAGGATCACCCACCAGCACAATCTTGGCCCCGGCATCCCGTGCTTGATGCACTAGCGCCGCCAGCTGCACGGTCGAAACCATCGACGCCTCATCAACAATCACCAACTGATTGCTCCGGAAAGACCACTGCTCCTGCTTCATGGACAATGCAGCCATCCTCTGCGTCGTTCTGGCACGCTGCCACGGTGATGATGGGTCAGCAGCCTCCAAGTCCTGAAACTGTTCCGCCCTGTGGGCGGCGCCTTGGCCTACCGTTTCATACAGCCACTTGGCAACATTCTCAGCGGCCAAACCCAGCTTCCTGCCGAGCACCTCGGCGCTCGCAGCTGCCGGGGCCAGTCCGACGACGCTGCCGGCACCGTAGGCCCGTTCCCATCCGTCGCGGATGGCAGCCATCGTCGTTGTCTTGCCAGAACCCGCCGGACCGACGACGGCGTCAAGGCTCCTGCCGCTGGACAGTACCTCGTGTGCTGCGGCACGTTGGTCGGGTGCCAGCCCAAGGTGACCAGCAGCGTGGTCGCTCGTGGCGAGGAAAGCGTCGGCGAGGTAGGGCGCGATGGCGGGTCCGCCGTCGTCGTTCATGGTGTCCATGACCAACTGTTCATTGGCGAGGATGCCGGCGTCTGTGTAGAGGCGAGCCCCGGGGAACTCGAAGACGGCGTGGCCTGCGAAGTCGATGTCACTGCCAGCTTTGAGTGGGACGTTGTAGCGGTAGGCGTTGAGCGCGACGCTCTGGGACTCGGCAGCGGTGACGACGACGTCGAGCATGTGCCGGCGGTCGGCGGCGGAGTCGCACCTGATTTCGGCGCAGATGCGTTCCGCCTCGGCCAGGAGGTTCCAGCGGTTCCATGTTGCGCGGCGTTGCGCCACCGCTTGGCGGGTGGCCGTGGCTGCGGCGGTGACCCAGGACTCGGTGAGGTCGGCGGCGTTGACGGGGCACTCGTGGGAGCGGTTGATGGTGTGGCGGATGACGTCTGCGGGTTCAAAACCGAGCCGCTGGGCGCGCGAACGCCAGCCTGCGGCAAGGTCACTGAGCGGTCGTGGCTCTTTGCCCTTCGCCTGCCTAGTGGAGAGCGTGGCTTGCTGGCGCAGCTTGAGGACCGTGGTGGGGGAGGGTTCCAGACCGTGTTCCTGGGTCCAAGCCGTGACGAGGCGGTCTTTCTCCTCATCGATGCGGTGTGAGCGGTTGGAGAACTCGTGGATGAGGGCGTCATCGACACCGACGAGCTCATGGCGGGCGTTGCGCACGCGGTTGGTGGGAGCGCGAAATCCTGGCACCGCACCTAGCCGTTCCTGCAGGCGGTCAAAGAGGAGGCCGTTGTAGTGCTCGCTGGCCGCCACGGTGGCCTTGTAGAGCGTCCTCGAATCCAGAGTGGTCCAGACACCATCTGTTGCTCGCTGCACCCGGTTGGCGATGACGACGTGCGTGTGGAGCTGGGGGTCGCGTGCACGGGATTCCCAATGGTCAAACGCGGCTGCGACTGCACCCTTTGTGGCGACGTGGGCGACTCCGCCACGGCCGGTACGAGTGTGGATGGCGGATTCCTCCAGCCACTCGAGGACCTGGTTGACGGCATGGTGGTGGGCTGCGAGAATCTGTTGCTGGACATCGCGCGGGGCCAGCGCCCACAAGACGGAAATGGATTTGGGGACGCTGAACGTCAGGTCAAATCCTGCGACGGCAACGCGCTGAATTTCCTCGCCGTTGCGGTGTGCGATGGTGGTTGCGCCGTGGTGATGGCCCAACGCATGATGCGTGTCGGGGTGGTCTGCATTGGAAAAGACTGCGGTGGCGTCATCGCTGGTGACTGGGACAAGCCTTTCCCTGCCTATCCCGGCCAAGCCGCTGCCGAGCCAACGACCCGGGGGAGTGCCCGCCTTCATGTAGTAACCAGTGGCGTCGCCCGAGGTGAGGGGGACGTCGTCGTGCATGGTTGTTTTCAGCAGGTACTTGACGCCGCTGTGTGCGGTGAGACGGGCGATGGAGATGGTCATCGGGATTCCGCCGCAATCTTCGTGTTCCAGCCGCGGCGGTGGAAGATCTCCGCGGTGGGCCGGTCAAGAGGGATACCGAGATGGTCGGTGAGTTGGAGCATGCGCACGGCGATCTGCATCAGATCCTGCAGATCCGCCCGCCGGTCTTTCAGGATTCGCGAGACTTCCAGCTTCAGCTCGACGCATTCTGCCTTGGATTCTGCGAGCTGGCTGGACTGGTCAAAATACTTGGTGGCCAGGAGGTGCAGCTGGGTTCGCTGATCGTCGATGATCCTGTCCCGAGCCAGGACTGTTTCCTGGGACTTGGTCAGGATGACGGATGTTCCAGATTTCAGACTGCGCAGGTGTTGTTTCTCCGCGTTGAGCAGGCGAGCATTGCCACTGGCGTGCTCAAGGGCAACGAGGGTTTGGTTGGTTGCTCTTGCTGTGGCTCGCCGGGCGTCCCGGCGGCGTCGTTCACGGGATCGTCCCGAGCACGTGGCTGAGCAGTACAGCTGGGTGGTGCGCCGCTGTTCAAACGGGGCCTGGCATTCTGGGCACTTTTTCGTAGACATACAGAATCATGGCGCTTGAGGCTCCAATCACCATGACTGCCCGTGGGACTTCCCGCCACGGGCAAGGCCTTGGGTGCCAGACGTGTAAGGATCTTGAAGGCGGGAAACTCGTCTAGTGCCTGGGTGGTGATTGACGATTTGGGGACCGTCATGATGAAGCGTCAGCGGCGTTGCAGGGGTAGGCGTTACCAAGGCATTATGTGTCATAAGCGATTCATTTCGGTGGGGCGGGATCGTGGATCGGCCATCGAATCATCGCAAGGAAGGTATGCCATTTACGCTGGCGGCGTGTCCGTTTGGGGACGTCTACCGGGACGCTTGGACCGATTCGTGCCAGACTGACTCGTTGTTCTTCACGAACTGAATCACACTGTGCCAGTGGTCTCTATGGCCGGTCGTGAACATCGTCCCCCACGGTTCGGTTCCCGCATCATGGGAAGTCTTGAGTAGTTCAGACATGGCCTTGTCCGTTGCCACATGGCGACGGGGGAGCGTTGTCCATAGCTATTCGTCGGCACCATGGCCGTCAATGGAGGGTGCCAGCCCTCGTGCCGCTGTGTGTGAATCGGCCGATGCGTAATTTTAGCGTGAATGCTTACGCGGCGTACTCGAGATCCCAGCGGAAGGTGCTTGATGCGGCCGCGTCCCAGTTGATGAACACCCAAGGCTCTCGGATGAGGAGATACCATGGGGCCATGTCGTTGTGGCAGATTAACTCGGTTCCTGGGACTGGAATATGAGTGATTCAGATTGAGCCGGAGTCGGGCTCGTAAGTGGCGCTGGCGTCGTGAATAGCGCGTGCAAGGGAGCCGGCCCGACCCAGCTCGGAGACTGACATGGCGGCCGAGTCCATGGCAAGGCAGCCGTGGACAAACTCTGTTACTGGGCACCTTGGGCGTCCTGCCCATAGACGGCAGGCACATCAACGCTGGCATCATTGACGGCCTTCATGTAAGTGAGCACCCTCGGGGGCGTGGCCGTCCACGGTTTGCGGTCCGTCGATCCAACGGGCACCGCACAATCTGAAGCGTTGCCGCCATTCAGGAGGATCTCGTCCATCTCACAAAGTTATTCCGCACCCCTCGGTGCGGCGCAGGAACCGCTAATTCAGGGACGAGAGCGATGAGCCCACGAAGCGTCGTCGTTTCGCAAGCGGAACGTCTTGCTGGATACTCGTCTCCCTTTGAGATTATTTGGTGTCATGGCAAAAATGTTGCGGGCATCCAAGTTTCCACGGCGAACGATCGACTGGATAGTTGCCCAATTGCCAACGAACTGGCGCAGGAAAAGTTGGCCATGCCAAAATCGAGGTTGTCGATCATTGTCGCCATTGCGATCAGAAGGGGCGCGGGTCGTCGTTCGTTGCTTGCTCAGATTTTTCAAATTCAATCTGTTGGTTCCTTGCGCATCCAATGAGGAGGCCCCGTCCGAGCAGGCACCCGCCGAAGAGGATGCCTAGGATGGCCAAAGTTGGGTTAGATCGGACAAACAGAGCGACTACACCGACAACAATGATGTCCCTGGCTTGAAACTTGGGCGGTGTCCGGTTGGATTCAATGCATCCGAACATCCACCACAAACTTAGGGCCGGATCGCGGCTAAGGCATCAGTTGCAAGTCCAGATACGCCGGCTGCCAGCGCCGGTTGAGGACTTTGGCAGATACTTTCTTCCGGCCTACCCGAAGGCCGAAGTCTGTGCCACGTCGGACCATCCTCGGTCTCAGAGAAGGGAAGATAACGGTGCGTCTAGTTGGGGTCCCTGAGGATCACTGCGGCATATTTTACTTGGGATAGAGGTACAGCGAGAGAATCCGCCGAGTATGGTTTTGCGTTTTTGGAGGGGTCCTTCTTGACAAACAGTGGCGGACCAAGGGCCATTACCTGCTCGTCCGCCGCTCCCTCGGGAGTAATCCCTTCCAGATATCCTTCGAAAACGCGCCCATCCAAAAGCTCCGTGCTGATGTACTTGTGATGCGTGGTGTTGTCCGCCCGCAGAGCGTTCACCCACATGCTGGAGCGATCATTGAGGCGTCGTTTCGGCACCGGCATCCAGTGGGCTGCTAGATGGGCCATGAGAATTGCCGAGAACAGTACCAGTCCGCTCGTCACGACAATGGCCCTCAAGTTTCCTTGTGGATAGGTAGTCCCCTCGTTTGACCAGCGCTGCACATCGACGAGCCAATTGGCCATGCCCCATGGCCAAAGAATCAGGGTGGTTATAGAAACGCCCGTAGTCGCCACGCCGGCAACGAGTACTTGGAGGAGTTCGTCCAAAGCAGACGCACGCTGATCTCCGGTCTTCCGCTCCCTCTGGCGCACGAACCACCACCCCGGAATGAGCGCAACGAGGATGGCGAACGCCCCAGCTTCACTTGGCACTTAGTTACTTCTTGGGAGCGGTGGGCGCAGAAATTATGGGCGGCTGGGTTGGCCTGGAGCCCTGCGAGGGGCCACAATGAAAGACCCTCTGCTGCTTTCGCTCAGTTTTGCTGTTTTGCCGGGCTTGCCGCTGCTGTTGGTTTCGTTGGTTCCCATGGGACTCATCCTAGATTGGGTGGAGTTCATGCGCAAATAAGACAGAATATGCGTGTATTCTGATATTTACGCATATCATAGTAATGAATATTAGGTGCCGTGCCGCGGACCCGTATGTTAGTGAGTGAAAAAATGGAGAACTTCCCTACCGTCTTGGCCATTTGCAGAACAGCGATGCGCTCCCCAAATGCCACCCTGACGCGCAATATCGGCAAGCTTCGGGATGCCCTTGCAAAGCAAGGGAACGATGACCAAGCCGATGCCCTGTCCGTAGTTCTAGACGCAAAGCAGGCGACAGACGCTCTCGCCCCATCCCGGGTGGTTCTGTCTACAGCGACTGTTGAGCGCATGACGCGTTCTATTCATGCACCTGTCGACAAAGAGTCGGGGGCTCCGCTGGCATCGATTGTTTTTCCTGGCGACGCAGAAAAGGGCCTGGAGCCGATACTGGAAGCGGATCTCGGCAGGGCCATCGAATCGCTCGTCGCCGAATGGCAGAGCGCGGCCATGCTTATGGAGGCCGGCATTCGGCCCCCTTTGAATCTCCTACTTTACGGCGCGCCAGGAACTGGCAAGACTGCGCTGGCGAAAGTCATCGCAGCCCAGATGGAGCTTCCCCTCGTTACCGCGCGTCTCGATGGCCTGATCTCGTCGTTTCTCGGGACTACGGCAAGAAATATTGCAAACCTTTTCGAGTTCGCCAACCGCTATGAGTGCATCTTGCTCCTCGACGAATTCGACGCGGTCGCGAAGATTCGGGACGATCCCCATGAGTTAGGGGAGATCAAGCGCGTGGTGAATACCCTTCTTCAGTGCCTCGATGAGAGGCGAGAGCGCGGCTTCACGATTGCTATTACGAACCATGAGCACCTACTTGACGCTGCAATATGGAGGAGGTTCGATTCGCGGGTGGCCATACCGACGCCTGGGACTGAGTCTAGGCAGCGAATGGTGGCTCGCTTTCTCAAAGGCGTTTCGATCGAGGAAGTGGACATCGACTTCCTGGCTTGGCTCACGGACGGCAAGAGCGGGGCGGAAATAGAGACTCTCTGCAGCTCAATCAAGCGGTATCTCGTGATGAACGGTACCGGGAGAAATCCCTCGTCGAAGCGCTCAGAGTCAACTTGTTGCTCAGCGCCGATCACTCTGATTCACCCCGCCAGGCTATGTTCTCCGAGGACTTCGAGGGGTTGGTCCGACAGCTTAGCAACGACGAAGAAATACGTTTCACCCAGGAGTCCTTGGCTCGGTTGTTCAACACGACACAGTCGACTATAAGTCGCTGGATAAGGAAGTAGGCAGGGGCGATGGCCAATAATCCGATTCAGATAGTCCTCAATAGCGGATCGTTCGTGGATGACGTCAAAGTCAATCCGGGTGGTCAAAACACAGATTTCTTTGCAGAAAGAGACGTGGACTTCGCTGCGCACAAGACGGGGCTCATCACCCAATTCAGTGCCGCGAAGGCATCTCTTGCCTCATCGGGGCGCTCAACAGGAATTGCGAGAGTTTCCCTCAGAACGGCTGCATTTGCGAAGTCTCATCGGCCCACGCAATCCGTACTTAAACCCGATGTTGTGCCGATCTGTGGCGTTTCGGACTTCGGTGAACTCCTTATCGAATTTACGCCGTCCGCACTCGACGCCGTCATCGGAAAGATAGGGAGTGCGGAGCCGGACACCAACCTCAAGCTCGACAAGTACGGAAAGGTCAAGGCGAACCCAAGCCGCACTCGAAGCGAAGTGGGTGCAATTTCCAAGGTTACTCCCTACGGCCCCAGAGACAGGAGGCAGTTTTCCGTTGGCGAGGCCATCGAGTGGCTGAGAAATCCTCGCTCCGGGCAGTATTTCCTGATCCAGATGTTTGTTCCAACAAATGAGTCGGGCCAGGGGGAAATTAGGCGGAGGGCTGAGGAGATTGCGGTTTTTAAGAGGAGTCTTCGGGCGATCGACCCTTCATTGGTCCTGTCGGAAGGTCCGCTTTGGTGGAGCGAGCGTGGATTCTTACGGCTCAGTATGGAGAAGATTAACTTCCGGCCAGAACTCTTCAGAAGTGTATTAGACGTGTTGGAAAACGAGCCCTTCGTCCGGAAGATCTGGCTCCCTTCAATTATCAAACCCACTCGCACCACGTCGGCCGACGCGGGCTCAGAGGAATGTGACGCATTTCCGATTCCAACTAACGGAGGAAGCTATCCAGTAGTTGGGATCGTCGACACCGGAATTGCCTCGATCCCTGAGCTGGCTCCGTGGGTCGTGGGTCGCACAGCAATGGGAGACCCAGCGACTCAAGACACCAGCCACGGCACATTCATCGGGGCATTGATCGCGGACTCGCAGACATTGAATACCCATGCAGAAGCTGCAGAATCCCCGTGTAAGGTCTATGACCTCGGCCTGCACGTCACCGACGAGCAGGAGTATCTGCAAACCTATCCGAACAGCTTCATGGATTTCCTGGAGCAACTTGACTTCGAAATTGTGTCCGCAGTGGCCGCGGGCGTCCGCGTTTTCAACATGTCACTGGTGGTTGAAGAGATGGTTCGAGACGATGCATACAGTCCCTTTGCCGCTCGCCTCGATGCCATCGCCGACAAACACGATGTCGTATTCGTCCTACCGACT
This sequence comes from Arthrobacter alpinus, assembly GCF_001445575.1. Lineage (NCBI taxonomy): Bacteria > Bacillati > Actinomycetota > Actinomycetes > Micrococcales > Micrococcaceae > Arthrobacter > Arthrobacter alpinus. Next base: position 4,247,900 of record NZ_CP013200.1, on the reverse strand, counting down.
GGAAATCTTGAGTCGCCACAATTTCGACCCGTATGGCCGACACAAGCGGACGACGCACTGGCGATGCTGGCCAACTACAGACACCCCGGACTCGACAGAATGCATCAGCCGGCCGATAGCCTCAGGGCTGTCGTTGTTGCGGCACTCGACCCAAAAACGACACCAGGGGGTCACCTTGTGCCTAGCGTCTACTCTCGCCGAGGGCCTGGACTTGCGCTTGGTAGCAAACCGGACCTCTGTCATCTTGGAGGATCAGCCGATCCCACCAACAGATTGAAGTCGCTAGACATCACTGGAAGACTTGTAGAAGACTGCGGGACAAGTTACGCAGCCCCTTTGGTTGCAAAAACTTTGGGGCAGATTAACCATAAGATTGCTGGAAAAGTCAAGAGGGAAACACTGACGGCCTTGGCCATCCATGGTGCCGCGGCTCCGGCGCACATGACCCACAGGAAATTGGCCCATGTGGCCAAGGACTTCGTAGGATTCGGGCTGCCGGATCTGTCGGAAAACACACTCCTGTCAGACGATCATTCCATTACCTTGGTTTTCGAGGCCGAACTCATGCACAGGAAAGCGCTGACCTTCGACTTCCAGTGGCCTCAGGCGCTGGTGCGCGCTGGCGGCAAATGTTCAGGCGAGGCCACACTTACCTTGGTTTACAGGCCGCCTCTTGACCTGAAATACGGTAGCGAGACCGTCCGAGTCAATCTGGAGGCCTACCTTCGGCAGGAAAAACTCGACACGCGGACAGGGGAACTTTCCTACGGTGGGTTCTTCACCTCAAAATCCACCTCCGGGCAAGAACATGGACGTGTGAAAGAAGGCCAAAAGTGGGGTGCAGTCAAGCGATGGACCAGGAAAACCTCGAAAGCGGGCGTCGGGGCTTCGTCCCAGTTTCGGCTCGTTGTCGAGCCGTTGGCGAGGAGCGGATTCGCCTTGCCTGCCGAAGGGGTTCCGTTCGCTGCAATCCTCACGATCACGGATCCTTGGGGTGAAGCCCCGGTGTTCAACCAGATGCGCCGGTCACTACAAGCTCGCGATGTTGCCATCGCTGACATTAGGACCGCGGCCCAGATTCGACCTCGGGTAGGGGGCTAGACAAAAGGGCCAGCAGTATAGGTGTTTCCGGACGCTGGCCCTAGCCTCCCTCAGGGGGAACTCCCTGAACATCCGGCCAACCTCAACCGGTCATACCAGAACACGCGGACGCGCCGACCCGGCGTGGCTGATGGGATATCTCGAAAGGCAACTAAATGGCTCAGGGGACCCCCGTTAGTAAGGGCAAACTGGGGGATTATCTAGTCAATAAGCGGAGCCCCAGAACACGTTGGCTTATTCGTTTAGGGTTAGTTCGCTTCTAGCTCGCCCGCCGGCAAATCTAGTTGAACATTAGCGGTTCGGTCCATAGCCCGGTAGCTCCAATAGGAAAGTTGCTGTTCAACGTTCTGGCGATGGTTGCGGAATTTGAAGGAGTGCCCATCCGGGCGCGAAGGCGCGAAAGAATGAAAGTTGCAAAAGCCAAAGACTGCTTGCGAGGGAAGCCGCTAAAACTGTCGCCAGTCTAGGAAAGCCACCTCGTTGAGCTTCATGCAGCTGGCAGCGAACACAGCATGTATGAAATCGCAGAGCACTTTGCACGGCCAACCGTCTTCCGAGCGCTCGAGTGGGCGAACCAGGAAAACTACAATATTCCTGCCCAATGGCCTTTCCTTGATCTACATAGCCTAGCTGGCCTCGCCACGTGGGCCCCGACCACTTGAAGCGTCGGCTTTTATGCCATTCCTATGCCGCCGATTTCCGGTCCGCGGGTGTGCGGCGGCTGGTAGGCGGTATGTCGATCGGTGGCCCAATCGGAAAGGATGCCTTCGCGCACGAGGTGGTCGGTGAGTTGGGCGAGACGGTATTCAGGATCTGCTTCAAGGGCGCGTTGGAAACACTCATGGGCTTTGCTGCCATGGCCTTCCCACCATTGGATGATGCCCAAGCTTGTTAGAACGGGTGCAGCATCCGTGCCGTCCGTTCGCATGTACAGCTGGAACAGAACTTCGGAGGCGCGGTCGACTCGCTGCCAATGGGGGCTCCGTTTCGTTTGTCCTAGGAGCAGATCTTGCATGGCTTCGTCGATGCCAGGAATATCAGCGAGGAGTCGGTCTCGGACTGTGATGAATTTGAGGCTGGCGATGAGCTCAACCGCCTCATCCTTGGTAGGTTCGCCGCCGCCGTCGAGCAACTTGTCCCAAAGTGTCCTGGCGCGACTGATGGCGGCCTCGGGATTCATTGCTTCAATCCTGAAACAGTGCCGAAGGACCTCAGTATTGAGATTTTGCCGGGCCACGACCGGGATGCGGAACCTGGGAGACGACTCGACACTAGATCCGCGGAAGACCAGTTCCGCATTGAGTTGACTATTCAGGACCCGGTCCAACGGGTACGTCACACTGGCAGGGGTACCCATGCGGAGGTAGTTTGTGAACGTAGTATCGCCGATGAGCCAGCCATCCCGGACAATCACGCCCAGTTGACTGAGCCTGCCAGTCAGCTCCTCCAAGGCGTCTTCATGTGGGCGCAATTCATTCGGAGTCCATGTGGCGTGGGTGAAGATGCCGAACACGACGCCGGTGGCGTCACGGTCAGTGCCGACGTATCGCACGATCTGCTCGACCAACTGGGCCGTGTTGGCACCTGGGGCGGGAAGATTGACCCTAAGTGATGCGCCGATGCGTCGGTCGTCCAGGACTACGCAGACTAGGCTTTCCTGGGGCCAGAAGCCCAGAGTATGTCCCATGAGGGCGATGAAGTCGTCAGGTGTCTTAATGCTGAGCTTTTCCATGATGCCTCCGCGTGCGGGTACCTCCGGCTGATGCCAGCTGCCCCTATTCATGGCACGGAGGAGCTCCAACTACCTGACCGGGCGCAGGCGCCGGGTGCAGTCAGTTTCCCTGCAGGAATTGTTCGGCTTGATTGATCAGGACGCGGTCACGGGGGAAAAGCATCATGCCGCGCTGTTGGCAGTCTCTAATCTCGATGACTCTGCGGTGGAGATGTGCAGCGGACTTGCCCGAGATGGGATCGAGGAGGGGCGTCCATCGGTTGCGAAGCAAGTATTTTCGTTCCTGGCTGCTGCGCCTCCAGACCGGTGTCAATAACATCATGAGGCGTCGGGAGCGGACATTGCGCCGAATCGCCTGAGTTGATTCAGGAAACCTGGGCAGTGCTAGTCCGACGCCGACCAGAAGCACGGCAATTGATATGAGGATAGGGAAAGACCATTCCAGAGTTCGCATGAATGCACTTGGCCCGGTGGAGAATGCTTTGAGTATGCCCAATGCTAGATAGCAGCCCAATGCCATTGCCATGAAGCAAGATCCTGCGGCCACGCATCCAAACCCTGACCTAAGTGTTCTACGTCCCATTTTTGGGAGGAACCGAAGGCATACCGTTGCAATATCTGTGCACACCCAAATGATGAATGCTGAGCCCGTCCAGAGGAACAATTGCATGCCCGGTTGGTTGCCGTAGGCCAGCGGCAGGTTCTGGTTGGTCACTTCCAAATGACTACCAAAGAATCCAACGACGACGCATGTGCCGGCCACGGCAACAGCCATTCGTCCAAACCTGAGGAGGCGACGCCGTCGAGCTTCATCGCTGATAGCGGCGAGAACCGTGGCAGTGTGGAATTGCCAGAATCCGGCCAAAACCGCGATGATTATGACCAGACCCACATGGTTCTTTCCGCCGAGGAACGGATCCGCTGCGTTGTAGATGGCGGGGACAAATAGCGTGCAGGCTACGGCAGCGAAGAAGGCCCCACGCAGGACTGGCGCGCGCCCGGGGTCCAATGCCGTGGGAAGGCGGATGATAGTCAGCAGCCAAAGCATGACGGCCGGAACGCATTCCATTACCCAAAGACCTTGTTGAAGCCGGATTCATCATCCGGTTCGTCACTTAGATGCCGACGGATTAGTTCTGCAAGAAGGTCCGCGAGATACTCGGTGGCCGCTTCGTCCGCGTCCTCAAAACTAGCGCGTCCGAGTACCTTCGACGGCTTTTCCGGGAAACCAGGCAGGTTCGTTAGTTCCATGGACGTGGCGGTGTGCTGGTGACCCAAGATCAGGTGGGCGAATTCGTGCAGAATGATTTGCTGGCGGTGCCAGGACGACCGTGGAGGACCATGGCGAATGACATCCCGATCAACGTAGACATACAGCAGGCCGCAGAGGTCGGTCCCCACCAGGGCGGGCTCCTCCAAAATAATGATGGGATGCCCGCGCTCGGTTTCCAGCCAAGACTGTATGCTGCCCAGGTTCGGGCGCCCTCCGAAGTCGAGCTGCAGGTAGGCATCTTTGGCTGTACGGCGGATCTGCCGGTTATTCACGGACGGGCCTTTGTGGGCCACGCAACGAAGGGCCGTCCCGGGTTGGAGCAGGGAATCCTGCGGGGATGACGCTGTCGGACGAACATGTGCGGAACCCATCGACTTTGCTCAGCGATTGAGGAGCATCGCCGTGTAATCCATGCTAGATCCGCCGGTTGCGGCTGAACAGGTGCGGGTGGAAAGTTGTTGGATCTCTTGTGATTATTAGCGGCAGGGTTTGCGCTGTGCGCTTCCGCACAATGCCGACGCGCGGGCTCTTCGGCGGGCGGATGCTGTCGATGGACCGAGAATCTCCAGCCGCGGACGGCCTTGCAGTACGCTTTGGGCTCGGCGGGAGTCACGATGGCTCGCGGTTCGCCTGGCGTCCATGCGTCATGATGTTTTCCGGACCGATTTCATCGAGAAGATAGCCGTTGGGATAGACGCTGGACCCTTCCTCACCCGGGACGAAATGCGGACTTATGCTCATCGGACGACGCCGGTGAATTGCATTCCGGGCATGCATCACGGCGGCCAAAGCGGTCTTTGCCGGGTAGGTTGCGCGAGGGAGACCGAGGGCCTCGGCGAGGTGGACGTCGTCGAACATGGAGGAGAGCATGAATCTAGTGAATGGTCGGGCGGGGGCGGGGAGTCTGGATTTCAGCACTTGAACTGTGCTGGCCATCAGCTCGGCGCCAGCGGCGGAGTAAGCGATGTTCTGGCGCTCGTAGCTGTCGAAGTACTGCTCGGCCTCGGTGAGCGTTGCGGGGATAGCGGTGATGTTCATCCGGGCGCCGAGCTGCTGGTAGAACCGGGTGGCCGCGGCCTCCTCTGCGATGGTTGGGGGTCGCCAGGCGTGTGCGCGGGCCCAGCGGATGGGGACGACGAGCAGGGTGAGTAGGACGTAGAGGAAGTCGTCTTGGCTGCCGGGGACTTGACGGTGGACGTGATTGAGGAGACGGATCATGTGGCGGCCACGGTCGCTGTTCAGGCCGCTAGCGATGAGCTCGTAGGTGACGATGGCGGTGTCATAGGAGCGTTTCATGGGACGGGCAGTGATTTCGCCATTTTGGAGCAGGGAGGAGGCGATGCTGGGGATGGCGAAGTTGCGGTAGTAGGCCAGGAAGAAGCCGAGCTCGATGTCCGCAGCGAGGTCGTAGATGACCATTTGGCGGTAGGTGGCCTCCCAATCTTCTGGGGCCGCGATGGCCTGGCTATGAGTGGATTCGGCAAGGCTAGCGTGAAGATGCAATAGAAAACCCCATCACTGCCCTCCGAAAATTCTGAGATTGCCATTGGCGGCTGAATGGCCGAATCAATCCATAGTAGAACGGATAATGTTGGGCAGCCAGGGGCGTGGCTGGATGATAGTTCTTACTGGTTCGCGCCGCCACAATTTCGCGAGAAAGCATTCAGCCTCGTGATTAAATGAATCCTCGAAATCGTCGCCCGGTGGATCACCGGACCTCGCTGGAATTGGTTGCAAATTGCCAACAAGAACAAGGCGGAATCGACGCTAGGTAGACTCTCGGCGTCTGTCGCAATTCGACAGACGAACGAAACGCAGCGTGCTTGGCATAAGCTATTAGTGGTGCTGTGGAGCGCGCCGTCTGGAAGCTATTCCAGCCGCTTTGGGGGCTTTCCCCTCCGTTTTTAGGAGACTGTCATGGACGACGAGATCGAACTGTTCGACGACGAAAACGGTATAGCGCTCATCGGGGATCCGTCAGCTATTGAGCGCTTTCTGGCCTCTGAAGGCCTGCCATCGAAAGACCTTGGGCTGCAGCGACTTGGATCGACTTTCGGTGCCGGTGCTGGAGCGGCGCAGGCCGGAGCCGAAATGGCTGCGAACGCTGGCCGATGGGTGAAGCTAACCGAGAAATCGGCAAAAGCCCTCAAGGTCAATCAGCTCATGAAAGGTTCAGAGTCGGGCGTTCGCCGTGCCGTCCTCATGAAAAATGGAAAGATCTCCGGACTCCTCGAAATAACTAGAACCCCGGCTCAGTTTCTGACCAACCCTGCGGTACTCACTGGCGTTGCTGGGATCATGTCGCAGGCTGCGATGCAGCAGTCCATGGACGAGATCACTGACTATTTGGCAGTCATCGACGAGAAAGTCGACGATATACTTCGCGCCCAGAAGGACGCCGTCTTGGCCGACATGATCGGAGTGGGGCTCGTAGTCGACGACGCTATTACAACACGAGACACTGTTGGGCGGGTTTCAGAGGTCACCTGGTCAAAAGTACAGGCATCCTCGCTGACGGTCGCAAGCACTCAAATGTACGCGCTGCGACAGATGGATGCACTGGCAGAAAAAATGGAGCGCAAGTCCAAAATGGGGGATCTCGCCAAGGCGGCCCAAGAAACTGAACCAAAGGTTCGTGAGTGGATTGCCGTACTTGCCCGTTGCTTCCAACTTTACGACTCGCTAGCTGTGCTTGAACTAGACCGTGTACTCGATGCTTCTCCCGAGGAGCTAGATAACCATCGTCGTGCTCTTCGTGTGGCCCGGCAGAACCGACTCGATCAAATCACTCGGAGCACCGAGAAGCTGATCGAAAGGATGAATGCTGCCGCAGGGTTGGCAAATACGAAAGTCCTTCTGCACCCAACAACGGCACGTACTGTGGTCCATTCCAGTAACCAGGTCGAGGCTTCAGTCGGCGAGTTCCACAGGTGTCTTGGAATTGAAGATGGCCGGCAAACAGTCGAGGCAAAACGCTGGGTGGAAGCTGTCGTAGATGCTCGGGACAAGGTCATCGAAACGGGGACTGACGGAGTGGATGCGACCAAGCGGTTCAGCGGCGATGCTTTGAGCCTCGCTAGGACGACGACAGACAAGGTGCGTGAAACAGGGGGAGACGGAGTCGAAGCAACGAAGCGATTTGGAAGTGAAGCACTAGGGCGGGCGCGAACGATGAGTGACAAAGTCTCGATCGGGATTGCCGAGCGTTTGCTTCGTAGGGTCGGGGACGCTGAGAAGCCTGAAGAAGAGGGCTGATCGAGGCGTGTATTACGTGGAATTCCTCAGTGGTTTAAAGTACCGGTTAATCCTGCCGCCAATGATCTCGTAGCTACCGGCACGTTCGGTGGATACGACCGCATGTGCGCCTTTTCAAGGCTTGTGGAGTCGTGCCATAGTTGGTTTATTTTCCTCGTCTGGCGATTGCAAATGAATAGTGATATTGACACAAATGGTTAGCGGCTGGTGAGGAAAAGTGATTTGTCGGTGCCCGGTGATACAACCAGTAGATAAGTTTTGGATTACCTCAAGGGAGAATTTTGGCAACTGGCAAGCAGGTCCGTCTGTTCTTGGTCGATGGATCGCCCACGGGCATCTTGACAGCGGAAATTATGAATTGGACGGGCCGGCTCGTTTCCGGATCCCGGTCAGAACTCAACGATCTGCTCGCACGGGGAGAGGCGAATTCGCCCGGCGTGTACTTTTTGCTCGGCGAGAATCCGGAAGACCCCGACCGGAGGCTGCTCTACGTTGGCGAAGCGGATGATGTAGCTATCAGACTGCGGCAGCACAACAGTGCCAGCACTGGTAAAGAATTCTGGACGCGGGTGATATTTCTGACCAGTAAGGATGCCAACCTCACGAAGGCGCACGTCCGATACCTTGAGAGCCGATTCATTGCCTTGGCAGCTGCAACGGATCGATGCGCACTCGAGAACGGGAACCGGCCGCCGACAGTAAACCTTCCCGAGGCAGACGTCTCCGATATGGAATACTTCATCAGCCAAGCACAGATCGTATTGCCTGTCCTTGGATTGGATGCTTTCAGAGGACGGCCAATTCCGACAACGTCTGAGGGAGCTCCCCTCGGGGAGCATGTCTCGCCGTTGTTTGAGATGAAGGTTCCAGCTGAAGAGGGCGTTGCCCTGGGACGAGACATCAACGGCGAATTCGTTGTGGCCGCTGGTTCCAGGGCTCGTTCCTCATGGACTGGCTCGGGTCAAAACTACGGGCGACTCTATGACCGGTTGCGTAAATCAGGGACTCTCAACGTTGTGGAGGGTGTAGTAGTTTTTGCTGACGACCATGCCTTCGCCAGTCCGAGTGCCGCCGCCGCTGTGGTGTCCGGCCGCAATGCGAACGGACGAATAACCTGGCGCGACTCTAAGACCGGGCGAACTTTTGCCCAATGGCAGGAACAGTTGGCTCCGCCGTTACCTGAAACTTTGTGAGGGTGGGTACGAGATCATGGCTTCCTTGATTTCCTGGCTCGACGCCAGCTCCGCGGAGACGAATCGCATGCGCGAACTCGTCCGCCTGTTTGAAATGCCTGAAAGCGTCGATGATCTGGCTCTCGGTCAGTTCCGTGACACGATCAGCAACTCACTTTTCCCCGGAACATCGGTCCTGCATGTCGCGGCCCGCTATCTACTCTTGATTCCTTGGTGCTTCCAGTCCGCCAGTGGAATGAAGGGCGCCGATCAGCTAAAATTATCGGCCGAGCAGGCTGAACGCCGACTCATTCGACGATTTCAAGAGCTCAACGTCGAGCGGTTTATTGGCCGTTCTGCCGGGGACAGAGTCGCCCAGCTGCCCTCGGCAGCTTACTGGTCGGCGTTGCGGTCATGGGGGATTGTCCGCAACGATGTAGAGCGCAATGCTATCGGCGACGCGATGCTCGATGCGGCCGCGGCCATACGTGACGGGCTGCCACAGGAACCTGTCTGGCATCCGGGACTGCCGCCAGCTCCCATTGGTTTCCCGACTACAGCAGACCGAGGCATTGCGCTCAGCCATGGCGAGGCCGAATGGATCCGCGACCGAGTCCTCTCCGCTGTCCCAGGGACGCTGATCGCACAGCTTGTAGCTAAACCTCAACGAATTCTCAAGACAAGTAATGTGCCATGGGCGGATCCGGCTGCCCAAGCCGCGACCGGCGAAGCTGCGGTTTGGCTCAAACACGCGGAGGCCTATTCCGCGCTACAGCACGGGCTCGATGCCGTCTACGCCTACTGTGTTACTGCTGAAGCTCGACGCCGGTTCGGCGAGGAACCCGAAGAGACCGACGCCGAGACTCTTGCGAAATGGCGTGAAGACGAAAACTACCAGCGATTGCTCCGCGACTGGGATGTCCAAGAATTTATCTCTCACGCCAGGGCGGTGAACCCGCGGATACAACCCCGCAGCATCGCGTTCCTGGTCGGATCCATCGACGAATTGCGCTCGGGAGATGACCCTGTGACAAACGAGGCTCTGCACCGAATGGTCCGAGAGCGTGAGAAACGGGCGAAAGGCGCCAACTCACGTTTCGTCAACGAGCGACGACTCCGGGCTTGGACATCGCCCGAACGCATCAGTCCACAAACGTTTCGCTGGATTCAGGTTCGCAACATGATTGTTGATCTAAAGGAAGGTTTGACCCGTGCTTGATCCCGGCGCTCGTGAAGCACTCACCGAACAACTGCGTCCGCCAGCAGGCTACCGACTCAGCCACGCCGTCGGCACCACATTCACCCTAGACATGATCAGTGCGCTCGCCGTCCCACTTAGCTTCGTTCGGGGTTCCGGCGAAGACCCCAGCAACGCCGTCGCACTACTCAATGCAGTGAAGAAGGTGTCGGACCGCATCGACATCTTTTGCCAAGCAGGCCTTATCCGCGTGCCACGTCACGCCAACGACTTACTTGCCGTGCTCGAACCGATCATCCACCAGGTCAAGGCGCCTCTGGCAGGCGGACTATTCCATCCCAAGGTATGGCTTCTTGAATACGAGTGCGACGGCGACTACAGGTATCGATTCCTGTGCAGCAGTCGCAACCTCACACCCGATGCCACCTGGGATTTACTGGTTCGAATCGACGGCCGACCGCCCGAAATGGATGACGCGGAAGATGATTTTTCTGCAGACATCGACAACGCGCCTTTATCGCGTTTCGTGGACGAGCTGCCGCGGCTCAGTACCGTTCCTCTGCCAGCGTCCCGTCTGGAGACGATTCGAGGACTGGCGCGAAGGGCATCGGCAGTGCGTTGGGAGCTGCCGCAAGATATCAAAACCCTTGCGTTCCGGCCGCTCGGCACAGAGCAGCGATACCCGGCCAACTCCTTGGTGGGATTGTTGCAGGACCCGGCATCCGCCGTCGGACTTAATGGTTTGACAGGCGAGCGGAGCAATTTCGGTGGGAATCGGCTGCTGATATCTCCATTCGTCGATGACGCAACGCTCGGCATCCTGGCAAGCTCCGGAGCCAGATCGCTACGCGTCTACGGGCGTGACAATGAGCTTGACCGGCTGACCCCGGAGACCGTGGGGAACCCGGTGATGGCATTCAAAGCTGTCGATGACTTTGGTCTTGCCCCCGACGAAGAGCCGGATAGCGAAATCGCTCCCGCGGCCGAGGACCTCCGCGGCCTGCATGCAAAAGCCGTGTTCACGGATTACGACCACACCACTCACGTTCTGCTCGGCTCGACCAACTCCACAAGGGCTGCATTTGGGCGAAACATCGAATTTTCTCTGGAACTCACGGGCCCCAAGAACCGGATCGGCACGGAGAAGATCGTTGAGTCGCTCAAAGCGCTGCCATTCTCCGAGTTCAATGGCAGCGGTGGGTCCGAGCGAGAACCGTCGGAGGAAGCCGAGTGGCGGCTTCAAAATGCGCTGATCGCGGCAGCAGCTCTGAACTACTCACTGGATGCGGCGCAGTCCGCTCAAGGTGCCGATTACGACGTCGTGCTGGAGCACTCGTATTCGCCGCCTTCAAATATGACGGCTCGGTTGGGTTTACTGACTCTGCCTTCGCGACTTTTCGAAGTGCAGAGAGACTTGAGCAGTCAGCGCCACGTATTTGAGGGTCTGCACTTGGCCATGGTCACACCGTACGTGCTGATCGAATTGCGTGACAGCGCAAGCGGGATGGTGCGCTCGACTGTGGCCCAAGGAGTGCTGAGCACTGACGTGGAAGGACGGATCGATTCCGTCATCGCCAGCCAGCTGGACACCGTGGAGAAGCTGCGCGAATTCCTTTTACTGTTCCTGACCCCGGAGGACCAGACGCCATCGGGAGGCGGAATGTTTGCAGGAGCATTCGGGAGTATCGGCGCGGGCGGGTCGTTCGCTGGACTATTCGAGGCCATCGCGGCGGCAGCATGCAGCCCGGACGCGGCGGAGCTGTTCGCGGGTCTAAACCCCGTGATGGACCGGCTGTACCGGATATCTAAAGGGGATTCCGAGATTGAAGAAGTGCGATTGCTGTGGGACGTCGCCGTCGCTGCCATGGCTGCCGAAGGGGGGAAGCCATGACGATATTCAGTGCCAAGGCGACACTCGCCGGACTCAAGCCTTTCCAGAAGCGCACCGTGAACCACGTATTCAAACGCTTCTATGCAGGGGACGGAACGACGAACCGCTTTCTCGTGGCCGATGAAACCGGGCTTGGAAAATCGGTGGTCGCCGCCGGCGTCGTCGCGCGGGCCATTGAACATCTCGAGAGGGTCGATGGTGTGGACCGGATCGATGTTGTATATATGTGCTCCAATGCGGACCTCGCCAAGCAGAATATCGATCGTGTGAATGTCACCCGGCAGACTGACGTTATCGAGTCTGGGCGGCTAACGCTGCTACCGCTGGAGCTGAAGCGGTTGAATGCCGCTCCCGGGGAAAATACTGGGAAGGGGGTCAACTTCATCTCGCTCACCCCGGGGACTTCTTTCAGTGAAGGGCAACGTCTGGGAAATGTGGAAGAGCGGGCTGTCCTGTTCCTCATGCTTGAGGCATTGCTTGGGGAACGCGAGAACCCGAAAGATCCCAAACGCTTTCCCTCGGAAGTCGAGGAGAAGGTTGTGGAATTACTGCGGGGCAATGCTGGGGTTCCTGGATTCATGTACGAGATCAACAAGTTCCGACAACGCCACCCTGAGGGTTTTGCGACGCACGTTCGCGAGGACTTCCGGAAGCAGACGACGGATCGTGGCTTGATGCGACGTTTCAAGAAGGTGCTCCGCTCGGATGAGCATACGGATCGACTACGGGAAGGCATGCCGGATTTGATCCGCGAATACCGTACCGTTCTGGCCGAGGTTGGCCTGAAATGCCTAGAACCAGACATCATCATCCTCGACGAGTTCCAGCGCTTCCAGGATCTGTTGCATGGTCCCAAGAATGATGCAGAGGCTAGTAATGCCGCCGAGCTGGCCCGGCAATTCCTCAACTTCGACGGCGCCAAGATATTGCTGCTCTCGGCCACACCTTACAAAGCACATACGTCAGGCGCTGACGACGGCGGTGAGGACCATGCAAGCGAGTTTACTGAGCTGTTGGGTTTCCTCTCGCAGGATGATCCCGAATGGATAGGGAAGCTCCAAAGGTTGTTGGACCGCCGTCGGCACCAGCTTGCCGGCATCGAATCCGGGGACAACGCGGTGTCCCTTGAAAGGCATCTGAAGCAGTACATGTGCCGCACCGAACGGCCACAGCTGGGCGACGACGACATGTTGCGCGTGCATCAGATGACACCGAACGACGTCCGGCCGGCCGACCTGCGCAGCCTGGCGGCGCTGACCCGTTTGTCCAAGGCGGCTGGGGCGGGAAACCCGATCGAATACTGGAAATCAGTGCCATACTTCGCAAACTTCCTGGGGGACTATCAATTGGGACGGACGATTGACGGGTGGGCTTCCGAGAACAACGACGTACGGATGCACCTTCCCTCACTCAAGACGATCGACCGGGACCGCTACCGTCGCTACGAACCACTCGAGGGCGACAATGCAAAGTATCGTGCAGTTGAACGCCATGTACTTGGCGGCGGCTTGTGGCGGCTGCTGTGGATGCCGCCGTCGTGCCCCTACACTCAACCTTCCGGGCCATTCGCTGACGTCGGAACCTCCGCCACAAAACAGGTGCTATTTTCAGCCTGGAACGCGACACCGAATGCAGTGAGCACGCTTTTGTCCTATGAGGCAGAGCGGCTCATCATGACTGCGTCAGAAGGGGAAGTTGAGAACTCAGCCGAGGCTCGAGCCCGCTTCGCCCCACGGTTGGTATGGCGCATGCGCGACGGCGAACCCCTGGCTATGTCGGCCATGGCGCTCTTCACCCCGCATGCCGACCTGGCCGGTTTGACTGACCCCTTGCGGCTTTCGGCCCAGGCCGACGACGGCGTATCAGCGAGCTCGGAACAGCTCCGGCAGACTGCGGAATTGGTACTTCAAGAGCACAAATTTGCGCGGGGTTCCTCCGATGAGAGAGGTGTATGGGCTGCCTATTTTGGGCTCGGGAACCCACTTCCTCGTCCATGGATGCACGACCCAGCGGCAGCTAGGGAAGGAATTGCTTCGGTTGCTGAACGAGGCATGTCCGGGGCGACGTTGTCCACGGAAGGGGAAACAGAAGAAACGAACTTCATGTCCCATGTTGCGCGCATGCTTGAGACAGCGGTGTCAGGCAGGGGCATCTGGCGAGAAGGTGTCGGTGAACTGGCTCTGAATTCGCCAGCGAATTGTGTGTACCGTGCACTTGGACGTATCTTGCCGGCCTCGTTTGACGCGGAGGCGCACTGGCAAGCTGCGCTTCATGCCGCGGAGGGACTCCGGACGCTCTTTAATCGCCCAGAAGCAACTGAACTGCTTGTCCAGTTGTACCCTGGTTTGCGCTACTGGCAGGCGATTCTTCGGTACTGTGCTGACGGGAATCTGCAGGCCGTGTTGGATGAGTACGTCTTCCAGCTGCGTAGCCAGCAACCGAGTGGTTCCGTTTCGGGGGACCAGCTCATGGACATTGCGGACGCTATGCGCCGCGCGCTGTCTCTGACCTCAGCCACATTGTGGGCCAAAGATCCCTCTGAAGATGACCGAGGTCTGGCCATGGGCACTAGGTTCGCCGTGCGCTACGGTGGCGGGCGCACGGAGGACGGGGGATCCCTGCGAATGCCGGACGTCCGCGCCGCTTTCAACAGTCCATTTTGGCCGTTTGTGCTGACCTCGACCTCGGTAGGGCAAGAAGGGATCGACTTCCACTGGTGGAGTCACTCGGTGATCCACTGGAACGTCCCGACGAATCCGGTGGACTTCGAGCAGCGCGAGGGGCGCGTGCACCGATATATGGGACATGCCGTGCGCAAAAATGTTGCAGCTGCGCACTGGGACGAGGTGCGTTCTGAGGGTGCGCGAAATCCGTGGGCGGCGTTGTTCAAGCGTGCGGACGCGGCAGCTGCTTCAAGGCCGCAGGCTGTCCGAGATTTTGCCCCTTACTGGGTGCATCCCGGAGAACACAGGATTGAGCGGAGACTGCTTGACCACCCCCTCAGCCGTGATGTCCCGAGGACACAACGGATGTTGTCAGGGCTGGCAGGGTACCGTTTGGCTCTGGGACAGGCACGCCAGGATGACTTGCTGGAAACGCTGCGCAATCCGGACATGAAGCCACTGGATCTCAGTCCCTAGCAAGGGTCCAGGGTATTTGTCAGACGTAAATGGCAGATTGAAAGAATCAGGGTGTTCAGGCACACTGAGCAAAACTTTTCAGGAAGAGATTACATGCCGATTGACGCGATGGAACGTCTCAGCGACGAGGTAGCAGCTGGCCACATCCAAAAATACTTTGAAGTCCAATCCAATGGGCGCCCTTTGTACACGGGTTCCCGTTTCGAGAACTTCGCTGGGGGAGGCGACTTTGTTGAGCCGAACCGGATCACGGCCGCCGATCTGATTGCCGTATCCATGCTCTCAGTCCATGTCCCAGGCCAGGCTGCACTGGGAATCATGGAGGAGCTCGACGGTAAGATCGAGGCGCTCCTGACACCGTTAGCTGTCGAACTGCGGCTCGAGAACCTGACTGCGGAGCAGTTTTCGGAACTCCTTGACTACGGTTCGCCTGCGGATGGTATTTGGCAGCTGCTGCGACAGAAGAAAGCCACCTGGGGCATTGGCCAGACGACGGCCAGCAAAATTCTCGCTCGTAAACGACCGCATCTCGTCCCCATCTACGACTCCGTGGTGAAGGATCAGGTCGGTTTGCGCGACAGCGGCGGACAGTGGGTGAGATGGTGGGAGGCGTTTCAAGGCGACAAGGGTCGGCAGTTCGCTATGCGCCTTGAGTCCATCCGTGAAGCCTCTGGCCAGTCCCACCTGTCGCTGCTTCGCGTCATCGATATCGTCTTGTGGATGGACGGGCACGGTGCTGCGAAGGTTCGCGAAACGGTTGACGACGGGAAATGGAAAACCTCGTAAATGTGGTCCCGGCTGATGACAAAATGATTGGATACATTCCGGCTGCTGACCGCTGTTTTGTGAGTTTGGCAAACATAGATTGATATTCAGTCGATCGCTTTCGAGGGTTTTGGGCAGGCGCGAGCGGATGAATGGTAGGCTGCCACTTTGCGTAGCCACTCCAAAACCTGCACGATAGGACTATGACGGAATTTGGGTTTCCCTTCCAAGCAGCACGCGACATAGATGCCGAGATTGACTTGCCTAAACCTCGCGTTCGCTGGCACTACACTACTGCGGAGAGCCTTCCGCTGATCCTTCGAAACCACACGCTCTGGGCAACCAATATTGAGTTCCTAAACGATACGGACGAGATTAGAGCTGGGATCAAGCAGGTCAAGCGCTATTTCCGGAATCGAGATAGACGTTTCCTCTCCCCCAAGGAGCAGGATTCAGAAATTGATTTCTCCGCTGCGCGAGAGCTTATCGATGAATGGGAAGAGTTTCCGTTCAGGGGCAGCGCGTTCACTGTGAGTTTTTCGCGTGATGGCGACGACAACTCTCAGTGGGATAGATATGCCCAGCGTGATGGCTACGCCATTGGTATTCGGGAAGATTCACATATGCCGATCCTCGGATGCGAGCCACCCAGTGGGACTCTCCGGGGACATATTGAAGACGTTCCGCTTCGCTGGACACGCATGGCGTATCGACGTCGTAAACATCAAACCCTTATCCGGGACGCCGTTGGTGCGATGCAGGAGGGATTGGCACGGAATCCTTATCCAGATGAAGATGTAGACATGTCTGACCTCATGCGAGATCAAGCTGTAAGCGATTATGTAGTTGCCGTCGCGAGCATAAAGAATCGAGGATTCAGAGCCGAAAGAGAAGTCCGATATGTCGTGACACACCCCGACAATGAAGACGTCATTCACCGAAGAACGGGTGCCTACGGCGGAGAGAACGAGACGACTTTTGTTAAATTAACTGGTGCCCCGTTGGAGCACGATGACCTCCTCCATCCAGGCGACCGCCTGCAGTATCAGCCTCGGCCGCTACCGTTGCCCATTGTTAAAGTGAGACTTGGGCCGAGTCGACAAACCGCGGACGATGTCCAATACGTTAAAAATCTGTTGGACGAATGCGGGTACTCGGGAGTTAAAGTCGTGAAATCGAAGAGCACTCAGCGCTGATCGAGAGACCTCGGTCGCGCTCAGGGAGAACTCGGTGCTGAAGTATGGGCACGTTCTGTACGTCTGTGCGAGTGGCTTTGGCGCCCGGTCAAAGCCAGTGAAATTAGGATCCGGCTGAGCCACTTCCCTAGAGCCCACTGAATTTAGCCTTGCAGGCAGATCAAACGAACGGCTTTGTCTATTCAATAGACCTCATTGGCTGATGTGTTCCGGACTTGGCCGGATCAGCGTCTAATCGGTAGGCGTGGTAGGTGCATTGCTGTGTCCGCACTCGGTTGCTATGTGGTCGGTGCTGTTCAATTTGCCTTGCAGCGAGATTGGTATGTGAAATACAACCGACTCGCCATAAACTCTCCAGAATCAACGCAAACTGGAGAGTGTTTAGTATCTGCCATTGTCGCTGGCCTGCCCCTGAAAAACGAGCCAGGACGGGGTAATGGCAAGGAGTGGCAAACCGATACTTGTAAAGCGGGGTCATAAACGTTGACAACTGACGATTGGTTTTAGGTGCTCAGCATGATCTGACCTGCGGTGATGGGTTCCATTGCTAATTCTGCGGGACTTTTTCATTTACCGTTCCATCCAGCTGTTTCGGTTCGAATTCCGCAGTCGCCTGGTGGCTGGATTGGCTAGGGTTCTGGCGTCATTTTTGCCTAGCTATTTAATCCGCGTCAACGTGGCTGGAGTCGGGCCGTGTCCATCTGGGTGTACCCAATTTGGCGTTTCACGACATCTTCATGCTCAACTGGTAGTTCCGGACCTTCGTCTCGCTGGTCGATTGTTGCGTCTTCTAGCTTGTCCACAAGGCCCGTTCCATGCAGAAGCCTTCAAATGTACCGTAGGAGGAGTGGCCCGTGGGCCCGGAAAAGGAGACGAACATGGATGGTTTTCAACACCTGATTGATTCAGTCGGCCGTGCCGTCGATGCCGTTGGCGTCGCAGCCGTCATTATCGGAACGTTGCTTGCGGCTCTTTTCGCCGCGTCCCGGCTTATTCGCCGCGAAAGCGACGTGTATCGGCAATTCCGGCGGTTCCTCGGCCGGTCCATTCTTCTCGGCCTTGAGCTCTTGGTCGCGGCCGATATTATCCGCACGGTAGCAGTCACACCCTCGATGGAAAGCGTCGCTGTCCTAGCAGCAATCGTGCTCATTCGAACCTTCCTCAGCTGGTCCCTCGAATTGGAGATCACAGGACGCTGGCCGTGGCAGAAGCAACAAGAAGGGGCCTCGCAAGAGGAGAATGGCGCCGCATAGTGTTTTGCCTATTGTATCTAGATCCACGGCGGTGTGCAGGCCGCTGGGCTACATCGTTGCCGGTTGCCGTCCCAAGTGCTCTCGCTCCTGATAGCACATTGGGTGGCCAACTGCCGGACCAACTATTGTCCCGGGGCGGTCGCGGGGCTGAGCGGCCGCAGGGTGATTTCCTTAAAGTCCAATCGCACGGTGCGTAGTGTGAGTGAAGAAAGGCCCCAGTAGGCATTTCTGACAGGAGAAGGACCGTGATCTTCGCGTTTGTGGCCATCCGTGTACTCCTAGCCGTCACGGCGCTCTGTTCCGTTACCGCGGCGTGAGCCGTGGCTTTCGGACCTACGGGTGCTGCCTTGCTGGAGAAGGACCGCAGCGAATGGGTAGGGCTGCTTGATCTGCGGGCTCCGCCGCAGTCGGTACCCTCTCCGCGAGATCGATAGCCTCTCGGCACGTTATAGGTCTGGATTTTCCGGTGCCCCATCAATGGTCAACGGCCGCGCAGCCTCAGGCGTTGTCGCAAATTTACTGCTCTGTTGGCCCGGAATACACGCGGGAAGTGATTGGATGGAGGTACATGAGAGGGACACGGCGAACGCCGCATCCACCCGACCATTAAGGCAGTCATGGATTTCATTGAGGCCGAGCACCCCCGACCGCGTCATTTCCTGCTTCACTTGAGCGACACCCACCTGCTGGGTGGACCGGGCCTGCTGTACGGGGCGGTGGACAGCGAGGAGCAACTGCGCCAAACCTTCGCCGAAATAGCGGCGTCGGGAGCCCGCCCGGACGCGGTTGTCTTCACCGGCGACCTCACCGACAAAGGCGAGCCGGAGGCGTACGCAAAACTGCGCCGGATCGTGGAGCCCGCCTGCAAAAGCCTCGGCGCCCAGGTGATCTGGGCCATGGGGAACCACGACCATCGTGGAAACTTCCGCGCGAGCCTGCTGGGGGAACCCGCAAACGGCGCGCCGTTGGACCACAGCTACTATTTGAACGGGCTCCGGGTCATCACCTTGGACACTTCGGTGCCTGGATTCCATCACGGTGAACTTGACGTGGACCAGCTGGAATGGCTGGCCGGTGAACTTTCCACGCCAGCCCCTGACGGCACCATCCTGGCCCTCCATCACCCTCCGGTGCCTAGCGTGCTGGACCTCTCCGTGCTGGTGGAGCTGCGCCGGCAGTCCGAGCTAGCGGCGGTGTTGCACGGCTCGGACGTACGTACCATTCTGGCCGGCCACCTGCACTATTCGACCACCGCCATGTTTGCCGGGATCCCGGTATCCGTCGCCTCGGCCACCTGCTACACCCAGGACCTAAACGTGCCCGTGGGTGGCACCCGCGGCCGAGACGGCGGGCAGTCGTTCAATCTGGTCCACGTGTACGAACACACCATTGTCCACTCAACAGTGCTGTTGGGCTCCGGGCCGACAGTCGGCCAGCATGTCAACGCCGAGGAAACACAAAGCCGCCTTGCCGCGGCCGGGGTGCGAATCCCGGACCACGCGCCGCGCACCACGGGCATCCCCGTCCAAACGCAACAGATTAGGTTGGCGTCGCGCTGAACGTCATGGGATGCTCAAGCAGTGGCTGGCCACTCTTTCTCCCAAGGTGCCGCTATAGGGAAGTACCTCTTTAGGAAGTCCGTGACGAGTTCGGCGCGTTCGGCGGCGGGGACCTCCGGGAAGCTGCCGTCGTTGAGGCAAAAGAAGTCTATGTTGCGTTTGGCCAGCAGTTTGGGCAGGTACTTTAAGCCTGCTCGCGCCGTCGTGTCCACATATTTCACCTTGGCGTCCGTTTGGACGACTGCCTTGCCTGTGAGTAACCCGTAGAAGTGGTACAGCGAATTGGTGACGGAAATATTCTCCGCCGCCCGGAACCTGCTGGCCGCGGTGGCCCTAAATTCCTCCGGGAACTCGTGCTCCATCTCCGTCATAACGCTGCGGCGCAGCGGTGTGGCGGCATGTTCCAAGTGCCGGGTGGTGATGCGCCCGAACCGGTCCCAAAGCAGCTTCCGGTTGACCCGGGCCGCGTTCTCGAAGCCGCTGCGCTGGCTGTCGTTGTCGCCCAGGCCGATCCTGGTCTCGGCTTCGATAAACTTCGTGATCCCGCCGGGTGTGAAGAACATCTCGGGGCTGACGGGACGGCCGAAGAACATGTCGTCATTGGAGTACAGGAAGTGTTCGGACAAGCCCTCGATGTGGTGCAACTGGCACTCCACGGCTTGCGAATTGTGGGTCGGCAGCACCGAAGAGTCGGCAAAGAACTCCTCACTGCGGACTACCGTCACCGAGGGGTGCGCGGCCAGCCAATACGGGGTGGGGGAGTCGGTGGCGATAAAGATGCGGCGAATCCATGGAGCAAAGGTGTAGACGGAGCGCAGCGCATACTTGAGCTCGTCGATCTGCCGGAACCGGGCCTCGTGGTCGTCGCCCTCGCCCACCACCACACCCTTCATTTGGGTGCGCCGAGCGGCTACGTATTCCGGTGAGCTGCCGTCCACCCAGGAGAAAACGAGGTCAATGTCAAAGCCTATGTCGGCGGCGTGATCGGCAAACATGTTCTCAATGGTCGGCCAAATGTGGCCATATCGTTCCACTGTGCCGCGTACTGCGTCCTGGGCCAACAACGTGCGCCGGGTCAGCGAGTTCTCGATGGGCAGCACCAGTTGGTCGCCCTCATAACTCCACAGTTCAATCTGAACTCCTAGGGACGCTCCATAGCTCAGTCCGCCCTCGGGCTCCCATCGTGGTCGGTACAGTCGCAGGATCCGGGACTGGCTGTTCTTGGCCAGCGTCCCGTCGGCCACCAGCAGTGCGGTCTTCTTCCGGGCGTCAACGGCCATCGCATAGAACGGTTCGTGGGCGCATGCCTCAACAAGGGCCTTGCGCAGAGCGGCCCGATTGTGCCAGTCGACGGAGATGACGGGCCGTTCGTCGTTGCCGCGCACCAGCAGATAGTTCAGCCCGGCCGCTTCCAAGGCGACTCGAATGAACAATAGGTCTTCCACCATGGCGTCGTTGGGTGTGCGGTCGCGGTTGATCAGGACGTACCGGCCGCGGTGCTGGACGACGTCGGCCCTATCCTTGAAGCGGCCGACGGCGGACGGCGGGGTTTCCTCGAGGAGGTCCAAGTCGTCGTCGGTTGCAGGGTTGCCGTAATAGACATCATGGGTGGCGGTCACGTCTGTAATGGGAACTCCAATGCTGTTGAGAAAATGCTGTGTCGAAAAGGGGTGTCTCTTTGAATGATAATCCTTGGGTGGCAACAGTGGGGCTCACCGACGTGCGGGCCGGGGTGGCCGCTCAGGCTGCAGCAGCAACGTCTTGCCGTGGTGCTTGGTCCGGCGCGCACTATGCAAATCAGTAATATGTCGTTCCGGACGGTTGTCGTTGATATAGGGGCTGACCGAGGTTTAGCTTGCCAACTGTTAAGCGCTAGGTAGTACGTGTAGCGCTTAACGCCCAAGGCGCGTGCCGCGCGCTAGGCTGCGTTGGGTCATTGACAGGTACTTGAGGAACTGTGCACCGGTCACCACCTCAGGAGCGTGTGCTGGAAAGACGTTTTTCTCGCCCTCTCTTGGCCAGCCCATCAGCACAGCGTAGAAATCGATATTGCCCTCGGTGGTTTTCATTGGCAAGTCGACGCGAAGGGTTGCTGCCAGGCACGTTCCCTGACACGCCGAAAGCAGCACGAGTACAACTGGAGGATCAATGACACCGCACATACCCCCACCATTAACGAGAAATTGCTTGGTTTGTATCTGTCCGACCACCTGACCGGTGCCACAGCTGGCCTTGGAAGGATTGAACGGATGGCCAAGTACTTCACCGATACCCCGGTGCATGCCGAACTCAGCAGCCCAGCCGTGGAGATTGGACGTGAGCGGGAATTGCTCACTGGACTAATCCATGACTTGGGCACTCGTCAGCGCCCCCACCGTCAATCCTTAGCATGGCTAGCGGAGCACTTCGGCCGTCTCAAGCGCAATGGTCGGTTGCTCAGTCGGTCACCGATGACCTTGGTTTTGGAATCGGAACTGATGCGCGCCGCGGTCATGGCAAAGATCGGCGGCTGGCAGACGTTGGAGGAACTGGCCCCGCAACTCGGTCTTGAACAGTCCACGTTCGCCCGCCTCGTTACCCAAGCGGAGGTGCAAATCAAAGCGGTGGACTGCGTTCACGAGCACGCCCGCCGCAACGCCTTCCGCAAGGACAACGACAAGGACATTGCCAGCTAAAGAACTGAATCTTTGGACGCGGACTGCGCGGCATTGGCAAAGTGGCACTGTTTCGATCTACAAGCGCAGAAAAGGAAACTACTGCTCACCCCTCAGCGTGTGAGCTGAAGCCGGAACGCCGAGTCCTAGCTGTAATCGGCCTTTTCATTGCGCAATCCGGAGGCATCCACTCCGAAGCACCAGGTACCTCCGCGTTGCGCACAGGCGTGTACCGCCTGATTCACAAAAGAAGGCCCGACCAGGGCTATAGACTCTGCAAATGAATGAATCGTTGCCGGAACCCGTAGTTGACGTCGCCCGGAAGACAGTAGTCCGTTCACTCTTGGCTTTCGCCGCCGTCCAAGGGGCCGTCATCGGCGGTCTTGTCGTCTTGGACATGGTCAAAAAGAAGGGCCGGAGCAAGCGCAAGGGCTTCCCCCACCCGGGCATTTTTAACAGGACCATCGCCGATACCCACATTACGAGCTACACGTTCGGCGCCGACCTGTACCGAGACATGCTCCAGGCGATCCGCGAGGCAAAAGACAGTATCCTGATCGAGACGTTCATCTGGAAAAATGATGAAACCGGGCAGCAGTTCAAGGATGCCATCAACGAGGCGGCCGGCCGGGGCGTGAAGGTTTTTATCATCTACGACGGGTTCGCGAACCTAGTCGTGCCCTCCTCATTTTTCAGGTTCCATCCGGACGTCCACGTCCACCGCTTCCCCGTGCTGCGCACCTCGATGCTCACTCAAACCCTGCGCAGCACCGGACTGGACCACCGCAAACTCCTGATCGTCGACGACCAGATAGGTTTCGTGGGCGGCTACAACATCGGGTCCCTGTACGCCACGGAATGGCGGGACACCCACCTGCGGCTGATAGGCCCGTCCGTCTGGGACCTTCGCCAGGCTTTCGTGAACGTCTGGAACGAAAACGCGACAGGATCCACCCCGGAAGTTCCCCACACCGCCCCGGAGGTGTGGGAACCACGGATCCGCGCTGTCAACAACATCCCGGCAAATCTTGTTTACCCGATCCGCGGTGTCTACCTGGATGCAATCACCCGGGCCCACGACCATATTTACGTCACAATGGCCTACTTCATCCCGGACCAGCAGATCCTGCGGGCATTGCAGGCTGCCAGCAGGCGCGGTGTGGACGTGCGGATCATCCTGCCCAAGGATTCCAACCATGTCATCTCCGACTGGCTCTCGCGGGGGTTCTACCGCTCCCTGCTCGAGGACGGGGTGACCATCCTGCTATACCGCGATGCGATGATCCACGCCAAAACAGCCACGATCGACGGCCGCTGGTCCACCGTGGGCAGCGCCAATATCGACCGGCTGAGCCTGACGGGGAATTACGAGATCAATCTTGAAATTCACGATGAAGGTTTTGCCTCGGACATGCAGGAAATATTCGAATTCGACAGCCGAAACTCCAATGAATTGACCATGACGGAATGGCGGCACCGTTCGCCGCTGGCCCGATTCAGTGAAACCGTGCTGGTACCGCTGCGCCCCCTTCTCTAAGAGCAATCTGAACACCCCGGCGCAATGGGTCAGGAAATCAAGTAACCACACACTTGATGCTGGAGCCCCTAATTATCAGCTGGATTGCTTTGGACAAGCCCATCACTGGCATACCGAACGCCCCGGCAGGGATGACCCAATCGATCTCAACCCAGCAAGGTTTGCCGCATCAATTGCTAGAAGCTTCCCGAGCAAAAACATAGTGGCAAAAAGAAATCCCACCTTGATATTTCAAGGTGGGATTTCGGTGAAATGCATAGTTTTTGTTTGTCTATACCTTGTTGCGTACTTGTCGCAAGACTGCCATAACGGCACCCACAACCAAGAGGATAATTCCAATCCAGAGGAGGAACGCTGCAGCCTTCACTGCAATCCCCAAGACCAGTAGTACGATTCCGACAACGATAAGTGCTAATACGATTCCCATTGCCCCAACGTACCGCCATGGCTAATCAGACACAAGCGGAGCGGGGGAATAATTTCAGAAAGTATTCTTAGAGTTCGGCGATTTGGTGGTTGATTTTTCTCGGTATCAGAGTGAGGCCAGTCGGGCGCGGGCGAAGCCGGTTTGATGGCGGGCGCCTAGCCTCGGGGTTGAGGGCTCTCCGTGGTTCGTGGTGAATTCTGGTTTCGTGTCCTTGGACGCAGGTGGCTCGTAGCCCTGTTGTGGTGCATGTTCTGACGCATTCATTTTTGACAGGACTACGAGCCTTGAACGAGCTTACTTTGGTGCACCCTGATGCTGCCACCACCATCTTCAATCTGGACGATTATCGTGTCCTGGGAGCCGAGACGTTGAGTTTTGGCCAGCGCAGGATCCATAGTGAAAACACCGTCGAGTCCGGGTGCCCTGGCTGTGGTGCCATCGGCACCCGTCGCCACTCGGGTCGGCAGCAACGCGTTCGCGATATCCCGGTGGCTGGTCCGGTGGAAGTTGTTTGGGCCAAGCGGCGATTATTCTGCGACGAATCATCATGTCCGCGCAGAACCTTCTCTGAAGCCACGATCGAGGTCCCGGCCAGGGCACGCACCACGAGCCGGCTCCGCCGCGCCCTTGTGCGCGCTGTCATTGACTCTGGCCGCGCCGCAACGGAAACCGCCACCGCGCACGGGGTCTCGTGGTGGCTGTTGCAAAAGGCCCTGACCACGGCTGCAACGAAACTGCCCAACATTGATCTCCTGCGCCCGCGGATGCTCGGGATCGATGAACACCGTTTCCGACCCGTCCGCTTCTTCAAAGACCCGGAAACGAGTCTCTGGAAGCGCATTGAGCCGTGGATGACAACCATTGTTGACCTGAATACGGGACAGATCCTGGGTGTTGTTGACGGGCGAGACCACACCGGGGTCGGGGCGTGGCTCATCAAGCGGCCATTGGAGTGGCGGCTCGGCGAACAAGAACGTCGCCATTGATCCCTCGGCAGCATTCCGAAAAGCATTGCGGATGTGGCTGCCCCGCACCGCTGTCTCGGTGGATCATTTCCACCTCATCCAGCTAGCGAATCAGGCACTGACAGAAGTCAGGCAGCAACTTTCTCATCAGGTGCGGGGCCGCCGTGGCCGAGCCATGGATCCGGCCTGGGCCCACAGGATGCTGCTGCTACGGGCCCATGATGGGCTCTCAGATCAAGCGAGGGCGAAGCTAGAGAAAGTCTTCGCGACCGACGACCCGACCAGGAAACTCAAGGCAGCTTGGGACGTGAAAGAACAAGTACGAACACTGCTGCGCACCGGCTCCTTGGAGGATGCCGAGCTGGCCAAGGAAGAAATCGAGCGGCTGGTGAAGGAATCCAATCAGCCAGAAACAACTAGGCTGTGGCGGACCATTTGCCAGTGGTGGAAAGAGATTGAGGTCCTCATCGTCACCGGTGCCACCAAGGGAAAAGTAGAAGCCAACAATACCAGCATCAAACACGTCAAGAGGACCGGGCGTGGCTTCTTCGATAGCACCAACTACACAACTCGTATTATGCTCAGGAGCGCCGCCTGAACAGCGGTGAATCATCCATGACAACAATGGATTTCACCACGAACCGCGGAGAGCCGCTTTGTCGGCTTTCGGGGAGTTGTGGATGGTGCTCAGTCGAAGGAGATGAGCTGTCCAGGCCGTTGGGTGAACAGGTTGAGCGTTATGGTTCAATGTTGTTGCGGCAATTCTGGCTTCGTCCGCCCGGCGATGGGGAGTCCGCGGGCAACGGTGAGGCGGTCGTCGTCGAACGCCGTGGAGGGTACGGGTGTGGTCGATGGCCCAGCAGGTGTGCCTGTCCCGTCGGATAGAAAATACACATGGCGCAGAGAATCTGGCATGGTCACGCACTTCAGCGGAAACTTGTTGTCACATCCTGGCCGCCGAGCCGGGTGGTGATTTGTTGGGCGGTCCGGGCGCAGGCCTCGCCCAGGGTCGCCAGCCGTTCCGGTGAGACTCTGAATCGGGGTGCCGGGATCAGCACGGCAGCCACCAGATTGCCGCGGTGGTCGCGGACGGGTGCGGCAACGCCGACCTCGTCCAACGAGGACTCGCCGTAGTTGGTGGCATAACCCCGGGCGCCGGCATCCTGGAGCCGGAGCAGGTAGGCCTCCATGCTGGCCTCGTCCACGCCGGCATAGGAAATGGTGCCATCGATGATCAACGCCCGCACACGTTCCTCAGGCTCGACGGCGAGGAACACCTGCACGGAGGCGCTCATGGCGTCGTGGTAGCGGGCGCCCAACGGTGTGGTGTGCTTGACCTGCTGGGGGCTGGCGATTTGTTCCACGCACATGGACTCGCGGCCGTTCCATACCATCAGCGCACTGGTTTCCGTGGTCAGTTCGGTCAGGCGGCGCAGCAGGGGATAGGCAACGCGACGCTCTTCCAGCTCGGCCAGCAGTGGACCTGCCACGGCTATCAGCCCCAGGCCCAGCTTGAACCGCCGCGAATCGGGGTCCCTTTCCACCAGCTCTTCCTGCTCCAGCGTGGTCAGGATCCGGGACACGCTGCTCTTGTGCATGCCGACGCGCTGGGCAATTTCGGTCACCCCCAGCAACGGTTCCTCAACCGAGAAGCAGCGTAGCACGGCAACGGCGTTGACAATCACCGAGGTGCCCCGGGACTCGGAGGTGCCGTTTTCGGCGTTGTCCTTGGCTGTGGGAGTCATCATGGTTCCCATCTTTCCCTATTCTTCTGCGACTTAAACGCATCTGCGGCGCCACGTTGGATTCGTGGCGCCGCGGATGTCCAACTAGACGTTGATGATGTTGTGTTCGGGGCCGAATCCGAATTTGGTGATGTTTTCGGCGCCGTTTTCGCCGACGACGAGGATGTCGTGTTCGCGGTAGCCGCCGGCTCCGGGCTGGCCATCCAGGACGGTGATCATCGGTTCCATGGAGACGACCATGCCCGGCTCCAGGACGGTTTCGATGTCCTCGCGCAGTTCAAGTCCTGCTTCGCGGCCGTAGTAGTGGGAGAGGACGCCGAAGGAGTGGCCGTATCCGAAGGTGCGGTTGGCGAGTAGGCCGCGGTCGATGTAGATCTCGTTGAGTTCGGCGGCTATGTCTTTGCAGACGGCACCGGGTTTGATCAGTTCCAGGCCTCGGCGGTGGACTTCGACGTTGACGTTCCACAGTTCCAGGGAGCGGGCGTCGGGCTCGCCCAGGAACAGGGTGCGTTCTAGGGCTGTGTAGTAACCGCTGGTCATGGGGAAGCAGTTCAGCGAGAGGATGTCGTGTTCCTGGAGCTTGCGGGTGGTGGCCCAGTTGTGGGCGCCGTCGGTGTTGATTCCGGACTGGAACCAGACCCAGGTGTCGCGGATTTCCGAGTCGGGGAAGGTGCGGGCGATCTCGTGGACCATCGCCTCGGTGCCGATGAGGGCGACTTCGTATTCGGTGATGCCGGCGGTGATGGCGGCCTTGATGGCTTCGCCGCCGAGGTCCCCGATGCGGGCGCCATGCTTGATGACAACGATTTCCTCGTCGGACTTGATCATGCGCTGGCGCATTGCGTCCTGGGCCACGTCGACCAGGGTGGCGCCGTCGAAGGCTGCCTGGAGCTTGTTGCGGTTGTCCAGTGGTAGGGAGTCGTCCTCGACGCCGAGGCGGCGGACCTTGACGCCGCGGGTGCGCAGGGCTTCCTGGATGGCGAAGATGTAATTGTCACGGCGCCAGTCCGTGTAGACGATATTCTCCCCGTAACCGCGGCGCCACGGCATGCCGGCGTCGATGTTGGCAGTGACCGTGACGGTGTTGTCCTTGGTGACCACCATGGCGTAGGAGCGGCCAAAGTAGGTGAACAGGAAGTCGGAGTAGTACTTGATGCCGTGGAAGCTGGTCAGCACCACGGCGTCGAGATCCTTCGATGCCATGATCTTGCGCAGTCCCGCAATGCGTCGTTCCATTTCGGCGTCCGAAAACGTCAACTGGACCTTCTGGCCGTTGTGCAGCGTCTTCAGGCGCTCCAACTCAGCGACGGAGGTGGCGTTGTCATTGGTGATGATGGTCATGGTGACTCCTTGTTGATATTGCTTTTATTGATTCGAGGGAAAGTATTGGGGGTGGGGCTGTCAGTGCTTCAGGGGCGCCTTGGAGGTCTCCTTGGCGAGGGACACGGCGATTAGGGATACGATTGCGGCCGCCATCAGGTACCAGCCTGGGGCGAGGTGGGAGCCGCTGAGCTTAATGAGCAGCGTCGATGCGAACAGTGCGGTGCCGCCAAAGAGTGCGTTCGTGAGGTTGAAGCTCACGGCAAATCCGCTGTAGCGAACCTTTGTGGGGAACAGTTCGGCCAGGAAGCTGGGCAGCGTTCCGTCGTTGAGGGTCAGCATAGCGCCCAGCAGGATCTGGACCAGGATGATGACCAGGAAGTTTCCCGTGCCCAGGAGCATGAAGGCCGGCACTGTCAGCACCACGAAGAGGATCGAGGCTGTGATCAGGACCTTTTTCCGGCCGAACCGGTCTGAGGCCATGCCGGTCAGGAAGATGAAGCCAATGTAGGTGGCCAGGGCAACAGTGGTGGCCACGAATGAGAGGGAGGCGTCCAGGCCGACAACTTCACTGAGGTAGGTGGGCATGTAGCTGAGCACCACATAGAAGCCGACGGCGTTCAGGACCACGGCACCGACGGCAATCAGCAGCGGACGCCAGTGTTCCTTGAACAATGACATGACGGGCGCCTTGATTGCTTCGTCTTCCTTTTCCAGGGCAAGGAATGCCGGGGTGTCCTCGAGCTTGACACGGATGTAGCGGCCGATCAGGCCCATCGGTGCGGCCAGCAGGAATGGCAGGCGCCAGCCCCAGGAGTTCAGCTGGTCCGAGGACATCGACACGGACAGCAGCAGGGCGATGAGTGAACCGAGCAGCAGGCCGGCGGCGGTGCTGGCGGGGACCACGGCTGCGTAGAGGCCGCGCCGGTTTGGCGGGGCATACTCCACCAAGAACGCCGACGCTCCGGCGTATTCACCGGCGGCCGAGAAGCCCTGGACGACCCGGACCAGCAGCAGCAGGATGGGCGCCCAAATGCCAATGAGTGTGTAGCTGGGGATCAGGGCGATGGCGAAGGTGGCCGCGGACATGATCAGGATCGACAGGGACAGGGCGTTCTTGCGCCCCACCCGGTCGCCGATGTGCCCCCAGACGAAGCCGCCGAGGGGGCGGACAAAGAATGAGATGGCAAACAGGCCAAACGTCAAGAGCAGTGCTGTTTGCTTGTCTGCCTCGGGAAAGAATACGTGGGATATGGTGACGGCCAGGTAGCCATAGACGGCGTAGTCGAACCATTCGACGAAGTTGCCGATAAAACTGGCGCCGACCACCCGGCGCAAGGTGCTTTTGGAAACACCCTTGCCGTCATTGGGGCGGGGCTGGCCACTCAAGCTCAACTGCTCGGGCGTGAGGGGCATCGTTGCCGTCCTGGCGCCGCTGGAGGATTTGTGATTTGTCATTGTTCCACCAAAAATGTTTGGGGTTGCGTTCGACGCAACGCTGTTGCATCAGACTATGTGTGGCGGGCGTCACCGTCAAGACCCTTTTGACTAAAGAATGAAAGAGTTTTTGACGCGGGTGGAAAGTTTGCGAAAGTTTCAGGCGGCGCATTGACGTGAGTCACGTCACCCTTTAGAGTTGCATTCATCGCAACACTGTTGCACTGACCGCGACTTAACGAAGGAATCATGATGACGTCCACTCTTGACGACTCACTGGCAAGCCTCGACACCGAAGTCGACGCGGCCATTACGGCCGAACTTCTCCGCCAGCAATCAACGCTGGAGATGATCGCCTCCGAGAATTTTGCCCCCACCGCAGTCATGGAAGCCCAGGGCTCGGTGTTGACCAACAAATACGCTGAGGGCCTCCCCGGCAAGCGGTACTACGGTGGCTGCGAGCACGTCGATGTGATCGAACAGCTGGCCATCGACCGCGTAAAGGCACTTTTTGGGGCGGAGGCGGCCAACGTCCAGCCGCACTCCGGGGCGCAGGCCAACGCCGCCGCCATGTTCGCCCTTTTGGACCCGGGCGACACCATTATGGGGCTGGACCTGGCCCACGGCGGCCACCTGACTCACGGCATGCGGATCAACTTTTCCGGCAAGCTCTACAATGTGGTCCCGTACCACGTGCGTGAATCGGATATGACTGTCGACATGGTCGAGGTGGAGGCGCTCGCGCTGGAACACCAGCCCAAGCTGATCGTGGCCGGCTGGTCGGCCTACACGCGCCAGCTCGACTTTGCCGAATTCCGCCGCATCGCCGACCTGGTGGGCGCCTACCTCATGGTGGACATGGCCCACTTTGCCGGC
Source organism: Arthrobacter alpinus (assembly GCF_001445575.1). Taxonomy (NCBI): domain Bacteria; kingdom Bacillati; phylum Actinomycetota; class Actinomycetes; order Micrococcales; family Micrococcaceae; genus Arthrobacter; species Arthrobacter alpinus. The sequence continues at coordinate 4,217,404 of NZ_CP013200.1, read as the reverse complement.
CTGGTGGCCGCGGGCCTGCACCCGAACCCCGTGCCGTATGCCGACGTCGTCACTACCACCACCCACAAGACCTTGGGCGGCCCGCGCGGCGGCGTCATCCTCAGCCGCGAGTCGCTGGCACGCAAGATCAACTCCGCCGTTTTTCCCGGCCAGCAGGGCGGACCCCTGGAACACGTGATCGCAGCCAAGGCCGTGTCCTTCAAGATCGCCGCGACCGCCACCTTCAAGGACCGCCAGGTACGTACCCTGGAAGGCGCCAAGATTTTGGCCGAGCGCCTCCTGGCCCCGGATGTTGCCGAGTACGGAATCTCCGTGGTGGGTGGAGGCACCGACGTTCACCTGGTCCTGGTGGACCTGCGCAACTCCGAGCTGGACGGCCAGCAAGGCGAAGACCGGCTGCACCAGATCGGCATCACCGTCAACCGCAACGCCGTCCCCTTCGACCCCCGCCCACCCATGGTGTCTTCAGGGCTGCGCATCGGCACCCCGGCCCTGGCCACCCGTGGCTTCGGCGCGGCCGAGTTCACCGAGGTTGCCGACATCATCGCCGAGGCCATCAAGGGCGAGCTCAGCGAGGAGACGGCCGTGCTGCTGCGCGACCGGGTCACCGTGCTGGCGGAAAAATTCCCGCTGTACCCCAACCTGTCCACCGAGACCGTCTCGAATGGAGTAGCCCAGTGAGCACCGAACACCTCCCGGAACACCCCGAGTTCTTGTGGCGCAACCCGGACCCCAAGAAGTCCTATGACGCCGTGATCGTCGGCGGCGGCGGGCATGGACTGGCCACCGCCTACTTCCTGGCCAAGAACCACGGGATGACCAACATCGCCATCCTGGAAAAGGGTTGGCTGGCCGGCGGCAACATGGCGCGGAACACCACCATCATCCGCTCCAACTACCTCTGGGATGAAAGCGCCGCGATCTATGAGCACTCCCTGAAACTGTGGGAGATCCTCCCCGAGGAACTCGAGTACGACTTCCTGTTCAGCCAGCGCGGCGTGATGAATCTGGCCCACACCTTGGGCGATGTGCGCGAAAGCGTTCGCCGCGTGGGCGCCAACCAGCTCAACGGGGTCGACGCCGAGTGGCTGGACCCGAAGCAGGTCAAGGAACTGTGCCCGATCCTGAACATCAACGACAACATCCGCTACCCGGTCATGGGAGCCACCTACCAGCCCCGGGCCGGCATCGCCAAGCACGACCACGTGGCCTGGGCCTTCGCCCGCAAGTGCGACGAGCTGGGCGTGGACATCATCCAGAACTGCGAGGTCACCGGCTTTATCAAGGACGGCAACCGCGTCACCGGCGTCAAGACCAGTCGGGGCACCATCAACACTGAAAAGGTGGGCTTGTGCGCCGCCGGTCACAGCTCGGTTCTCGCCGAGATGGCAGGCTTCCGCCTGCCCATCCAGTCGCACCCACTGCAGGCACTGGTTTCCGAGCTGCACGAACCGGTGCACCCCACGGTAGTCATGTCCAACCACGTGCACGTGTACGTCTCCCAGGCCCACAAGGGCGAACTGGTGATGGGTGCTGGCGTCGACTCCTACAACGGCTACGGCCAGCGCGGCTCCTTCCACGTCATCGAGGAACAGATGGCGGCCGCCGTCGAACTGTTCCCCATCTTCGCCCGGGCTCACGTGTTGCGCACCTGGGGTGGGATCGTGGACACCACCATGGACGCCTCTCCGATCGTGGGCCTGAGCCCGGTGGAGAACATGTATGTGAACTGCGGCTGGGGCACCGGCGGATTCAAGGGGACGCCCGCCGCCGGGCTGACGTTCGCCCACACAATCGCCACCGGCACCCCGCACACGCTCAACAAGCCGTTTTCCCTGGAACGCTTTGAAACCGGCGCCCTCATCGACGAGCACGGCGCCGCTGCCGTGGCCCACTAACAGTAGAAGGAGCACGCAATGTTGCTGTTTTCCTGCCCCAACTGCGGGCCACGGAACGAGACCGAATTCCACTACGGGGGACAGGCCCATGTGGCGTACCCCGAACAGCCGGAGCAGCTTTCCGACCGCGAATGGGCGGAATACCTGTTCTACCGCGAGAACACCAAGGGCCTGTTTGCCGAGCGATGGGTGCACAGTGCCGGCTGCCGCAAGTGGTTCAACATGGTCCGCGACACCGTCAGCTACGAGATCAAGGCCGTCTACCGGATGGGCGAACAGCCACCGGCAATAGCCGACCGCACCCAGCACAACCCGAGCATCCCAGCACCGGAAGGAGCAAAGTCATGACCTTGCAAGACAAGCAGCCCAACCGGCTCACCAGCGGCGGCCGCATCGACCGCACCACCACCTGGAACTTCACCGTCGACCGCGTCGGCTACTCCGGGCACCCGGGCGACACCATCGCCTCGGCACTGATCGCCAACGGCCGCCTGGCCGCCGGGAACTCAATGTATGAGGACCGGCCCCGTGGCATCATCTCAGCCGGCGTGGAGGAGTCCAACGCCCTCGTCAAGGTCGCAGGCCGATTCCCCGGCCACGCCGCCGAATCCATGCTGCCGGCCACCGCCGTGTCCCTCGTGGACGGGCTCGACGCCGAATTCCTCTCCGGGTTGGGCAAGCTCGACCCGTCCGAGGACGAGGCCACCTATGACAAAAAATACGTCCACACGGACGTCCTGGTGGTCGGAGCAGGGCCCGCCGGGCTCGCCGCGGCACGGGAAGCGGCACGCACCGGCGCCCGAGTCATCCTCATCGACGACCAGCCGGAACTGGGCGGGACCCTGCTCTCCGGCCGCGACGAGCACATCAATGGGACACCGGCCCTCGACTGGGTGGCGGACGTTGAAGCCGAACTGGCAACAGCCACCGAATGCACCGTGCTGCACCGCACCACCGTGTTCGGCTCCTACGACAGCAACTTCCTGATCGCCGTGGAAAACCGCACCGACCACCTCGCAACGGCCCCGGCCGACGGCGTCTCCCGCCAGCGCATCTGGCACATCCGCGCCAAGCAGGTGGTCCTGGCCACCGGCGCCCACGAACGCCCCATCGTGTTTGAAAACAACGACCGCCCCGGCATCATGCTCGCCTCTGCGGCCCGCAGCTACCTAAACCGCTATGGCGTGGCCGCCGGATCCAGGGTGGTCATCGGCACCACGAACGACAGCGCCTACCAGCTCGCAGCGGACCTGCTGGCGGCAGGCATCGAGGTGGCCGCCGTCGTCGACGCCCGCCCGCAGCTGTCCCCGCTGGCCGCCGCGGCGCTCAGCGAGGGCGTGCGCGTCATCTACGCCAGCGCCGTGGTCAACACCTCCGGTGGCGACCACGTGGAAACGGTCATGGTTGCCGGGATCGACGCCGACGGCGCCCCCGTTGGCGGGGTGGAGGAAATTTCTGCCGACCTGCTCGCCGTCTCCGGCGGCTGGAGCCCCGTGGTCCACCTGCACAGCCAGGCCCAGGGGAAGGTTCGCTGGGACGTGGAGTTGGCCGGCTTTGTGCCGTCCACAACGGTCAAAAACCAGCAGAACGCCGGCGCCTGCCGCGGCAGTTACGCACTGGCCGACTGTCTTGCCGAAGGCTCGACGGCCGGCTCCGTGGCCGCCGTCAAGGCGGGTTTTGCCACGGCCGACGCCGTAGCTGCCGCCACCGCCGCGGCGGCGCGCCCGGCCCGTCCGGCGCAGCCCAACGGCCCCACCCGCGCACTGTGGCTGGTCGGCGGGACCCAAGGTTCGGCGTCGGACTGGCACCACCACTTCGTGGACTTCCAGCGCGACCAGAGCGTGGCCGACGTGTGGCGCTCCACGGGTGCCGGGCTGCGCAGTGTGGAGCACATCAAGCGCTACACCTCCATCAGCACGGCCAACGATCAGGGCAAGACCTCGGGCGTGAACGCGATTGGCGTCATTGCCGCCGCTTTCCGCCAGCAGGGGACCGTGGTGGATCCGGACATCGGCGCCATCGGTACCACGACCTACCGTGCACCGTTTACACCCGTCCCGTTCGTGGCATTGGCTGGCCGGCAGCGCGGCGAACTGTTCGACGCCGCCCGCCGCACATCCATCCACTCCTGGCACGAGGACCGCGGTGCCCTGTTCGAGGATGTGGGCCAGTGGAAGCGCCCGTGGTATTATCCACAGCCGGGCGAGGACATGGACGCGGCCGTGCTGCGCGAGTGCGCCGCTGTCCGGGACTCCGTGGGCTACATGGACGCCACCACGCTGGGCAAGATCGAGATCCGCGGCAAGGACGCCGGGGAGTTCCTGAACCGGATCTACACCAACGCGTTCAAGAAGCTCGCCCCGGGTTCGGCCCGCTACGGAGTCATGTGCACCCCGGACGGGATGATCTTCGACGACGGCGTGACCCTGCGCCTGGACGAGGACAGCTACTTCATGACCACCACCACCGGAGGCGCCGCCAAGGTACTGGACTGGCTGGAGGAATGGCAGCAAACCGAGTGGCCCGAACTCGACGCCACCTTCACCTCGGTGACCGAACAGTGGACCACGATCGCCGTCGTCGGCCCCAAGTCCCGCGCCGTGCTGGCCAAGCTGGCACCGGAATTGGACCTCGCCAACGAGGCATTCGGTTTCATGGCGTTCCGGGAGACCGTGCTGGCCTCCGGCGTCGCGGCCAGGGTGTGCCGCATCTCCTTCTCCGGCGAGCTCGCCTACGAAATCAACGTCCCATCCTGGTACGGGCTGGCCACTTGGGAAGACGTGACGGCGGCCGGGGCGGAATTCAACATCACCCCGTACGGCACCGAAACCATGCACGTGCTCCGCGCCGAAAAGGGCTACCCGATCGTCGGCCAGGACACCGACGGCACGGTCACCCCGCAGGATGCGGGCATGGACTGGGTGGTCTCCAAGGCCAAGGACTTCATCGGCAAGCGCTCCTACCAGCGCGCCGACGCCGTCCGGGAAGGCCGAAAGCACCTGGTCAGCGTGCTGCCGGTGGACGGCTCCATCCGCCTGCCGGAGGGCACCCAGCTGGTGGAAGCGGGCGTCTCGACCAACCCCGCCTACGGACCCGTGCCCATGCAGGGATTCGTCACCTCCAGCTACCACAGCGCCGCCCTGGGCAGGTCCTTTGGGCTGGCGTTGATCAAGGACGGACGCGACCGGATCGGCGAACCCCTTGTCGCCGTGGTCGGGTCCGAGCTGGTCGATGTGGTTGTTGGGGAAACAGTACTTTTTGATGCCGAAGGGAAGCGCCGAGATGGATAACACAGCAGCAAACGTAGATGTACAGGCACTGCGACGGAGCCCGGCCCGGCACCTCTGGGCGGACTTTGCCGTGGCCGCCGTGGCCGGGGAGCGCGGGGTTGCCCTGCGGGAGGTCCCGTTCCAGAGGATGGTCGGCATCCGTGTCGATCCCGTCTCCTTGGCCGGGCAACGGATCGGGGCCCTGACGGGCGGACTGCCCGCAAATTGCGGGCAGGTCACCGCCGGTCCTGGCGGGGTGGCCGCCCTATGGCTGGGCCCGGACGAGTTCCTCGCCATCGCCCCTGATGACGGCGGCGCGGACCGTGGCGGACTGGCCGCCAGCCTTGCCGCGGCACTGGGCGACGGCGCCGGGCAGGCCATCGAGCTCTCCAGCAACCGCACCACCTTCGAACTGGCCGGGCCCAGCGCCCGCGCAGTGCTCGAGAAGAGTTGCGCGGCGGACCTGCACCCGCGCTCCTTCGCCACCGGAACCGCCATAACCACCGAAATCGGCAAGATCCCCACCATCTTGTGGAAGGTCGGGGACGATGAGTTCCTGCTCTTCCCTCGGGCATCGTTTGCCGACTACCTGGGCCGCTGGCTCCTGGACGGCATGCGGGAATTCGCCGCCGAGACGGACGCGTCATGGCACTGAGCGTCCTGGACCTGTTCTCCATCGGCATCGGGCCTTCCTCCTCCCACACGGTGGGCCCGATGCGCGCGGCCAAGCGCTTTGCCGACGGCCTGGAGCGCGACGGCGAGCTCACCGGCGTCGTCCGGGTCGAGGCCGAGCTGTTCGGTTCGCTGGGCGCCACGGGCCGCGGTCACGGCTCGGACAAGGCAGTGGTCCTGGGGTTGTCGGGGCAGGACCCCGAAACGGTGGACACCGCCACGGCCGACGACCAGGTCGCCGCGGCGGCGCTGGATGCCGAGCTGATGCTCGCGGGCCTGCACCGGATCGACTTCAACTTCGGGCAGGACGTGGTGCTGCACCGGCGCAAGTCGCTGCCTGCCCACCCCAACGGCATGACGTTCCGGGCGCTGGACCACGCCGGGGCGGTGGTGCGTGAACGCAGCTACTATTCGGTGGGCGGCGGCTTTGTGGTCGATGAGCAGGCCGTCGGTGCGGACCGGGTAGTCATGGACCAAACCGTGCTGCCCCACCCCTTCAGAACGGCCGACGAACTGCTGGCCATCTGCGCCCGTGAGGGACTGAGTATCTCCGAGGTCATGCAGGCTAACGAGCTAGTGTGGCACACGGAGGAGGAATTGAGGGCCAAGCTGCTCAACATCTGGTCCGTCATGCAGGAGTGCGTGGCCAACGGCTGCGCCGCCGAGGGCATCCTGCCGGGCGGACTGAAGGTGACGCGCCGGGCGCCGGGACTCTTCCGCACGCTGCAGGCGCCCGAGGACACTGCGGACCCCCTGCGGGCCATGGAGTGGGTCAATCTCTTTGCCCTGGCCGTCAACGAGGAAAACGCCGCCGGCGGACGCATTGTCACCGCCCCCACCAACGGGGCGGCCGGCATCATTCCGGCCGTGCTGCACTACTACCTGAAGTTCGTGCCCGGCGCCAACGACGACGGCGTCGTGCGCTTCTTGCTGACGGCCGCGGCCATCGGCATGCTCTTCAAGCTCAACGCCTCGATCTCGGGCGCCGAGGTGGGGTGCCAGGGCGAAGTCGGCTCGGCGTGTTCCATGGCGGCCGGTGCCCTGTGCGAGCTGCTGGGCGGCACACCCGTGCAGGCCGAAAACGCCGCCGAAATAGGCATTGAGCACAACCTGGGGCTGACGTGCGACCCCGTGGGCGGGCTGGTGCAGATCCCGTGCATTGAACGCAACGCCATCGCCAGCGTCAAGGCGATCAACGCCGCACGGCTGGCCCTGCACGGGGACGGCAGCCAGAAGGTGTCATTGGACAAGGCCATCAAGACCATGAGGGAAACAGGTGCCGACATGATGAGCAAGTACAAGGAAACCTCCCGCGGGGGCCTCGCCGTGAACGTGGTTGAGTGCTGAGATGGGCACTCTTCTTGAGCAGGCCGAAACGGCCCAATACGTGCTAACACTAGACTGCCCGGACAGCCCCGGGATCGTCCACCAGGTTTCAGGGGCCCTGTTGGAACAAGGCTCCGACATCATCGACCTCCTCCAGTTCAGCGACCGCCAGCACCTGCGGCCCGTGGCCGGGGCGCCCGAACCGGACGGCCACTTCTTCATGCGGCTGCACTTTTCCGCGCCGGCCGGGGAACTGGCCCTGGCCGGGCTGCGGGCGGTCCTGGAGCCGGTGGCGCACCGGCACGGCATGCGCTGGGCGCTGCGCCCGCACGGGGCCAAGCGGCGGGTGCTGATCATGGTGTCCAAGTTTGAGCACTGCCTCAACGACCTGCTGTTTAGGACCCGCACGGGGGAACTGCCGGTCGAGGTGGTCGCCGTGGTCTCCAACCACCAGGACCACCGTCGGCTGGCCGAATGGCACGGCATCCCGTTCTTCCATGTGCCCGTCACCGCCGACACCAAACCGGAGGCGGAGGCGAGGCTGCTTGGGCTCATGGCCGAGTTCGACGTCGAACTGGTGGTGCTGGCTCGCTACATGCAGGTCCTCAGCGACGGTCTCACGCGCCGCCTGGACGGGCGGGCCATCAACATCCACCACTCGTTCCTGCCCAGTTTCAAGGGCGCCAAGCCGTACCACCAGGCCTATGCCCGGGGAGTCAAGACGGTGGGCGCCACGGCCCACTACGTCAACAGCGAACTGGACGAGGGCCCCATCATCTCCCAGCAGGTGGTCGAGGTGGACCACTCCTTCGGACCCGAAGACCTCGTGGCCGCAGGCCGGGACACCGAATGCAAGGCACTGAGCAACGCCGTCCGCTGGCACTGCGAGGGCCGGGTGATCGTCCAAGGCAACCGGACAATCGTGTTGCGCTAGCGTTGAATCTTCAGGCCTAGCCGTCGAAGTCTCGCTTGAAGACCAACATCGTGGCACACAGCCCAGCGCGAAGCCGCCAAGAGCAAAGCGAAGACAATACAAGGCAAAGTTGGAGTTGCGAGGTCAGGAGGGGCTCATCGTTGCCGGTGACGAGCGGGATGGAGCCCATCACGGACGAACCGGTCAGGATGGCCACGATGAGCTGCTGGGCGATGCGCTGTTCCAGTGCGTCCCTGAGACTGAAAAACGTGAATTTCCTAAACATGAGCCATGTTCCTTTTACCCAGGCCGTGGCCGCGAACTCCGTGGTCCGGTCGATGATTTGCAGTGTCCTGCGACGGGAGCCTGCGCCCGGATGGGTGCCGCAATCTGGGCGGGGACGGCGAACTAATGGGCAGTGTTCAGGAGACCGCCCGGGCTTTGCTTGCTTACTTCAGGTGCGCCAATTAGCTAATATGCGCGTCGGGACAAATAAGGTAGGGTCCCGGAACCGAGCTGCTGACGGTCTGACACTGATGAATCAAGAGTAAAATTGGAAGCGCCACATTGGTGCCTGACTGGCTTGCTCGAGGCCGCGCACCATCCGGGCGGGAGTTCCCACCACGTCATACAAAACTCATCCTTATCAGTGCAAAGTGGAGAGTATTTAGTATCATTCGTTGTTGCAACTGCACTATGTAAAATCAGGCCAAAACCCACTATGAGCAGCTCTAAGTGGACCCTTGGCAGGACAGCGGGGTTCGTAGCTATTGATAACTAATGAGGGGTTTTGAGTGCTCAACAGGCTCTGACCTGCGGTGATAGTTTTCGTTAGTATTTACATACGGTTGAAATTCCGGCCCTCCAACGCGGGCTGTTTCGGTTCGAATTCCAGAATGGGCATCATGTCGCGCAGGTGACTTCCCGGTCGGTCCGGTTCACTGGTTGAATGGGACTCCCCATGTTTCTTTGACTCTCAAGCAACGCTGGGGCGGTCCCAGCGGTCCCAGACCGTTGACACACCTCCGTTGACCGCGCATTGGCGAAGCAAAACACAATGGACGTCACCGTAGACGTGTGTACGTCAGATAGATGTGTACGTCAGATAGACTCGGAGAAATTCGCGGTCTCATCAGAGGTTTCACGCCGCACCAAGTCTTGGGGGACATAAGTGACCATTCTCAGCACGCGCCGGAAAATGACCATGTGGGCGGGTGCTGTGATGACGGCAGCACTGGTGCTCACTGGATGTAGCCAAGCGGGTAACTCAGCGCCAGCTGAAACTGCAGCACCGACATCGGCAACGCCGTCACCAGTGACCGGAGCGTCGAGCGGCCCGTCGACTGCAGCAGCGACAGCGGGTGCCGCGGCCAGCCCCACCGAGGCGACGCTGAAAACCCGCCAGATTGCCAACGGGCATTTCCAGATCACGATGCCGTCAGCCTGGAGACTGGAGGAGCTCACCGATATTGCCGCGCAGGTCCACCAGGGCAGCACCGCGAGCTTCAGGATCATGGCAGCCGATGGCCGCCAGCTTGCAGAGATCCGCACCGGCGGCGCCGCAGTCTTCGACACTAATCCTATGAATAACATGGCCGAGAACTCGGTTCTTGATGTACAAGGGGAAGGCAAGTTCGGAGGCATCAACTTTGCATTCCTCTCCTACGAAGGACAGTCGGACAATGCTGAAATGATGCTCACCGCCTTGCAACCAGCCAATATCAAGAACTGGGGAGGCCGGCTTCCGGGTCTTATTTACACAGGCGGTTCAGGCGAGTTCAGCACCGTACTGACGAGCGAGACTAAGCTTCCCGGGGTAGCCGATTCGTTGAAGGGTATTGAGCGGTTCGAGACGTATGCCAAAACCGACGAGTACTCTCAACTTAAGAACGCCATGCTCTCGTTCGAGCAGCTCAAGGACATAGCGCCGGCGGAGGAAGCGGGTGTACTTGGTGGCCAGTGCATCGGGGCTCGGTTCTCTTACGAGCTCGGCGACTCTGGGCTCTCCTGCCAGGAGGTCAAGACCTTTCTAACGGTAATGCTTGAGGAGCCTATTCACGCCGGTGTCGTAGGCCGCAAGGGGGTCGGCACGTGCACGGTGGCGTGGGAGAGTGAGCCGGGGTACTGCGACGTCGCTAGCACCGGCGGTAGGTTCAACTTCTCGGCTAAATAGCCCCTTCAAGACTCTGCGCAGAAGCACTCGTTGACCTGGCGTCACGGGTGCTTCTGCACCGGCTCTCGACGTTTCCGCGGACGTCGTTATCTCCGGGTTGGAGGCCAGGCTCACGAGGTAGGTTCTCGCGGTCATTCCCACAGGCTGACCCGTATACAGAGCCTTCTCAACACCGTGCTCGTCTAGAGCTGCATGTGGATGCCAGACGCATCGAGGCGCGGGATCGTGGGGGGCTCCTGCGCCAGTCACCACGGTGAAGCCAATACTTAGTCGGGCGCGGTCGGGGTCGCGGTCTGAAGGAAGCGGCGGACGGCATCCCGGTTCCGGGTCAGGGCATCGATGCGGGCACCCATCTGCTCCACCTCGCGGGCAACATTGTCCGCAAGCTCCTTGTCCACCTGAGGCCGCAACTCCGGCCCAGAACCGTCAAAGCAAGGCACCACCACACGGATGACCCGTGTGGACAGGCCTGCCGCAAGAAGATCGCGCACCTGCTCCACCTGTACGACTGCAGACTCAGGATAGGTGCGGTACCCGTTGCCCTCCCTCTCTGGGTGCAACAACTCCTGCTCCTCGTAGTACCGCAAGGCCCGGGGCGTCACACCGGTGCGGAACGCCAATTCACCAATTTTCATGCGCAGATCCACCACCCGTTAGAGGCCAACATTGACGTTCTTGTCAAAGTTTACCGAATGCCGGCCGCTTGCGGCCAAGGTGTGGGGGCGTTCATGGCCGTCAGGCAGGAAGTCTCGCATTTGACATTAACGTCAACGTCAACGTTTATCCTTTGAAGACCCGGCCGGACATCCGCTGGGCCCGGGCAACAACCCGCACACCAAATATGCGGGTGAATAAACAAGGAGACCTTCGATGAATGCACCAATTGGCCCTCAGGGAGCAGCTCTGGTCGTTGGCGGGACAGGAATTTCCGGCAGTGCGCTCACCCGCGAACTCGTCGCTCAGGGGTGGCGGACCATCAGTCTGTCCCGGCGTGAGGTCTCTCCTCAGGATGGTATCGAGTCGGTGCGGGCGGACTTGACCGACCCGCAGTCTGTGCAGGCTGCGCTGGCCGGGCTGAATCCTACGCACGTCTACTTCACGGCTTGGAGCCGGATGCCCACCGAGGCCGAAAACATCTCGGTCAATGCCGGCATGGTCCGCAATGTCCTTGATGCCGTCGGTCCGTCCGGGACACTGGAACACGTGGCTCTGGTGACCGGACTCAAGCACTATCTTGGACCATTCGAGGCGTACGGCACGGGCGCGACACGTGACACCCCTTTCCACGAGGATGAGCCCCGCCTGGATGCGCCGAATTTCTACTATGCCCAGGAAGATGAGCTGTGGCGAGCCGCTGATCTCTACGATTTCGGTTGGAGCGTCCACCGTTCGCACACCATGATCGGACATGCCATCGGCAACGCCATGAATCTTGGCCAGACGTTGGCTGCCCAGGCAGCGCTGTCCCGCGCGGAGGGCACGCCTTTTATCTTCCCCGGCAACGAGGTGCAGTGGAATGGCGTCACGGACGTGACAGACAGTGGGCTGCTTGCCCGTCAGATGGTCTGGGCCGCAACCACCCCAGGCTTGCCGAGCCAGGCTTACAACACAGCGAACGGCGATGTATTCCGCTGGCGCTGGATGTGGCCACGGATTGCGGAGCTTCTCGGCGTGGAAGCCGAGGGCTTCAGCGAACGGCCTCGTCCCTTGGAAGAGCAGATGGCCGGCAAGGCCGATGCATGGCGTCAGCTGGTGGAACGCGAGGGTCTGGCCGAACCTGACCTCTCCCGAGTGGCATCCTGGTGGCACACAGACAGCGACCTTAACCGTCCCGTTGAATGCTTCACCGACATGAGCCGCAGCCGCAATGCCGGGTTCACCGGCCATGCCGACACGCTCGCCTCGTTCGCAGCCCTATTCGACACACTTCGCGCGGAACGGGTCATTCCTGCCTGACTGGCCTCCTGTATGCCGGCCTGGGTCGCAACCAGTTCGTGGAACGCCACCCAATCTGAAATAGCTGTCGCCAGCTGGACTGGGCTGCAGGCAACCGCCGGTCGCCGGGGTGGTGGCCACGACGGCGGAAATTTCCGTCAGCACAGTGTTCGAGAGAAGCCTGTTTTTCTCCAGCACCAGCTCGCTGATGGTGTGCACCAGGCCCCTCTCGGATCCAAAAATAGGCAGCCCCGGCTGTGAAGCAAACGCGTAGCTCGGGTTGTATCGAGAGAAGAATGAGAAGTGAAGCAATGTTGGCTGATTGCTTGCATTCGAGGTCGTCCAGCCGTCTGCCGAGAGTTCCCGCCACGTCATACAAAACTCATACTTTTGAAGGTGGAACAGTAGTTATTTAGTATCTTGCATTGCTGTAAGCAGGCTATGCAGAAACTGGTCAAAAGGGCCTATTGGCAGCTTGAAATGGACCCATGGCAGGACAGTGGGGTTCATGAACGTTGATAAGTGACGATGGAATTTCACTGCTCAGCATGCTCTGACCTGCGGCGATAGTATTCGCTGGTATTCACTTGCTGTTGCAATGTCGACCGTTCGGCACCGGCTGTTTCGGTTCGAATGTCCAGGGTTCCCTACCCGCAGAATGCTGCTCTCGCAGGAGGCGTTGCTCCGCTTTCGCTCAATGGATCCAACTTGGCCTAGATCATTCAGTCGGGCGGTGAATCTGGTTAGGGTCCGCGTGAAATGATCGCGGGGGCTAAGCGATCGGGCTGACTCTACCAGCGGTGGCCCTAAATCCGTTCTCGAGGCGGCTTTGAATAATTGGTCTTGGGATGGTGACCATTTCCTCCAAATGAAAGGAACTGCTGGGTATAGGTCAGGCGTCGTTCATGACCTTGCCAGGATATCCAATTCTCGGCTGATGGAGTCAACTGAAGCCGGGGCAGGCCCATGCTCTTTCGCGAGGCAAGGGATCGTTTTCAGTGACCTAGCGAACCGCCGTATGCGAGGCCCGCACATTGGTCGGTGCGAGAGGAGGGGCGGGAAACCCCCACCTCCTCTCGATTATGCCTAGTGAGGCCTACTTGTAGACGGCAACGAAGCGACCAACAACGCCCCCGGCTCGCAGCTTGTCGATGGCGTCAGGGATCTCGGCTTGGGTGATGATATTCATGGGCGGGTTGAGTTGCCCTGATTTCATCAGGATGTACAGCGCTTCCAGGTCTTCCTTGGTTCCGGATTTTGAGCCCTTAATGGTGAGCTGGTTGACGATTACTGGATAGGTATTGATGTTGGCCTCGAGCCGGCCCATACCCACTTGCACGAGCGTGCCAAATTCGGCCAGTGTCTCGATGGCGGCTGAAGTCGTTGTTCCAAATCCGGCGTAGTCAACAATCAGGTCAAGGTTCTTGTCCTTGAAGGCATCGATGGAATCAGCCACGCCAGCAAGACCGATTTCGTCCGCCAGCTCGCGCGTCTGGGGGTTCACTTCAGCACCGTAAACTTCAGCACCGGAAAGAGCTGCGACGCGTGCGCCGATGTAGCCGAGACCTCCGAGGCCAATCACCCCGACCTTCATGCCCGCTTTGGCCCCGCCGACTGCCATGATGGCGTGGTATGCAGTTAGGCCTGCGTCGGTTGCCATCGCGCCGAGTTCAAACGAGACCTCGTCTGGCAGCTTCACGAGGTTGTCGTTGGTGGCCAGGAGCTGGGGGCCAAAGCCGCCGTCCCACTTTCCGTAGCCGATGGCGTCACCGTCGCTCATGACGGGTGCCAGACCAACGCGGTCGCCTACTTTCCACTCTTCCATGCCCGGGCCAACTTCGGTGATGACACCGGCATTTTCGTGCCCCATGGTGCGAGGCAGGTGCGGGAAAAGTGGCATCCAGCCTGCGTCGTCGATTGCCGTGACATCAGAGTGGCATACGCCTGCCGCGCGGACTTCGACCACAACTTGGCCGGGGCCCGCGTGGGGCTCCGCAACATCGTTGAATTCCAAGGGCTTGTTGGTTCCGGTGAACTGCCATGCCTTCATGAGACTGCTCCTTATTTGATGTGTTTGTATGTACTTCATTAGGGGCAGCGCGATCTGGCGTCGATTCATTCCGCTGTGCATCAGACTGAGCGACGTGGCTACAGACCCTAATGTCGATTTTGCGTGGTGATTGGTGGTTAGCGTGGCAGGAGAATGGTCCTGTGTTGAGAGGGTTCCTTTAGTTGAAGATGCTTATTCGGCCTGTTATCCATCCCTCCTTGCAAGACCAGCACCTGCGCCGACTTCCCTGACTTGGACACCAACTGGTTGATCTTCACAGTCTGACCGCGAAGGATCTAGGTGAATAGTCGCTAGGGCATGTCTCCTAACACCTTGAGCCAGATTGTGATGGCCCGAAGGACGACCCCTCCGCGGTAGGTGACAGCGAGCTTCTCGCAGCGTGTTGCGTGGCTCGCCACTGCTTGAAAGCCTCGAAACAGCGCTCGATGACGTTGCGGCGTTTGTAAGCTTCATTGTCGAAGCTGGGCGGGCGTCCGCCTTTCGCGCCGAAGCTCGTTACTGCTCGGGCACTCTTTCACGCCAGCATCAACTTGGGCCTGGATGACCCAGCGGCGTAACGACTCAGTGCCAACGCCGAGCTTCGGAGCCACCACTTTGCAAGCAGCATTCACTGAGGGGTATTCCGGCAATCGATCCAACACTATGCGCACTGCACGGGCTCGGGCTTCAGAAGGAAAATTCTTAGGCATACTCACCATCCTTCTCAAAAAGGACAGCGGCATCAAACCCGGAACGGTTCAGTTGATGGTGACGTCTATTTTCCGCCGTTGATGATCTCGTTATTGCAACTAGTGTCGGCATGGATGTGCGGATTGCCGGTATGGAGCCGGCCTTTCTACTACCCAGTGAGCAGGTGGGGTGCAAGGGAATAGATGCCTTGCCGTGTACTTTGAGGGCGTGCCGAGCACCGAGGCTCGTCTCCGGGATCAACGCCCTATCAAGGAGATTGAGCACTCGACAGGATGCGCCTTGTCTTGGCGGGGAAGCCATTGTGGTGCCGATGAATGTGGTGAATAATCGCTCTGACTGGATGGTTCTACCTGCTGGGAGGCGTCATGGTCGTAAATATAACGGGTCAAGGGTGGCTGGTTGAGGTCTACAAAGACTTGCACCGACACCCGGAGTTAGGGTTCCAAGAGCATCGCACAGCGTCTATCGTCGCGCAGCGACTGACCGATCTTGGCTACGACGTCATCACAGGGGTGGGACAGACTGGAGTCGTTGGTATCTTGAAGAACGGAACCGGTCCGACCGCGCTGTTGCGGGCGGACATGGACGGGTTGCCTGTTCGTGAGGACACGGGGCTGGATTACGCCAGTGTGGCTCAATCGTCCGACGCACACGGCAACGTCGTTCCGGTGAGTCATGCTTGCGGCCACGACCTGCATACGGCGTGCCTCCTCGGCGCGGCGGCTGACCTGGCAGCTGACAGAGTTCGGTGGCAAGGGACCTTGGTGGTTGTCTTCCAGCCAGCCGAGGAACTCGGAGCTGGGGCCCAGGCCATGGTGGATGACGGGCTCTTCGATCAGGTACCCACGCCGCATGTGGTGCTCGGTCAGCACGTTGCCCCTCTGCCGGCGGGGAAGATAGCCGCTCACGCCGGCGCTGCCTACGCAGCCTCGGATTCCCTGCGCTTGACCCTTGTGGGCCAAGGAGCCCACGGCTCGATGCCGCAAAACGCGGTTGATCCCGTCGTGATGGCCGCTCAGACCGTGTTGCGCCTGCAGACGATCATCTCTCGCGAGATTCCCAGCACAGACGTCGCAGTCCTCACGGTTGGGTCCATCCGTGCTGGCGAAGCTGCGAATGTTATCCCAAATCAGGCGGAGTTGTTGCTCAATGTCCGCAGTTACACACCCACTGTTCGCGAGCACATTCTGGCTAGCATTGCACGCATCGCCCGTGCAGAGGCTCTGGCTGCCGGTGCTTCCCAGATGCCGACTCTGACCGAGATCGAGCGTTTCCCGGTCGTCGTAAACGACGAGGACGCGCTGGGCCGTACATTGGCGAGCTTCAGAACATGGCTTGGCCCCGAAGCTGTCCTGGATCCTGGCGCCGGCGCCGGCAGTGAGGACGTCGGTGTGCTCGCGAGTGCCGCTGGGGCACCGTTGTCCTTCTGGCTGCTCGGCGGCGCGGATCCGGCGCTATTCACAACCGGCGATGCAGCAGACCCGGCCCTGCGCACGATCCCTTCCAACCACTCGCCGATGTATGCCCCAGTCATCGAACCGACTTTGGCTCTCGGCGTGACGGCTCTTACCACCGCAACCCGCACCTGGTTGCCTGCGCCTTGATATAACTACGACGGGCTACGGAGTCGCTTTTGAGAGCGATCCCCAGCGTCCAGCTCGCTGGGGGCTGAAGCTCACCACCGACACATCCGCTAGCCACCCTTGCCCAGAAATGTTCACTGGATGCTCACCCCGCGCTTGTGGCGGCACTGGCCGCGGCCAGTCATAGCCGACCAAGTGCAGTTTCCCTGATACCCAAGCCGAAGAACACGAGAGGATCAAAAACTGACAATCACATATTGTCTAATTTCGCCTTTCTCAAATTCGCTGAACCCAATGGCAATCATGCCCGTCGGACCTTCCCCTTGCGGGCACGTATCGTCGTGAACGCGACTGTAGGAATTCATCTTGTCGGGTTCTGCTCAATGATAGTTAGGCCCATTAATTAGTTATGGCCCGAGACTGAGCAGAAACTGCCGTCGACTGTCTCATAACCTATGCGTCTCGAATCCCATAGCTTTAGAGGCGCCTAGGTTATGAGACACCACGCCCCTGAAGAGTGCGAGCAAACCTACTATGCTCGTGAAGTCAGTTCGTTATCCTACGACGCGCCCCACAAAACGCCGGCATGATTCTTGGGATGGTTCACTGAGCACGCAAGTTCCCCGGGAGATTATGAGACCCGGCGGCGGCGCCGCCGGCCAAGAAAAGCAAGCTTCCGAAAGGTACCTATCATGAACACTCTCTACACTGCCGAAGCGCTTTCCGCCGGTCACGGGCGGGAAGGAAGGGTTTCCACCTCGGAGGAAACCTTCAACGTCACCCTAGCTCCTCCGCGTGAATTGGGTGGTTTGGGCGAGGGTACCAACCCCGAACAGCTCTTTGCTGCAGGATTCGCGGCCTATTTCCATTCAGCCCTGCATGCGGTGGCCCGCGGCAAGAAAATCAATATCGAGAACTCGACCGTCGGCGGCCGGATGCAGATCGGGAATAACGACGTGGGCGGTTTCAAACTGGCCGTCGAACTGGAGGTCACCAGCCCGGACCTGCCCTATGAGCAGGCCCAAGAGCTCGCCGACGCCGCTCATCTCGTGTGTCCATACTCCAAGGCCACTCGAGGCAACATCGACGTCATCGTGCTGGTGTCCAATGACTGATCACGGTAAGACATTCCTGGCACGACTCGTCGCACCGTCGGGACGCACATCCACGGGACGCACGATCGTTCGTCTAGTGCTGGGGGCAATGCTTGCGTTCGCCGGCGTCAGCCATCTGACCGTCGCCCGCGAGGAATTCCAAGCGCAGGTCCCGAAGTTCGTGCCCCTTGATGCCGACCTGGTCGTCGTAGCCTCCGGCATTGTCGAGATCACCCTTGGTGCCGCGCTGATGTTGCTCGCGCGGCGGCGCGTCCCTGTGGGTTGGGTGGTGGCACTGTTCTTTATCGCCGTCTTCCCCGGGAACATCGCCCAGTGGCTGCATGCGCGCGACGGCTTTGGGCTCGACACCGACTCCAAGCGTCTGGTGCGACTCTTCTTCCAGCCAGCGCTCATCGCGGTGACCTTATGGTCCACCGGCGCTTGGAAAGACCGGCCCCGGGTTTCCTCAACGCACTCCATCACCCCTCAGGACGACCGAAAGTAGCCGCGGAGGCATTCTTTTCCTTCGAAAGACAGGCTAGCCATCCACTTTCAAAAACTGCAGCATAGCCGGACTATCAAGCTCAGAAGCACTACCCTGTCACGACGAAAAGGCAACACAGACCATCTTGAGGGGTGTTGTAACGCATGGGATATGAGACCAGACGGGCAACTCGGGACGAATCGAGAGTAGAATGGTAGCCGCAGCATTTATAGCTGTCTGGATGTATTCGAGGCCGCGCAGCCGTCACGTGGGACTTCCCCGTTATCTTTTTGATAGTCCCTAGAAAGAGGATCATAGGGATTGTCGGCCGACCAATCTCGGCATGGTGTCTTGCCCCTGTCTATCCAATGATCCGGGGGGTGTTGCCACCGAGATTGGGATGGCAGCGAGGTGATTGCTGATTAGGGGCGCGGCGCCAAAATATGGACGCCTGTCATAACGTGGATGTAAGACTTTGCTACCGGCGGTTGGTCGGCCTTGAACAAGAACTAGTTCAAAGGAGCACTAGCCATGATCACTAATGACGTGCAGATCTTTCTAGGCCTCGATGTCGGCAAAACCGACCACTGGGCCTGCGCTGTTACCAAAGATGGCACGAAAATCTGGAACAGAACGCTTCCTAACGACGAAGCCAAACTCACCGCCGTCTATCAAGACCTCAGCGCCAAGGGCACGGTTCTCGTTGTCGTGGACCAGCCAGCGACCATCGGCGCGTTAGCCGTCGCACTCGCTCAACACCTGGGTATCCCGGTGGCCTACCTGCCCGGGTTATCGATGCGTCGAATCGCGGACATGTACCCGGGATCGGCGAAAACCGATGAGAAGGATGCGTTCATCATCGCGGACGCGGCCCGCACCATGCCTCACACCCTGCGCAGCATCGAGGTCGCTGACGAGGACGAAGCCACGTTAGCCATGCTCACCGGTTTCGATCTGGACTTGGCACGCCAGATCACGCAAACGAGCAATCGAATCCGCGGGCTCTTTACCCAGATTCACCCACCCCTGGAACGCGTCATTGGCCCTTGGTTGGATCACGACGCCGTTCTTGAAGTCCTCGCGACCTGGCCCACACCGACCCAACTCAGGCAGGCCGGCAAAGCGCGGATCGCTGCGAAACTCAAGAAGCACGGAGCCCGACGCCACACCGCGTGGGCAACGACAATCCTTGCCGCACTGGAGAAACAGAGCGTTATCGTGGTCGGCACCGACGCTGCCGCACTAGTGATCCCACACCTCGCCAATCAGTTGATCTCCCTGCATGCCCAACGCAGCGATGTGGCCACTCACCTGGAGAAAATGGTCGAGGCCCACCCTCTTTACCCGGTCCTGACATCCATGCCAGGGGTCGCCGTCAGGACCGCAGCGATCATCATTGCCGAGATCTCCGGCAAAACCTTCGCTAACGCCGCCGCCATGGCCTCATACGCAGGCTTAGCGCCAACAACACGCCAGTCAGGTACCTCGATCAAATCCGAACGCGTCAGCCATTCAGGGAACAAACGCCTGAAAAGAGCACTATTCCTCTCGGCCTTCGCCTCGATCAGATTCGACCCCACCAGCCGCGCCTACTACGACCGGAAACGCGCCCAAGGGAAACGCCACAACCAAGCCTTGATCGCACTAGCCCACCGCCGACTCACAGTCCTCTTCGCCCTGCTTCGAGACAAAACCCTTTACGATCTTCCGGAGCTAAAAGCTGCTTGACAAAATACATAGGGGCACCCCCCCGTCATACAAAACTCACACTTTTGAAGGCGCACTGACGGCTATTTAGTACCTTGCATTGTTGCAATAAATCGATGCAGGAACAGGTGAAAATAGCCTATTGGCAGATTTTTATTGACCCCTGATCAGCAAGCGGGGTTCATAAACGTTGATAAGTAACGATGGGTTTTCAGTTCTCAGCATGCGCTGATCTGCGGCGATAGTATTCGTTGGTATTTACTTGCGGTTGTAGTGTCGACGGTTCAGTATCGGCTACTTCGGTTCGAATTTCCCATGTTCCGGGTTGCGGACCAGATTCGTTCGCTGCGGCGGAGTGGGTCACTCTGCCGCAGGCCGTGGATGACCTTCGGTAGAGCCTTTGATTCGTACTTGAAAGTGCTATCCATTGAGAGGTTCCGAATTCCGCAAATGCGCGCGGGATAGGAAGGACTGAGGGGTCCGAGACATGATCGGTACCGCCTCCCTATACTGGTTCCGCCGCGACCGGGTCGTTGACTTCCCCTCGGGGTACATCGAGAGTTTGACCGGCGCCAGCAGCCGGTCGATCGCCGCCGCGCTCATCGCCAGCAACTGGGTATGCACCTCCGGGCCATAACGGACCCACGCCCTGCCGAAAGAACCGGCACGTGCATGTGCTTTCATGCTGGCCAACGTGGATTCCATGACCGCGGCCAGGTACTTCCCGCACGGCTGCCCCGCCACAACCCACACCTGCTGGAGCACCTTCACCGTGTCATAGTCATACGTCGGCGGTCGTGGCCTGCGTCCCGCCATATGGGCCGACCATCGCCGCTTGAATGCCCTGCCGAGTTGGCGGCGGGCATTCGCCCCGGACCGGCCCACCTCGGCCACTAGCCGGTCCAGGATCTCGCCCTTGGCCTTCTTCGACGCCGCCCAATTCGCGCCGGCTTCCTTCTTCGTGATTTCCCTACGCGCAGACTTTCGTCTTCCCATGCATCCCTCCAGCACAACAAAGCACCCAACCATGCGCCAGAGATTTCGCGAGCACTCCTCAAATGAGGTACACACCCCATTACGCGAGCACTTTAGCTAAGTCTCGTCGTCCTCTTGACAGCGCGGAAGTAACGCGCGTAATCTAAATCACATCATCTAGTTGCGCGCGTTACTAGATGATTATTACTGGAACACACCTATCGCTGGAAGCTGGCACAACATCCAGCATCAACGAAGATCAACGGAGCTTTCAATGGCGAATACCACCAACCTGAGCAAGGCCGCGGCCGTGCGTCAGCGGGCGGTCACCATGAAGGATGTCGCCAAGCATGCAGGCGTCTCCAGGACGGCGGTCTCCTTCGTTCTGAACAATCGTCAAGACGCCAGCATCTCCGAGGACACCCGGGCCCGGATCAAAGCTGCCGTGCAGGCTTTGGGGTACCGCCCCAACGCCGGCGCCCGCGCCCTTGCCTCCCAACGCAGCGACTGGTACGGAATTGTCACCGAGATTGTGACAGCCCCCTTCGCCGTTGACACCATCAAAGGCGCCCAAGACCAAGCCTGGTTGGACCGCCGCTTCCTCCTGATTGCACCTTCTGACCAAGCCGATGCCGTAGGTCCAAACAAAGGCATGGAAGATGCAGCAATCGAAAAGCTGCTGGAACAGCGCGTCGAAGGTCTGCTCTACGCTGCAACGTTCCACCGTGGTGTCCATGTTCCCCAAAGCGCACATGAAGTTCCCACCGTGCTGATCAACTGCTTTGATATTGACGGCAAACTCCCCTCGATCGTCCCGGACGAACACGGAGGCGGCCGAGTTGCTATTGAACGCTTGCTCAAAGCGGGTCACCAGCGCATTGGTGTAATCAACTTGGATCCCATCATTCCCGCCTCAGTTGGGCGCTTGGCAGGTGCCCGCGAAGCCCTTGCCGAAGCCGGCCTGGAACTGGACCCCGAACTTATCGTGACCGGACATGCCACTGCCGACGGCGGCTATGATGCTGCGTGCCAGATTCTTGATCGCTACCCGGAAAAAGACCGCCCAACAGCGCTGTTCTGCCTCAATGACCGTATGGCCATGGGCGCTTACGACGCGATCAAGGAGCGGGGACTACGAATCCCCGAGGACATTGCCGTGATCGGCTTCGACAACCAAGAGCTCATTGCGGCCTATCTAAGGCCCAAGCTCACAACGGTTGCGTTGCCCTTCCAAAAAATGGGCGCCCTCGGCGTCCAAACGCTCGCCATCCTTACAGCAGGACAGTCGATTGTTGCTAATCAGCAACTAGTCGACTGTCCGCTGCTAGAACGCTCTTCGGTCTGACCGCGAAATCAATTTCGAAGAGCTAAACCCCACCCACCCCTTCACCTTGCTGATGAAGAATAGGAAAGAGATAACTCCATCATGGCACAACTGAGATTTTTGACGTCCACCCGCATCGCCGCGGCCGGACTGGCAGTCGGCGCAATGTTGCTGACAGGCTGCGTGGCCACCGTCGACAAACCCACCGGCGCGGACGCCGCAGCGAACGCGAGTGCATTCCTCACCATTCCTCGCGAGGACATGAGCACCTTTGACAAGAACTTCAACCCCTTTGCCCCGGCCGTGAACCCCATGGTCAACCAGGCAATCTATGAACCCATGATGGTCTTCAACCCGGCCAAGGGAGACACCACTCCGTGGCTCGCCACCGAATGGAAGCCCGCCGCCGATGGCAAATCCATTACCTTCACCCTGCGTGACGGCGTGAAGTGGTCTGACGGCAAGCCGCTCGTTGCTGACGACGTTGCTTACACCTTCGAGCTTCAGAAGAAGCTCAAGGGTGGCTTCGAATACCTCGTCGGCGCCAAGGCAGAAGGCACCAACAAGGTTGTGTTCACCTTCAACAAGGCATGGTCTCCCGCTCTCTACGAAGTAGGCCAGTTGCCCATCCTGCCCAAGCACATTTGGTCTGCAATCGCCGACCCAGGTAAGGACCCCAACGCCAAGCCCGTTGGCACTGGCCCGTACACAGAGGTTGACTCTTTCCAGGCTCAGTCATACGTGCTGAAGAAGAACCCCAACTACTGGCAGCCGGAGAAGCAGAAGATTGCAGGCATCAAGATGCTCGCCATGTCAGGCAACGATGCAGCCAACTTGGCAAGCGTAAGCGGAGACGTGGACTGGTCCAACCAGTACATCCCGAACATCGAAAAGACCTTTATCTCCAAGGATAAGGATCACCGCCGCTACTGGTTCCCTCCCACAGGTTCCATGATCAACTGGCAGCTGAACACCACCAAGGCCCCGTTCAACGACCCCGAGGTCCGCAAGGCTTTGAGTATGGCCGTTGACCGCGACCAGGTGACCAAGATTGGTATGAGCGGTTACGCCCAGCCGGCTGACTGCACCGGCCTTTCCGGCAACTATGACAAGTGGAAGAACCCGGCAGTTAAGGACAACTGCACGTGGACCAAGCTGAACGTAGACGAGGCCAACAAGGCCCTCGACGCCGCCGGCTACCCCAAAGGGTCTGACGGCTTGCGCACCTTGAAGGACGGAAAACCGTTCGAGTTCAAGATCTCCGTTGGTTCTTCCTCCTCGGACTGGCTCTCAGTAGCCAACGTGATCGCCCAGAACCTCCAGACCGTTGGCGTCACGGCCAAGGTTGATTCCCCTGACTGGGCCTCGGTTGTTGCCAGCTACGAACAGGGCACCTTTGACACCGGTATTGTCTGGAGTGCCAACGATCCAAGTCCGTTCAAATACTTCAACAACGCCATGGGCAGCGCCACCGTCAAGGCTGTTGGCACTAAAACCTTCGACAACTATCACCGTTTCGGGGACAAGCAGGCAGATGTGCTCTTGAACGAATTCGTTGCCGCCGGTGACGAAGCCAAACAAAAGGAAATTGCCAACAAGCTCCAGGAAGAATACAACGCCGTAGCCCCGCTGGTGCCGTTGTTCTCCGGTCCTGAATGGGGTAACTACACGGACATCCACTTCAGCGGATGGCCCACAGAAGAGAACCCTTACGCGACACTGAGTGACCGTTCTCCCACCACGGTGCTGGTTCTCACCACCTTGGAACCCAGCAAGTAGCACTACCGCCGCACGGTGGCGCGCCGCTCACTGCAGGTGAGCCGCGCCGCCACCGGGCGCGCACCATTACCGTCTCAAACACCAAACTTCTTGAGCCGCAGCGTAATGGTCTGCCATCTTTCCCGGCCGTGAACACCCGCGGTTCCGGCCACCCGCACTTACCGAACGGAGGGAATCCGTGCGCTTTATCCTGCGCCGTCTGGGTTTCTACCTGATCGCCTTCTGGGCCTCAATTACCCTAAATTTTTTGCTTCCCCGCTTTATGCCGGGCGACCCCGTCTCACGCATGTTCGCCCGCACGCAGGGCAAGATGCAGCCGGAACAGCTCGACGCACTCCGCAAGTTGCTCGGTGTGGACGACCGCCCCATTTGGGAACAGTACGTCGACTACCTGCACAACATCGTCACCGGCAACATGGGCATTTCTATTTCCCGCTTTCCCACCCCGGTCACGGAAGTCATCGCCGGACAGATTGGCTGGACTCTCCTTCTGGGTGGAACCGCACTGGTGATTGCCGCCGTTCTGGGTAACCTTCTCGGTATCTTGGCCGCATGGCGACGCGGCGGGACTATTGACTCCGCCTTGCCGCCCATCTTGATCTTCATCGGATCCTTCCCTTACTTCTGGCTCGCCATGGGCGCCCTGTACCTTTTTGGTGTGATTCTGGGCTGGGCCCCGCTGCGGCACGCCTTCAGTGACGGCCTGGAACCTGGCTTCTCGTGGGAATTCATTTCCGACGTCGGAGCCCACCTTGTGCTCCCAGCCTTGACGATAGTTTTGGTCTCCGTCGGTGGGTGGATGCTCGGTATGCGCAACACCATGATTGCCACCAACTCCGAGGACTACATCACCATGGCCGAGGCCAAGGGCCTGCGCCCGGGACGCATCATGTTCCGTTACGCAGCTCGCAACGCCATGCTCCCCTCCGTCACAAGCTTTGGCATGAGCCTTGGCTTCGTAGTCGGTGGCGCCATGCTCACCGAGGTGGTCTTCGCTTACCCCGGTGTTGGCTACCAACTCCTCACCGCAGTACAAGGCCTGGACTACCCGCTGATGCAAGGACTCTTCCTGACCATCACCGCCGCTGTACTAATAGCCAACTTCCTGGTGGACATCCTCTATGTCCGACTCGACCCGCGTGTACGCAGCAACTAGGGATCATCATGACCACACTTATTGAGCCCACTCCGGAGCTCCGCAAAACAAAACCAAAACAGGGCCTGGTTCACGGCTTGTTTACCAACACCAAAGCCATGGTCGGCGCCACCATCCTGCTGATCTTTATTGCTCTGGCATTGTTGGCACCGCTCCTGTTTCCAGGTGACCCGTCCCGGATCACGGACATGGCAAGTCTTGAACCCTCGCCCGAACACTGGCTGGGCACCACCGCCAAAGGCCAGGACGTCTTGGCTCTGACCGTGCACGGCTCCCGCAGCTCGCTGCTGGTGGGTCTGACGGTAGGTTTCGCCTCAACCTTCGTGGGCATCCTCGTGGGACTGGCAGCGGCATACTTCGGCAAGTTCATTGACGAGTCCCTCTCCCTGATCACCAACGTATTCCTGCTCCTGCCCGGACTGCCCCTGCTGGTGATCCTCGCAGCATTCTTGCCGCCGGGACTGGGCACAGTCATTGTTGTCCTGATCATCACCGGTTGGGCCGGATCAGCACGTGTGCTCCGCGCCCAAGCACTTTCCATCCGTTCCAAAGATTTCGTGGCAGCAGCAGTGGTCTCCGGTGAACGCGCCGGGCGGATTATGTTCCGTGAAATCTTGCCCAACATGGCCTCAATTGTCATGGGCACCCTGCTGGGCTGTGTCATCTACGGCATCGGCGCACAGGCCGGCCTGGAGTTCCTTGGCCTGGGTGACACCAGCACCGTCTCATGGGGAAACAACCTCTTCTGGGCCGGCAACGAAGGCGCACTCCTGACCGGCAGCTGGTGGGTATTTGTTCCCTCAGGTTTGTGCATCGCACTTGTGGCCTTCGCCTTGTCCCTGATCAACTACGCGGTCGACGAAGTCACCAACCCGCGCCTTCGCAAGATCAAGGCACCCAAGCCCGCTGCCGTCGTCGTACCTGCAACCGCGGCATCCACCCCCGAAAGGAGCGTCACAAAATGACCGTCTCCCAGACATCCCTCGGCTCGCATGAGCCAGTTCTTGAAGTCAAAGATCTCACCGTGAAGTACATCGGCGACACCCGCTCCACCACCGCCGTGGACCGCGTCTCCTTCAGCATCGGCACCGGCGAAGTTTTTGGGCTGGCCGGCGAATCCGGTTGTGGAAAGTCGACCATTGCCAACTCGATCATGCGGCTACTCAAGGACCCGGCGAAGATTGCCGCCGGCAGTATCCGCTTCGGCGGCAAAGACGTCCTGGCCATGAACACCGAAGAGCTCCGGCGCTTCCGCTGGCAAGACGTGGCCATGGTTTTCCAGTCCGCCATGAACTCGCTCAACCCGGTACTGACCATTGGTGAGCAGATCACAGACATCTACTCCACCCACGCCGGCTACTCCCGCAAAGAATCCCTGCACCGTGCGGGCCAGCTGCTCGAACTCGTGAGGATCAACCCCTCGCGTCTTAAATCCTATCCGCACCAACTTTCAGGCGGCATGCGCCAGCGTGCAGTCATCGCCATGGCCGTTGCTCTCAAGCCGTCACTGCTGATTTTGGATGAACCCACCACGGCACTTGACGTGGTGGTGCAGCAGGAAATCATGGCCCAGATCAAAGAACTTCAGAGTGAACTGGGTTTCTCGGTCCTGTTCATCACACACGATATGTCCTTGATGGTGGAGTTATCCCACCGCATGGGTGTGATGTACGGGGGGCGGATCGTGGAAACGGCCAAGGCATCGGAAATCCACACCAACCCGCAGCATCCCTACACTCAAGCGCTCATGGGCGCTTTCCCTCCCCTGACCGGTCCGAGAGTTCCCCTGACCGGTCTGGCCGAGGGCGTGAAGTTCCGCAACATCCCAGATCTTGCTGAAGTATTCCCAGGTCATTTTGTGGCCCCCTCCGGAGACTCTCCGGCGATCACCCCAGCCGTCCTCGAAGGAGTTGCACAATGAGCCACTCAACAATGCATTCCTCAACTCGGCCCACAGATGACACCCCGGCACTTGAAATCCGTGGCTTGGGCAAGCAGTTCCCCCTGGGTGGACTGTTCTCCAGGGAATCGGTCCGTGCTCTGCACGGTGTTGATTTGTCCTTGGGCCGTGGCGAGATTGTGGCCCTCGTAGGCGAGTCAGGTTCCGGCAAAAGCACCCTGGCGCGCTGTGTTGCCCGCTTGGAGCGACCCACCACCGGAGAGATCCTGTTGGACGGTGTTGACGTTCTCAAGCGCGATCGATTCCAGGCGTCCCGGGCATTCCGCGCCCAGGTTCAAATGGTGTTCCAGGACCCCTTTGGCTCTTTGAACCCAGCGCATCGCATTGAGCACTTCTTGCGCCGCTCCTTGACGATCCACGGCAAAACCGGCGGTTCCGAGAAAGAAACCCAGCGACGCCTCGAAGAACTCATCACCACGGTTGGCCTGCAGCCGGACATGCTCAACTCCTACCCGCACGAGCTCTCCGGCGGGCAGCGTCAACGCGTTGCTATTGCTCGGGCGCTTGCGGTGGAGCCGGAAGTTATTCTGGCTGACGAGCCCACCTCCATGCTGGATGTTTCGGTGCGGATCGGTGTGCTGAACCTGATGCGTAAACTGCGCGATGACAAGGGCATCTCGATGCTCTACATCACCCACGACCTCGCCTCCGCCCGTTATTTGGCTGACCGAATTGCAGTGATGTTTGCCGGGGAAATTGTTGAACAGGGCGAGTCCCTGGACCTTTTGGCCAACCCGGCCCACCCATACACCCAACTTTTGGTCTCGGCGGTGCCGGATCCGGCCCGTGCCGGCTCCTATGATCCTGTGCGCCGTGCAGAACTGCGCCAAGCAGTGATGGCGTCTACCTCGTGTGCTCTCGAAGGCGATCCGAACCAGGCCTGTTCTTCCGAAGAGCCCGTCCGCCATCAAGTGGGGGATCCGGAGAACCGGCACTGGGTGCGCTGTCACCTGTACCGTCCGTGGGCTGGAGCCGGGGGACACGCATTGGCAGGCGAACCTGCACTGCCCGCCGACGACACTGAAATGAAGGTTTCCGCATGACCGTAATTGCCCACCCGCTCGCTACCGTTCCGCAGGGTGAACTGATCGCACGGGCGGAGGCTGACCCGCTTCGACCGCGCTTTCACTTTGTTTCCCCCGCGGGCTGGCTCAACGATCCCAACGGCGTCAGCCAGTGGAATGGTACGTACCACCTCTTTTACCAGTACAACCCTGAGGGTGCTTTCCACCACCAGATCCAGTGGGGACACGCCATCAGCACAGACCTGGTGACGTGGAAGGACGTCCCGGTAGCTTTGGAACCGTCCGCGGGTCCGGATGCCGAGGGCTGCTGGTCAGGTGTTCTAGTGAACGACGGCGGGACACCCACCTTGGTGTACTCGGGACGCCTCGGCGAACACGAACTGCCCTGTGTCGCTGTGGGTACCCCGGACTTATTGAACTGGACCAAAATATCCGAAAATCCGGTTATTTCCGGGCCTCCCGCCGGCGTTGAGGTCACTGCCTACCGCGATCACTGCGTGTGGCGTGAAGGCACCAAATGGCGCCAGCTGATTGGGTCCGGTATTCGCGAACGGGGCGGAACTGCGTTCCTTTACGAGTCTGATGACTTGCGTTCTTGGGACTACATTGGACCCTTGTTCATTGGCGATGCCTCACACGGTGACCCCGCTGACACAGACTGGACCGGGACCATGTGGGAGTGTGTGGACTTGTTCCGCGCCGGTGGCGGATCATTGGGTACTGCTGCCGAGGAGGGCTCACCGGACGTGTTGGTTTTCTCAGCATGGGACAACGGCGACACTCGCCACTCGCTCTACTGGACAGGCCGCTACGCCGGAGACAGTTTCGAGCCAGCAGCGCTGCACCGTTTGGACTACGGCGGACGCTTCTTCTACGCGCCCCAATCGTTCCAGGACGAGTCCGGGCGCCGGGTGATGTTTGGCTGGATGCAAGAAGGCCGCAGCGATGAGGCGATGGTGGAAGCTGGCTGGTCCGGCGTGATGAGCTTGCCCCGGACAGCGACTGTAGCGAAGGACGGTTCGCTGTTCTTCGCTCCGGTTCCGGAAATCGAGCAATTGCGCCGGGATCACCGCAGTGTGGTCGCGCAGGTTTTCACTGACGCTTCGTTTCCTCTGAACAGCGAGTTCTCCGGCAACCAACTCGATCTGGAATTGGATCTTAAACTCCAGACCGGTGCCGTGTTCAAGCTCGGAATTCTCGCCTCTGCCGAGCTGAATGATTCTGGGCGCGCTCGAGAAGAAACCATTATCGAGCTCGCCTGCAGCACCGACGGATCGCCTGCAGGAACCCTGCGTCTGGACCGCACCCGCAGCAGCCTCGATTCCGAGGTTGATGTAGAGGACAAGTCCGGACCGGTTTCCATGCCGGAGGGACGAGTTCACTTGCGTGTCATTGTGGACAGGTCTGCTGTGGAAATTTTCGCCAACGGCGTTGCCCTGACCGGCCGCATCTATCCCACCCTGGGCGGCAAATCCGTCACCCTCACCGCCGAAGGTACAGCCGAATTGGTGCGCTTTGACGCATGGGACATGGCTGATTCACAGCAAGAATCCCGAACGCTCTTTCCCTAGACCGGGGCGTTACCTCTGGTGAGGGCGCGGTTTCGCAGAAGCCGCGCCCTCACCGGACCATCGCACTGTCCATTGCCTTCACCGCTCCCTCCTGAACAACCTGACACGCAAGAAATTCGGTGTCCTGCATTAGATCCAACCATTGCGGCGGAACCATATGCAGGGGCTCCGCCGCAGGTATCCCTCACGACCAACGGCGGGCGATGAATTCAACTTCCGCCTGCTGACCACAACTTGAAAGTACTTACGATGAATCCTTCTGCCGCTGCTTCCGACGCTTTCGACGTAATTGTGGTCGGTGAAGCGCTAGTCGACGTAGTTCATGCCAATGGTGTTGTCTCCGAACATCCTGGAGGTTCGCCCGCAAACGTAGCCTTTGGCCTGGCACGGCTCGGAATGTCCACTGGATTCCTCACCGCCATCGGCAACGACGCTCGCGGTACCGCTATCCACGCCCACCTGACGGGCGCCAGCGTCACGCTTCTGCCGGGATCCCGGTCCAAAGACACCACGTCAACAGCCACGGCAACACTGGCCGACGACGGATCCGCCACCTACGCCTTTGACCTCACCTGGGACTTGGGCTCGGCCGCACTCGCATACCAGTCCAGGCTTCTTCATACTGGATCCATTGCGAGTTTTCTCGCCCCCGGAGCCGCGGCTGTAACGGCCATTCTGCAAACTTGCGCTGGAACCACTACCGTCACCTACGATCCGAACATCCGGGCAGATCTGCTCGGTAGCCACCACGAAGCACTCTCCATTTTCGAAGAACTCGTACCCCTCACAAACGTTGTCAAACTCAGCGATGAGGACGCGGCATGGCTTTACCCTCGTAAGACACCGGAAGAAGCGGGACAGCACATACTCGCGCTCGGTGCCGATCTGGCAGCAGTTACGCTCGGAGCCAAGGGCTCGCTGTTGATGACTCCGGACTCTGGCGTCATCGTCCCAGCGGTACGGTCGGTTGTTGCCGATACCATCGGTGCCGGTGATTCCTACATGGCCGCACTGATCTTCGGACTACTCACCAATAGCGCCGATGACTGGACACCGAGCGTTCTGGAATCACTCGGTCGAACAGCGACCAAGGCAGCTTCCATCACCGTTGGACGGCCGGGAGCTAACCCTCCCTCTCTAACAGAACTACAAGTTGGCCTTACCGAGTTGTAACAGCCACCGGTCGTCTCGAGATCCATGTCAGCACCCTTCGGGGCCCATTTCATTCCACCCCGTCGAAATCAGGACGGTTGCGTCCCGTGGAGTGGTGTAGTTCCCGGCGTCTGAGCTTCGGATTTCCGACGTGAAGAGCCATCGTGCGATGGTCAGTGAGTACCGATCAAAGAACTCACAAAGGACACAAACACACGATGGCTCTAGACCAGTCTGCCTTGCTCGACCTGCTTGGCCAACTTAAACTCACTGATGTCTCCGACCGGATCCGTACCGCGACCGAAACCTTATATCAACAACTCATCGAAGCGGAGGCCACCGCGTTCATCGGCGCCGGCCCCTTCGAACGCTCCGAGGCGCGCACTACCCAGCGCAACGGCTCCCGAAGCAGGACGTTGACGACCACAGCCGGGGACCTGAACCTGAAGATCCCCAAGCTGCGCCATGGATCATTCTTCCCCGCCATGCTCGAGCGGCGCCGTCGCGTTGACCAGGCCCTCTACGCAGTCGTGATGGAGGCCTATCTGCACGGAGTTTCTACCCGCAAGGTCGACGACCTAGTCAAGGCACTCGGGGCCGATACCGGGATTTGGCAAGTCCGAGGTCTCCCGGATCTGTGAGGACCTCGATCATGAAGTCGGTGCTTTCCGTAACCGTGACCTCTCGGCCCTGGACTACCCGTATGTTTTCCTTGATGCGACCTACTGCAAGGCAAGGGTCGGGCACCGGGTCGTCTCTCAAGCGGTCGTGGTCGCTTTCGGGGTGGCGGCGGACGGGCGACGAGAAGTCCTGGGCTTCGACGTTGGCGACAGCGAGAACGAAGGGTTCTGGACCGCGTTCCTGCGTTCCATGAAAACCGTGGACTAGACGGGGTGAAGCTGACGATCTCCGATGCCCACATCGGCTTGAAGAAGGCCATCGCCACGGTCTTCCAGGGAGCTTCCTGGCAGCGCTGCCGGGTGCATTTCATGCGAAACGTGCTCTCGATCGTGCCCAAAGGATCCCAAGACATGGTTGGCTCAATCATCCGGACCGCCTTCGCCCAGCCCGACGCCGAACACGTGAATACCCAGTTCGATGAAGTCGCCAGAATGCTAGAAAAGTCCCATCCCAAAGTCGCCGCAATGCTCGGCGACGCCCGAGAAGACGTGCTCGCGTTCACCGGCTTCCCAACCAGGCACTGGCGCCAGATCTGGTCTACCAATCCCATGGAACGGGTCAACAAAGAAATCAAACGACGCACCGATGTTGTCGGGGTCTTCCCCAACCCGGCAGCCCTGCTCCGACTCGCCGGCGCCGTCCTCGTCGAGCAACACGACGAGTGGGAAGCCGGAGACCGCCGCTACCTCTCCGAAGCCTCCATGACCGAACTCAAAACCATGAACACCACAACACCCACCCCAGTAGAAGAAGAAGGAATTTTGCTCCCAGAACTCACTGCAGCATAATCAAAGCACTGCCCCGCACGGTGTCGAGGAAAACTCCACCACTCCACGGGACGCAACCGAAACTAGGGACTGCCCAATCGCTATCAAGAAACGCTGACCCGATGGCTGTTTGTGGACAACCGGACGGCCCTGCGTGACGCTTGGTGCAACCATAGTGAATCTACAAGCCTAAAAATATGGCCTGCCACATTATTTGTTTCTTCACTGTGCGTCGAAATATTCTGCAGGGAACGGCATCGGCTGGCGCCCGGCATTGGCGGAGTACGGTGGTGGCATGACTGAACAACAGCCTTACCAAATGGTTCGAAAATACGATCAATTTGAGGTGCGCCGCTATCCCGAGCACCTACTTGCCGAGATCAATAGCGGGGGAGCTTTGAAGACGCCGGCAATCGCGGGTTCCGCGACCTCTTCGCCTATATCAGCGGAGAGAACCAAGTCACCCAAAAAATCTCGATGACGGCGCCCGTGGTGCAGGACCTCTCCTCAGAAATGCTGGAGATGACCGCTCCGGTTCTGCAGCAGGAGTTTGCGACTCAAGACGATAATCAGAGGACACCAAAGTTCCGGATTGCTTTCGTTTTGCCGGAAGGTTTCACGCTGCAGAACGCGCCTTCACCCACCAATCCGAACGTTCACCTAAGACCGGTCCCCGCCGGCCTTGTTGCAGTTATCCGCTTCAGTGGAGGCTGGAGCGTTCGGAACTATCAGCAACACCTACAGATGCTGAGAATTGCACTGCAGGAAACCGGACTGACCTCACTGGGAACACCTCGATTCGCCAGGTTTGATCCGCCTTTCAAGCCATGGTTCATGCGTCATAACGAGATCCTCCTCGATCTTGAAGAACCCAGCCCAAGTGGCAAGGACTAGCACCACAGAGACACCAGGGTATTTGGAAAGTGCTATGTCTGTTTGAACCAGCAACCACCGGTTGAAATGCCGTGCATTGCCTCGGCTCACCCACAGGGGCTACTCCCAGCGTCGGAGGCGAGGGACACGAAGACTGGGGACTAACGTCCGTGCCGGACAAAAAATACGGCAGCGCGCCTTCGTCTGCTCCCTCCTGGTGCACTTCAGCGGCGACTCCTCAGACCTAGCCGGAGGGCGGCTATGAAGTACCAGCTGACCGGGGGAGGCCGATGCATGTGAGGCTCTCCTGGAGATCCTTGCCGTCACCTCAGCTATGAACCGGCTCCTCATAGATGACCTGCACTAAATGCTAGTTGGCGGCAAGAACTACTGCGATCGAGAACCTCGATCTGGCGCTACGTTGGCGAGAGGAATTGCCGGTAACTGATTCGTAAGCTTCAACTTTCGATTCTGAAGGGGTAGTGGCTGCACCGGTTTCCCAGCTTTCTATTGCTCGGCGTCAGTCCGCCGCGGAACTGAAGGTGTTACTTGCTGAGTGATTCCACAAATGCGAGGCTGGCACGTGAAATTTCGGTGCGGGCGTCATCGTTGGAAATAGTTGGTTTGCCATCGCTAGCTTGTGGCCCGTAGTCTCCGAAGTTTGCGTGGACACCACCTTCTATCACTGTGAAGTTGGTGTCCTTGGGAAGCGTGTCCCTTGAAGCATTGATCTTTTCTGGGGTAGCCAATCCGTCGTTGGATGCGGAGATTGAGAGCACGGGTACAGGCAAAGTGCTCATGTCTGAGGCTGGGTAGGATGCGAAAAATATTACGCCGGCCACAGGGTCACCGGGTTCTTTGGAGAAAGCTTGGGCATCATTGGCGGTGACGACGCCACCGAGTGAATGGCCACCGAGTACCCAACGCTCTACGGGTGGGTGCTGGGTTCGTGCTGAGGTGAATGCGCCGGTGGACAGAAAAGCGATACCGAAAGGCTGTTTCGGAATGACAACAATGTGGCCACTTTTGGCCAGCGGTCGCAAGACCGCGGCGTAGGCCCGGGCATCAACGAGGGCTCCAGGCTGGAAGAACACCCCCACCTCGCTTGCGGTACCTGTTGGTGTCATCACTATTTGACTCGGGGTCTCGGTGACGGTGACGGTGTCATCAGATGTCATGGCCGCGAGGGCAGGAGGTGCGGCACTGTAGGGAACCAGCCACCAGATAAGGGCCAAGACCACACACGAGACCACTAGGCCGATCCCCCGCATGACTTTAAACCTGCGGCGGGTGGTTGCGCGAGCAAGCCAGGAGCGCGCGGCAACCACCGCACAGCTGATGAAAACAATTCCCAAGAGAATTGCATATGCGGGGTGGCCATGCACGAGCATTCCACCGGTGGAGATGGCCGCCCAGACGGTAACAGCAACGCCCAGGGTGGATACGCTGCGGACTGCCCAGAAAAGGAACGTATCGATGCGGGTAATGGCCCGATTGCCCCCAGCAGCGAATTCTGCGGGTGTATTCGGTTCCTCAATGGTCATTTTTTCGCTCCAAACTGACGACTAATACTGGACTTCATTCTCCCTCTAAGAGAGCTGCTAAGAGACACCTTGCATCCGGCTTGGATGAGAAAATTTTCGGCACGGGCAGTTAGGAGTTCACAAGAACAGCGCGCTAAGAGTCACCCGATGGTGTTGCGCGCGTGGAAGCAAAGAATGGCAGCAGATACGTAAAACTACGTTTGTGTTGACTTGGGGCCATCAGCTTGCCGGTGGCATTAATCATCATGGGCAGCACCATTGTTGCTGTTGCGGTGCCCGCGATCATCAAGGATCTAGGACTGAGCACCACAGAGGTGCAGTGGATCCAGGAAATCTACACCTTGGTGTTCGCGGCCTTGTGGTTGATCTCGGCACGGGCAGTACAGGGGATCGGTGGCTCGATGTTTCTGCCCACCACGCTCTCGTTGCTCAACGCCAACTTCCGTGGGAAAGAACGGACCATCGCCTTCGCCGTTTGGGGTTCTACCATCGGCGGCATGGCTGCCCTTGGCCCCATCGTTGGAGGCTGGCTCACCTCCTCTTTCTCGTGGAACTGGGCCTTCTTAATCAATGTTCCACTGGGGTTGGTTGCCGTCGGCGGTGTAGTGTACTTCGTGCTGAGTCCAGTGATGCAGCCATCGGGAAGCTTAACGATTATTCTGGTCCGCTCCTGTCCGTGGTGGGCTTTGGCTCGCTGGTCTTTGATCTGATCGAGGGCCGGCACTATGGATGGTGCAACTGGGTGTTGGTTTGGAAATCATTTCCGTTGCAGCCTTGGCCCTATTATTGAAGCCGGATTCTTCCACGTGGATGACCTCGGGAATTCTGTTTTTTCTACGGCATTGGGGTGGGTTTTGCCACTGCCCGTCAAGTGGTTCTGCATTGGGCCTCGCCATTCTGGGCACAGCATTGTTTAGCACTTTCAAAAATTCCACCGAAACCCAGGTTGCTGAGCTCATATCCCAGTTTCCGCAATTGCAGGGCGCGGTGGACTCAGTCACCAGTAGTTCCGGGGAACGATCGCGGCACTGGCGGGTAATCCACAGACCGTGGCTATATCGGAGGCAGCCCGAAATGCGCTGACCCAAGGGGTATCAGTGGCGGCATGGATCGCTGCGGCAGTCTTGACCTTGGGATTCTTGACAAGGCTAAGACTCAAACCCATCCACACAGCGGGCGTGAGCTCAACGCAGACTGCTGAACCCAGCGAAGAGACCGTTTAGTGACTCCACCTCCTAAGACCCCCAAGTAGCGACAGTGCTTCACTTAGCAAGAAGCCCCTCATTCTGCAATTGATCCTCGTTACAGCACGGGTTGCTGCTTGCGGCTTTTCCGAAGCGCCGTAGACACCATGAGTGTTAGCCACACCACCACGGCGGAGGCGCCAGTGCCCCAGAGGATATCGGTGATGGCAACACTGAGCGGAAAGTCCTTCAGGATTGAAAATGCCGTCAGGGCCCAGGTTGCGTAGCTGAAGAAGCCAAAGAGCGCCCCCGCGGCCAAGCGTTGGCGCAGCGGTGCTTTCAGCTCGAGTGGGCGGACGCCGTAGTGCACTATTCCTGCCACAAAGATCAAGTAAAAGAATCCAGCTCCGGCCAGTTGGGGCTCAGCGGCCATTAGGTCCGGGATGTTCCTCTGGTATTGCGGCAGCGCGACCGTAAGAATCCACACCACATCGATGACGGCGAAAATCACCGCCGCGAGAACATAATGCAGGAGCCATGATTTACTGCGTGAAGTCATACTTGGTGCCCTGTCTCTGCGTAAATTTTGTCAATGAAGTTCAGCGAACGGTCGGTAAAGATGTTCCGCTTGAGCTTCATGGTGGGGGTCACTAGCCCGTTGGCTTCACTGAGGTCGGCCACCAGCAACACGATCTTCCGCACCTGTTCCGAGCGGGCAATCTTGGAGTTAGCCGCGCCCACCACCTTGCTGATGGCTTTGCGCAGGCGAGCGTCGTCGATTTCCACGCAACCGCCGTCGTCGGGGGTTCTCAAGCTTTGGAGATCAGTGAAACCTTTACTTTGCGCCCATTCTGAGACGGAGCCGGAATCCAAGAGGACTAGTCCTCCTAAAAAGGGTTTGCCCTCGCCTACCATGACCGCGTGGGCTATCAGGGGGTCACTTTCCACATAGCCTTCCCAGATAGTGGGGGACACAGTCTTTCCTCCGGCGGTAACAATGACGTCCTTGATGCGGCCGGTGAGCGTTAGCCGTCCCTGATCATCGAGGACGCCGGTGTCGCCGGTGCGGAAGAAACCGTCCTGGAACGCGTGAGTGTTATCCGCAGGCCTGTTATATCCGGCAAAAACTCCAACTCCACGGGCTAGCACCTCGCCGTTCTCCGAGATGCGTATGGTGGTTCCAGGCATAGGCACGCCAACGGATCCTGACTTGATGGAGCCCGGCAGATTTCCCGTCAACGGCGCCGTGGTCTCTGTCAGTCCGTAACCCTCAATGACCGGTAAGCCCAGCCCCCGGAAGAACAGCGAAAGTTCGGCGTCCAGCGCGGCTGCTCCGGAGAGAAGGTATTCTAGGCGCCCGCCCACGAG
The DNA here is from genome assembly GCF_001445575.1 of Arthrobacter alpinus. Lineage (NCBI taxonomy): Bacteria > Bacillati > Actinomycetota > Actinomycetes > Micrococcales > Micrococcaceae > Arthrobacter > Arthrobacter alpinus. The sequence goes on along the minus strand of NZ_CP013200.1, from coordinate 4,180,230 downwards.
TTTGCGGATGCGGGAGTAGAACAAACGGTCAAAGAGTGCATGCCGAACCCGGAGTGAGAGCCCAGCTTTACGGCTGGGATCGCTCTCGCGCTCCTGCGCCAGAAGCCCCCAGTCCACGGCGGTTGCCTGCGCCACTGACCACAGGCCCCCAAGGTTCTTCTTCGCGGCGGCACCAGCAGCGGACGCCTGAATCTTCTGCAGTACGCGTGGCACCACAACCAAAAATGTTGGCTTCAGAAGCCCCAACGCCGGCACTACTTCTTTGGTCTCGCTGAGATGGGCAATGCGCATGCCGTTGGCCAGGCAAATGAGTTGCAGGCCGCGGGCCAGCACATGGGCCATGGGGAGAAAAATGATGGTGTTCCCGGATTCCTTGACCACCTCTGTGTAGGCGCCAGCAACGCTGCGCACCTGGCCCACAAAATTTCCGTGTGTGATGAGTGCGCCCTTGGGGGCGGCGGTGGTTCCGGAGGTGTACACAATGGTGGCCACCGAATCTAGGGTGGCCAGCAGGCGCCGAGCCTCTAGGGCTTCTGGGGTGATATCCACGCCGCCATGGACCAGATCTGTCAGTGTGGGCCCCGCACCTGCGTCCATGGACCAGAGCTGCCAGCCGGACACGCCGGCCTGCGCAAATCCTTGCTCCAGTAGCTGAGCGTGTTCGGCAGTGCCAGCCACGGCGAAGCGCACCGAGGCGTCTTGAAGGATAGCCGATACCTGGTTTAGTGCTGATGTCTCATAGATAGGTACCACCACGGCAGAAGCAAACCAGGCGGCCATATCCATGAGGGCCCACTCATACCGGGTGGGTGACATGATGGCCAGGGTTTCACCGGGCTCCAACCCAGCGGCTATCAATCCCTTGGCCAAGGCTCGGACTTCAGTGACAAACTCGCGGGTGCTAACGCCCCGCCACGGATCGATGATGGAACTAAGGCTGGAACGAACCTCAAAGGCGATGTGATTTGGCGCGATGCGGAACCGCTGCATGAGCAGTTCAGTCGCATTGGGGTAATCGGCGTCTCCGGACAAAGCTGGTGTAGTGATCTCTTTCATGTGGCGTCCTTGCTAGAAAGTGTCTGCAGATGGGTGCGCATGAGGTCTTGTGTTACATCAAGAAAAGCAACGACCGTGCTGATTTGATCAGCCGGGAGGGCTTGGAGCTGTTCGGAGAGGACCGATACCAAAGGGAACGTCAGGTTCAAGATGCGCTGGGACGCTTCCGGGCTTGCTGACAAGGTCACCAAGCGCCTATCTGTTTCGCTGCGCTCACGAATCACATAACCGTGTAGTTCCAAGCGGTTCGTGATGGCTGTGGTGGTGGCGGCGGTACAGCCCAGTTCCTCGGCCAGCCGCCCGGAGGTGAGTGGTCCTGACTCCGCTAGCGCACACAAGGCCCTGTAATCCGTGAGATTTAGACCTAGTCTCAGTGCCATCGCCCGCTCACTTTCACGGACCAGAGCAACCAGGGCCCGGAGGGTTCCAGCAACGGACTCGCATGACGATTCGCTCACAGCTTTCCTCACATTCTTAGGCTTCAATCATACTCAATGGTCTTTGATCATCAAACCAATTTGAACAAGTTAGAGTGTATGGGGGAGATTCGTCACCAATGGAGTCTCCACTTACAGCCCGCAGTCAAGAGAGGTCACATCCCATGAAACAGTCCGATCGTAAGGCGCTCGCTATCTTTCCCGTGGTTTTGTTGATCGGAGCGCTACTTGCACTGGCTGGCAGCAGTGGCGGTAGCTTCATCGGAGCTATCCCCACCTTCACGCTCGCGGTAGCAGCTGCCATCGTGATCCAGTGGATCGTCTTCATACCCTCTTTCATGAAGCAAACCGAGAAGTTTTATGACATCACCGGAACATTGACCTATGTTTCCATAACCGTGATGATCCTCCTGGTGACGCCCGAGCTCGACGCGCGATCCCTGGTCTTGGGTGCCCTAGTTTTGGTGTGGACCTTGCGGCTAGGCATCTTCTTGTTCCGGCGTATCAGCAAGGCCGGTAAGGATGATCGCTTTGATGCACTCAAGCCCTCTTTTATCCGGTTCTTGAATGTCTGGACTATTCAAGGACTGTGGGTCACGTTCACGGCAGCGGCGGCGTGGGTTGCCATGACTTCCGGAAAATCGGTACCGCTTGATGGCTTTGCACTCGTTGGATTTGTCCTGTGGGTGCTGGGATTCGGCATGGAAATCATCGCTGACCAGCAAAAATCACGTTTCAACGCCGACCCCGCAAATAGGGGCAAATTCATTTCCACAGGTCTGTGGTCCGTCTCTCGCCACCCCAACTATTTTGGTGAAATCCTCTTGTGGATCGGCGTAGCCATCATTGCCTTCCCCGCACTGGAAGGCTGGCAGAACATTGCGCTCATCTCACCGATCTTTGTCATCTTGTTGCTGACCAAGGTCAGTGGCGTGCCGTTGCTGGAAAAGAAGGCAGAATCTAAGTGGGGCGGACAGGCTGACTACGAGGCCTACAAGGCGAAGACGCCAGTGCTGCTCCCCAAGTTCTTCTAGACCCACCGGCGAACGGTGCTCTTTGTCGGTACCGTGGTTTCCAGGCATCAAGACAGCACCGCAGCAGGGACAGCCACGCCAGCGAACATTTCATCGACGATGCGACGGCTGATTCCCCGCCTTCGGTACTGGGTAGGCTGCTCGCAGAAATTTCTTGGGTACGGTCGTTCGGGCCGCTCACAGGGCTGAAAGTACACGGCCGTTGCTCGCATCCAAAATTGAAGTGGCCGTCCTAGATTTCCTGCCGGTGGATCTGGCGTCCTCACCTAGGCCCAGTACTCCTGAACTTATTGAAGAGTGGACGTTGGCCGGAAGAGATTTTGACCTTTTTTGGAGATGAGCCGGGACAGACCCGATCAGGGGTGCCTTGTACCGATTCCGGATAGCAGGGACCTGTAGCCCTCGATGTAGCTAGGGAACGCGAACTGGAATCCGCTGGCTTTCAGGCGAGTGTTAGAACAGTATTTGTCGCCGCCGCGGGCGATGGGCACCGACCCTGTTGGTGGTTCGTCATAGCTCATTTCGTGAGCAAGAAAGCGAAAGACTTCTCCCAGATCTACGGGGTGTTCGTCTACGCCGAGATAGAGGTCGCTGGGGTTGGGAACCGTTAGCAGGTGGACTGCTGCGGCTGCGGCATCGTCGCGATGAATGCGATTTGTCAGGCGAGGGCTGTCGGGGATGACGGCTGTCTGGTTTGTGATGAGGTCGATGAGTCGAGTCCGCCCCGGACCGTAGATGCCGGCCAGGCGCAAGACAATACTGTTCGTGGAAGTGTCCGAGTAGCGGGCGTGAAGAATTGCCTCTGATTCCAGAGTAATCTTGCTGCTGAAAGAGTTGGGTGTGGCAATCGTGGTTTCATCAACATGGCCAGTTGTGTTTCCGTAGACAGTCGTAGACGAGACTAGAAGCACCTTTTCTGGCTTAATCTGATCCCGTTCAAGGGCATCCAGAACATTTGTCAGCCCTGTTATATAGGCCAAATGATAGGCCTCTTCGGTGTAACTATCTGCGGCGACGGCCACGATAACGATGCTGACGCTCTGAGGGATCGTTGGGAGCTTGTTAGCCAGATCTACGGATACACGTTCAAATTCTTGGGGGAGCACATCGGCCCTACGGCGCCAGGCAACAACGTCTTGTCCCGAGGCGACGAGTCGAAGTCCGATTTCCGTTCCAAGGTCTCCGCATCCCACAATCAAGATAGTCATAGGACTATCGTGCCAGAACACCTCCCCGCCGCAGTCATCGAAGTCAACCTGACTTCCGGCCGTCTACCGAAAGGTGAGGCCCGCAGAAAGGCACTAATGCTTCGAACTGCGATTGCTGCGATGGATGCTGCAGGTCAGAACTACACCCCTAGACCAGGCATCGTCTTCGCTGCGCTGGGTATATTGCTCGCGCTTGCCTGGGGCGTGACGACGATTGTCCGGCGAACCGTATTGTCCCATTGGGCCGCCGTGTCACTATGGGCTGGAATCATTACGTTGGGTGCGCCAGCATACTTTTTCATGTCGTTCGCCAACGTGAATTCCGTAGGCGATACCTACTCGGATGGGAACTCCGAGGAGGCATTCGCTGTGGAGGCACCCTTGTACATGGTCAGCGTAGCGGCGTTCCTTGTCGTCGTTGCAATGGTGGTGTTTGCGATGAGCAAGTCAACAGCATGGAAGAAGCCGTCGCCGGCTACATAGCTGTCAACGAAACATGCTTGTCTCCTTCTTGGCTGGCCGCAAGAGCGGAGGACCGAATCCCGGCTGGCAGCGAGGTGTGCGGCTGCCCTCGATGACACGGCCTGGTGGTAGTTTTTCCGCGACCGCAAGCGATGAGTGAGCGTGCCAGACAACACTGATTTTCCCTTATCGTAAATGCCCAAAAATGGAAGGCCATGTGGGTACATCGATCGTGTCGGCGCGGAACTGGAACCATTTATGGGTCAACCAGATACAGTTCCCAAGGCCCGATCTTGACGGAGGGTCGGGGCACTGCGCTCACCAGCCGGCGGTGCCCGGTCCACCCTTGAAGGGTCCAACGATCTGCGCGGTGATCCAACCGCCGTAGAAGTCGCCTTCTTGGAAGCTGACCTGCTGGCCGTTGACCTCGCAGGATTCCATTCGGCCTGGGTAGAGCGCCACGCGGGTACTGAGCATCTCGAAACCCAAGACTGGTTCAGGGTAGGTCCACCCGGCACGGGAAGCGATGATTCCGCCGGCCATGACGTCAAAGTAGTGTGCTTCACCCTTGTATTCGCAGATACTGGTGCCCGGAGCTGGGATGAGTACACCGGAGGGGAACGCGTCCAATGGCAAGTAGTAGACGGGAGGATGGCTCGTTTCTAGGACCCGCACGGCATCGGTGGTGTCGGCAATTACCTGTCCGCCGAGGCGAACAATGATCCGTTCCGATCTTGGCTCGACTTTTGGTGGTCGAGGGTAGTCCCATACCGATTCTTGACCGGCCTTGGGCTTGATGGGCTGGGGACGGCGAGAGAAGCCTGAATAACCTTTGGCAGCAGTCATATCCTCATCTTGCCATCTTTCGATGGGATGTCACCGTGAATGCCGGGGATGGTCTCGGCTGGTATATGGCTGAGGCTTCAATGCTCAATGTCGCATCCTTTCCCATTGGTTCCCCACCATGCGTGAATTTGAGTGTGAGGACTTGAGCACCCTTGGGGGACTCGGCAGACACGCCAAGGATCCGTCCAACTCCGTGCCAGTTCCGGCGACCTGCCCGGCAACGCACCTGTATTCGGTTTCCACATCATCCGGGATTTCCGACTTAACTGGGCTGCGCGCCAGCGCCCTCAGACCCATGCGTTTCCGGAGCATGATCCAGCGATCGAGGTCCTCTAGATAGATTAGGTCGAGACGCTGGTCTAGGCGCTGCGAACCCCCTCGAGGTAAACCCTCAGACCCCGTACTTCTGCCAATTCACCCGAACCTGCTGGCACCTCGACTGACAACTCGATGCCCGCGAAACATACGTCCGTGCTAGCGCTGGTAGCAACAATGAGATCACCAAAGGCCGAAATAATCGTCGTCATGGGATCACCCTACTAATGCTCCACAATTGGCGTACACAGCAAGGCGTGCCGGCTTGAAAAGACCTGACTCCCGGTCAAGACTCCGCACTAACCCTGGTATTCCTACTTCTCCGTAGACCACATGTGGAACCTTGGGTTCCGATCTAGGCCGCAACACGTCCAGTGTCAGCGAAAGGTGTGCCCGTTAGTCATTACCCGGGGCGGCGGCATCGGTTCTAGTCCAGCAATGGCCCAAGTGCCCCGGAAATACGGAGATCGCATGAATCTCCTGTAGCTCCCGGGACCCTTGTTGGTACGGCGCTAATAGTGCGGGACGTGGCGGATTACATGCCGGGGATCCAGACGCGCATAGCCGCCTGACTACGGTTTCCCCATCGGAAATAGGGAATCAAAGTCAGTGGACCCAGTTCCCGATCCTCTTCCTGTGTGGTTTGGCTCTGATTCGAGTACAAGGGACCACCGGCACAGCGGCGGACTATTCCGCCCTTGGCGATGATGGCCGGGACATCCAAACCGTCAGGCGCCCCAACGACCTCGAGCTGGGTCTTGAAGGGAAGATAGACGTCTTGAACGTCGACGCCATCGGGCAAATCAGCCTGCTCGAAGGCGTAGACGATCGGGCCGTTCCTCACCGCCATAGTCCCGCGTGATGCGTCTAGATATGGATGCGGCAGATCGATCACCGGAGTGGCATGGAAGTCGAGCTCGATGGAATGATTCACCGAGTTTGGCTCAAACACAAGGTATCCGTCAGCCTTCGCAGGGCCTGCTGCGGCCCCGTCGATCGTCACTGAATAGTCTTCCACCCAGGCCGGGACTCGAAGACGCAGTTCGACACCGAGTGGACGGTCGAGCGTGACGCTAACACGCCCATCCCACGGATAATCCGTTCTGATGGCAGCTATCGGGCTGTCCGGTTCGCACCCCAGAGCCACGTTTCCGTCGCTGTATAGGTGCACCTGCACGCCCCGATCGTTGCTCGTGGCCGCATAAGAGTCCAGGGAAGCTATGAGGCGGGCCAAGTTCGGCGGGCAGCATGCACAGCCAAACCACGATCGCCGGATCGACGATGCGTTCTCATCGGAGATATGCCCTTCGCGCACTTGCAGCCTATTGACGTAGAAGAACTCAGTGCCAGACATTGAAGTCGACGCGGCAATCACGTTATAGAGACCACGCTCCATTTCATCGGCGAATCGTGCCTCACCCGTGAGCAGTAACATCCGCCAGTTCCACATGAAATTTGCGATCCCCGCGCACGTCTCGGAATAAGCCCTGTCCGGTGGCAATTCATAGGCGTCCCCGAAGGATTCGCCACGATGACGGGAACCTAAGCCGCCCGTAATATACATTTTCTGTTGGTGAACGCTCAGCCAGATTCTCTCGAGCGCCGCCCCCAGCTCAAAGTCGCCCTCCTCAATCATGAGATCGGTGGCTCCAGCGGTCAGATACAGCTGGCGAACTGCGTGACCAACGGCCTCCGTGGCTTCTCGGATCGGCTCATGATCCAGAAAGTAGTCAGCTCCGAATTGGTCTGGACCCATGGTTTGGTACCCGCGCCTGTCGATGAAATGCCTCGCCAACTCTAGGAACCGGCGTTCCCCGGTAAGTCTCCACATTTCGACGAGAGCCGTCTCTATTTCCGGGTGACCATCCAGTTCGGCACGTGCTCCGGGTCCTAGCTCGCGTTCGACCAAGTCCACATAGCCGATGGCGATCTCGAGGAGCTCACACCGGCCCGTCGTCCGCGCGAACGCGATCGCTGCTTGGATCAAATGTCCCAGACAGTACAGTTCATGCGACCAACGCATGGCGGAAAGCTTCTGATCCGAGGTGCCACCTTGCACCCAGGTGTTGAGGTAGCCGTCTTCTGCCTGCGCCCGGCCAAGCAATGAAACGACCTCATCGACAAACACGTCGTAGTCCGAGGTGCCGGTTCGACCAATCTCCCAAGCGATCGCTTCGAGCGTCTTGTAGACGTCGGAATCAGCGAAGGGTGGGCCCCTGAACGAGGAGAGTGATTCCCCGATCAATCTGCGGAAGTTGTCCACGGCACCGGACGCTTCAATCTGCTGAATGCAATGGGGGATCGTCGCAGCCCTGTTGAGCTCCTGCCATGACCCGAGGAATCCGGAGTCGCTGAAGTGCACGTTTCCTCGTGGCAGCGGCAGCACGGCTGCATTACTCGATCGGGTCAGACCGGTAGGACCATGGTGCTCGGCGTGGATTGTCTGCATTGACGGAACTCCTTGCGATTAAGTGATGGGCGTGACCATGAACCTCTTGACTTCGGCCCGCGATGTGAACAGTATGAGAAAGAAAGGGAAAGTTCAACGGAATATTTTTTCCCAAGAAGGTGGCCATGCGAGCAATCACGATTAACCACGTTGCCGAGGCCGCTGGCGTGTCCATCGGAACGGTGTCAAAAGCATTGAACGGAACTGGCCGGGTGTCATCCAATACCCGGGAGCGAGTTCTTCAAGAGGCAGCGCGGCTGGGATTCGTGCCCCGTACACGAGCAAACTCGGGGGCAACTGTTGATCTCGCTTATTCCGTTGGTGTGCTCACCTCCGATAGTTTCGGACGTTTCACCAATCCGATCATGTTGGGCGCCGAAGACACTCTGGGGCCGGGCAGGGTAGCGGTGCTGATGTGTGACGGCCGCGGGGACGCCCTTCGTGAGCAGTTCTACATCGACAGCCTGATGCGACGGCGAGTGGACGGAATTATTGTCACTGGCCGCGGCAATGACCCGAGGCCGCCAGTTCGGGGAACCGGATCCGTTCCCGTCGTCTATGCGTTTGCGCCCTCCACTGAACCCGATGACTGCTCAGTAGTCCCGAATAATCACGCAGTGGGCTCACTCGCAATCGACCACCTCGTAGGGAGTGGTCGACGTCGGCTGGTTCAGATATCGGGAAACGGGGACCAAGCCGCCACGGCAGAACGACACCGCGGCGCATCCCTTGCGCTCTCCGGTCACGGGCTCACATGGGTGTCAGTACCTCAGTTCGGTGAATGGTCCGAACGATGGGGACGCGAGGCGGCACTCCGTCTTGTTCGCGACGGGGGTGAATTCGATGGCGCGTTTTGCGGAAGCGACCAGATAGCCCGTGGCTTCGAAACAGGACTTCGCGAGTCCGGCGTTGACGTCCCTCGCAAGTCGGCGTCGTCGGCGTCGATAATTGGGACGTCATGGCCCAGGCAGCGCGCCCGCCGCTGACGACTATCGATCTCCATCTCGCGGAAATCGGCCGCCGCGCCGCCACAATCATCATCAATGCGATTGGCGGCGAACCAGTCCCCAAAGGGTGCGAGAAAGTAGAACCGTCGCTCATCATGCGAGAATCCAGCGCCTCACAAACGCTTGGTTAGCGAACAATAAACGGCGAACCTGGGCAAGTTCGGCGCTGGAGAGGTTTCACTCGAGCGAGGCCCCATGCCGATCCCTGGAGTGCCGCCTGATCAGGCGGCGGCGCGGAAACGTATTTGTCATCGATACGAAGCGCGGCCTGGACTTGGCCGAGATCGATCTTGAAACGCTCTCGCCGGGCCGGAAATTCTTCACGGCGAAAACGTGAGACTCAATAAAGGCGGATGCGATCGGCACGGACGCCTCTTCGTCGGCTCCATCGCGTATGACCGCGGTGAGGGTCCCGTCCGCCCCTGACGGTTCTGTGCCTCAGACTGGCGCTTTGTGACTTCCAAGGCTGGAATCGTGACGGATCCCGCCAGAACTGTCCAAAAGGACCAATATAGCCACCGCTTACCGATGACGATTGCGGCTTTGAGGCTATTTCCCGCCCTTGCGCGGTTCAATAGCGGCGCCCGAAACGACCGGCGGGTCACTTATTACAGCTGTGGAGCCCTAATCATGCTGGTCTCATCCACCTGAGTCAGCGGAGCCATTGACTTCATTTGTGAGCTAGATTACTCTTCAAAAGTATCGGAAGTCTTCCGAAACTATCGGAACTGGCGCAGGTTTAGCTCACACTCAAGGAAGAGAAAATGGCAGCTTTCACGTTTAAAAACCCACCCATTAGTCGGCGCGCGTTTGTCACGGGCATCGCCGCAGCCGGACTTGTGGCCCTCGTTGGTTGCAGTAAGAAATCAGATGCCCCCGTGGACATCTCAACCCAGAACGTCGGCGCCATGGAGGGCTTCGAGGCAGACATGCAGTTCAAGGCCACGGAGCCGTTGGATCTCTCCATTCTTTGGACGGATTGGCCGGAACTTCCGGTGAAGGACTCTTGGGAAGTATTCAAGGAAATCAAGGCTCGAACCAACGTCAACCTTGAATTGACCCACATTCCCTTCAGCGACGCAGTGGAGAAGCGTAGCCTGCTCATCAGCGCCGGCGATGCTCCCTCGATCATTCCGCTCATCTACACAGGTGATGAGAAGCCGTTTGTGTCCTCCGGCGCTGTCCTGCCCATGAGTGACTACGTAGAGCACATGCCCAACTTCAAGAAGTACGTGAAGGAATGGGATCTTGGAGCCATGATGGAGAATCTGCGCCAGGCTGACGGGAAGTACTACATGTTGCCGGGCCTTCAAGAGGTTTCCGTACCCGTCTTTTCACTCATGATCCGCAAGGATGTGTTCGAGGAGGTTGGCGCCGGAATTCCCAATACGTGGGATGAGGTGCGGGAAGGATTGGTCAAGATCAAGGCCAAATATCCGGATTCCTATCCGCTAGCTGACGGCTTCGAAGGGCAATCACTGCTCAATTACGCTGCTCGCGCCTTCGGTACGCAGGCTGGCTGGGGTTTCGGAACGGGCACAATTCTCGACCAGGAAACAAAGAAGCTCAAGTCCGTCGCCACATCGAAAGAGTACAAGGACCTTCTCACGTTCTTCCACGGCTTGGTCAAGGACGGTCTGCTGGATCCGGAATCTTTGACGGCGGCCGATGCTGGTGGCGGAAACGCCACTGTTTCGGAGAAATTCGCCAACAATAAGGTCTTTGCCGCTTCTGGGAACACCGGCACTGTCATTGAATATTCGACGGCGCTCGACAAGACCTTGGGGAAGGGTAAGCACGAGGTCATTCTCATTGCCCCGCCCGGCGGCCCCGCTGGCAATGTCATTGGACCCCGCAACTTCTGGCACGGTTTCATGCTCAGTTCAAAGGCCAAGGACGAACCCAACTTCCAGGCCCTGTTGCAGTTTGTTGACTGGTACTTCTACAACCCTGATGCACGGGACCTGCTGCGGTGGGGCGTAGAAGGCAAACAGTACACAAAGGATGCTGCAGGTGTCATCAAGCTCAAGGACGGATTCTCGCTTGACGCATGGAACCTCATGAGCAAGGGTGCCGTGGATATTCAAAAGGACCTTGGATACTCCACATTCGCCGCTGAAGGAACCGAAAGCCGGAAGTTGAAAGAGTCTTACAGCCCCAAAGATGCCGTGGCGTACATTGATTCGGTCCTGAAGACCAGGACTTTCCGCGAACCAGACGAGCCGGCACCGTTGGAAGAGGCGGAACTGGAGCAGTCCTCCTTGCTTGCCACTCCTTTGAAAGACAATGTCGATACCAATACCTTGAAGTTCGTGCTTGGAGAGCGCAACCTCAGCGAATGGGATAAGTACGTTGCCGAGCTTGAAGGACAAGGTCTCACGAGTTACGTTGACCTGCTTAACACCGCCCACGACCGCTTCGCGAAAAAGGCGTAGGTCCTTGGAATCCGCGACGGTCCAGGCCGCGAGAGGGTGTTTGAATCGCCATGCCACTGAGCTGATGGGGCGATGACATGACAACCACAAACACGGTGCAGGTGAATCAGCCAGCGACTAAGACTGACGGCCTGCCTCCGAGCCAATCCTCGACTCACGGCGGACACGATGGGCCAGCCCGGTCCCGCCGCACATCCAAAAATGCCGGGCGTAGGCCGTTGCGAAAATCGTTGCAACGCGATTGGCAGCTGTACGCTCTGGCGATCGTGCCGCTGATCTTTCTTGCGATCTTCCGGTACGCGCCCATGCTCGGAAACGTGATTGCGTTCCGCCGATTCAGGCCAGGGGGAAATATCTTTGGCGATGAATGGGTGGGTCTGAGGTACGTTTCCATGTTCATCAATGACCCAACGTTCTGGCACGTCTTTTCAAACACGGTCATCCTTGGTGCCCTGACACTCATCGTTTGCTTTCCGCTGCCAATCCTTCTTGCCCTCCTACTTAACGAGGTGCGCAAGAAAGCCTTCAAGCGATTGGTGCAGTCGATCTCGTATCTACCGCATTTTCTCTCCATTGTGATCATCGTCGGAATGGTCATGCAGTTGTTGTCGGTGCAAGGGACCGCGAATCAAATCATCACCGCTTTTGGCGGTGATGCGATTCCGTTCCTGCAGCGGGCTGAGTGGTTCCGCGCCATCTACGTTGGATCTGAAGTGTGGCAAACAGTTGGCTGGGGGACCATCCTCTACCTCGCGGCACTGACCACGGTTGATTCGTCGCTGTACGAGGCGGCCGAGATCGATGGGGCCAACAGGTGGAGCCAGATCTGGCATGTCACCCTCCCCGGAATCCGGCCGACCATGATGACGCTTTTGATCCTCAACATCGGCACGTTCCTCAACGTTGGCTTTGAAAAGGTCCTCCTGCTGTACAACCCCTTGACCTACTCCACCGCAGATGTGATCTCGACATACCTGTACCGAGTGGGCCTAGTGTCGAACAACCTCAGTTATGCCGCGGCAATCGGGCTGTTCCAAGCGCTGATTGGGTTGGTCATGGTTTTGTCCGCGAACTTCATTTCACGGCGAGTAGTAGGAGCAAGTTTATGGTGATTCAAACAGACCTAGCCAAGGGAGCCAAGGGAATCAAGGTACGCCGCACAGGCAGGCCGCGAGGGTCCCGGGACTCCACCGGATACAGGATTTTCACATGGTTGAACGCAATGGCGTTGATCACCTTGTGTTTGATCATGCTCTATCCGTTCGTGACTGTCCTTGCCCAATCCTTCAGCTCTCCTGGGGCCATCAAGGCCGGGCAAGTGAACGTGCTGCCGGTTGATTTCAACATTAATTCCTACGTGGCAGTGATGAATAACGGGATGTTTTGGCGTAATTACGGCAACACGGTCCTGTACACCGTGGTGGCGACCATCATCGCCATGACGCTCACCACCGCCTTCGCCTATGTCCTCTCCAAGGAGCACCTTCGCGGACGGAAGATCTTGATTGGCATTGCCGTCTTCACGATGTTCTTCAACGGTGGAATTGTCCCGAACTACGTCTTGATTTCCTCATTGGGCATGAAGAACACCATGTGGGCGCTCGTTATCCCTGGTGCCATCTCCGTGTTCAACCTCTTGGTGATGAAGTCCTTCTTTGAGAATCTGCCCAAGGATTTGGAAGAGGCAGCACAGATCGATGGTCTGAGCTGGTTCGGGATATTCGGACGCATAGTCCTCCCGCTCTCTAAAGCAGTCATTGCCACAATGGTCTTGTTTTATTCAGTGGCATTCTGGAACGACTGGTTTGCCGCGTTCCTTTACCTGGACAAAAGTGAGCTCTTCCCCGTCACCTTGTTCCTGCGGAACTTGATTGCCGGTGCGTCCAGTGCAGCGTCAGAGGGCGCAGCCGCCTCCGGCAGTTCGGCAGCAGCACTCTCCGCAAACATTCAATCGGTGACGATGATCCTTACAGTCATCCCCATACTGTGCATCTATCCGTTTGTTCAAAGGTTCTTTGTCTCAGGCATCATGCTTGGTTCCGTCAAGGGCTAGCCGCCATCGAGTCCCTTCTCCAACAGTTGTTTCCCGGCTAACTGTCCGGGCCCATTTCCATCAGAAGGTTTGCAACGCATGACAATTGACAGTTCAGTGGTCCAGTCCAATTTCCTGAAAGCAAGGCCATGGCATGACACCTCACTTTCGGCAACAGATCGGGCCGATGTGCTGATTGCTGAAATGACGCTAGAGGAGAAAACGAGCCAACTCGTGGGCCTGTGGGTTGGCGCCGACGATGGGGGAGGGGACGTGGCGCCGTACCAAAGCGACATGAGCCAGGACACTCCCGTCTTTGCCGAGGTGATTGTCGACGGGCTAGGGCAACTCACTCGGCCCTTCGGCACCGTTCCGGTTGATCCTTCGGCCGGGGCGCAATCCTTGGCCAGGGCTCAGCGGCAGATCATGGCCGCCAACCGTTTCGGAATCCCTGCCCAGGTCCACGAGGAATGCCTAGCCGGCTTCTCCGCGTGGGGCGCAACGGCATATCCGGTTCCACTGTCTTGGGGAGCCAGCTTCAACCCGGAGCTGGTTGGCCGCATTGCCGGGCAGATTGGCAGGTCGTTGCGTTCCGTGGGCGTACACCAAGGGCTCGCGCCGGTTTTGGACGTGGTGCGGGATTACCGATGGGGAAGAGTGGAAGAAACCATCGGCGAGGACCCGTATCTAGTTGGTACCGTTGGCGCCGCGTATGTTCAAGGGCTTGAAAGTGCTGGCATTGTTGCCACACTCAAGCATTTTGCCGGATACTCCGGTTCGCGGGCGGCACGCAACCACGCGCCGGTCGCGGCGGGCCCACGGGAGATGGCAGATGTCTACTACCCGCCGTTCGAGATGGCGCTGCGCCATGGCGGCGCCCGGTCGGTGATGAATTCCTACGCCGAGGTTGATGGCGTACCCGCCGCTGCCGATCCGCAGCTGCTCACCGAATTGCTGCGGGGCACGTGGGGGTTCGACGGCGTTGTGGTGGCGGACTACTTTGCCATCGCGTTCCTGCGCACACTTCAGCGTGTTGCCGGAACCGAGTCCGAAGCCGCCGCCCGCGCGCTCGCAGCAGGGATTGATGTTGAGTTGCCGTCGGTGGCTGCTTACGGCAAACCCCTGAATGACGCCGTTCGCTCTGGCGCCGTCTCCGAGGAGCTCGTCAACAGGGCACTGCGACGGGTCCTTGTGCAGAAGATTGACTTGGGACTGCTAGATGCGGACTACCAACCGGAAGTGCCGGATCAGGTGGAGCTCGACACCACAGATTCCCAAGCCCTAGCGCTGGAACTCGCCCGGGAAGCCGTCGTTCTGGTAGCGAACGACGGCGTGCTGCCGCTGCGTCCGGAGGCTCGTCTCGCCGTCGTCGGCCCGCTGGCAGATGATGCTTACGGCATGCTTGGCTGCTATTCATTTCCGGCACATGTTGGCGTCAAGCATCCGGAGCGGGGCCTTGGGCTGGAGATCGGAACCGTGCTCGAGGGGTTGCGTGGACAGCATCGAGGCGAGATCGCTTTTGCCAAGGGTTGCGATGTCAAGGCTGCAGGCAGGAGCGGTTTTGCTGCCGCGACGGATGCGGCGGCCGGCGCAGATGTGGCACTGGTGGTGTTGGGAGATCAGGCCGGGCTGTTTGGGCGTGGAACATCCGGGGAGGGCTGCGATGCTGCGGATCTGCGCCTGCCCGGTGAGCAGCAAGCTCTGCTGGAAGCTATCTTGGCGACCGGGACACCCGTTGTCCTACTCCTACTCTCCGGCCGCCCTTATGCACTTGGTTCGGTGGCGCAGAAGTGTGCCGCGGTAGTGCAAACGTTCTTTCCGGGACAACGTGGAGGACAAGCCATCGCGGAAGTGCTCACGGGTGCCATCAATCCCAGTGGACACCTGCCGGTGAGCATTCCCAACAGTCCCCATGTTCAGCCGGGGACCTATTTGGCGCCCCCGCTGGGCATGCGCAACGGGGTTTCAAATCTCGACCCCACAGCTCTGTTCCCCTTCGGCCACGGCCTCTCCTATGGCGAGCTGAGTTGGGGCCACGTGACCACGGGGAATCAGCAATGGCAGATTGGTGAAAGCACCGCGCTGACCATGGAGCTCAGCAACAACAGCGCAAGGAGGGTGGCCGACGTCGTACAGGTCTATTTGCATGATCCCGTGGCCCAAGTCACCCGCCCGGACATTCGGCTGATCGCATACCAGCGGGTGGACCTTGAACCGGGAGAGAGCGCAACGGTGAATTTCACGCTGCACTCGGATCTGACCTCCTTCGCGGGGCTCAAGCTGCATCAGCTCGTGGAGCCGGGAGAGCTGGAACTGCGCATCTCGCGCTCCAGCACCGACGTGCATGCCGTGGTTCGGCGGACACTTGTGGGACGCGAACAAATTGTTGGAGCAGATCGTAAACTCATGGCTACCAGCCATGTCCACGTTCGATCCGCCTCCCTGGCCGGGGAACAGCGATGAGTTCCAGCGCTCTCGCCAATGAGATTGGCAGCGGCGTATTGTCTCGGATGGCGGCAGGTGTGTATCGGCTACTGGTGCTGGCGGTTTTTCTCATTCTGATGTGCGGGCCAACACTGGTTGCATGGACAGTATTGGGCGATGCGGCTGCCAATGCTGCGTTCTTCGTCATTGCGCTGCTGCCCGTGGGGCCTGCGCTCTCGGCAGCCGTGTATGCCATGCGTACTTGGGCCGCATCGCCAGATCTGTCACCGGCCCGTGCCCTGTGGCGTGGATACCGGCTGAACTTTCTCGACACCATGAAGTGGTGGGCTGTGGTTGTTGCCGTGGCGCTGGTGTTGATCGTCAACATTGTCTTTGCCGAGTCAGTTCCCTTCGGGGTAACTTTTCGACCGGTAGGGATCATCGTCTTGGGTCTACTCGGTGTCTGGGCGGGGCACCTGCTGGTGGTCTCGTCCTTGTTTTCCTTCCGCACCCGAGATTCGATGCGGATCGCCGCCGTCGAACTTTTCGCGCAGTGGAAGGTGAGCCTTGGCTTTTTGTCCCTCATGATCGTTGCCCTAGCCACGGTGCACCTTGGTACGGAACTGGCCCTGCTGGTCTTCGCGTGGGCCTTTAGTGGCATTCTCTGGCTTATTGCGCAGCCGCTCATCGCAGACGTTTCCCGGAGGTTTATCAAGAATGACTGAGAACCAAACCACTGCTATGTGGGGCGAGACCAATCCCGTCTTGCCCGGATTTTATCCTGATCCGTCCGTGTGCCGCGTCGATGGGGATGACGGGACCTGGTTCTACCTGGTGAATTCCACCTTCGAGTATTTGCCCGGTCTGCCCGTGCACCGCTCGCGTGACTTGCTCAGTTGGGAACTCATCGGCCATGTGATCGACCGTCCGGGCCAGATTAATCTCTCAACCGTGAGAGATTCCGGCGGCTTGTTTGCACCGACGATCAGACACGATGGAACCCGTTTCCTGGTGGTCTGCACGCTGGTTGGCGGGGCCGAAGGAGCCTCGGGGAACTTCGTTGTCACGGCGGAGAACGCGGCCGGTCCGTGGTCGGATCCCATCTGGTGGGACATGGACGGAATTGACCCCTCCATCATGATTGAGCCTGACGGCAGCATGTGGGCTCATGGCACCAGACTGGCACCGCTCCCTGAATGGGCGCAGCAAACCGAAGTGTGGGTACGCAGGCTCGACAACGAAACATTGGTGCCGGACACGGAGGAGACCATTGTCTGGTCCGGAGCCTTGCGCGGAGCCATCTGGTCGGAGGGACCGCACCTGCTCCGTCGCAACGGGTTTGTGTATCTCCTTGCGGCAGAAGGCGGCACGAGCTTCCACCATGCGATCGTCGTCGCTAGAGCCGAATCACCACTTGGACCGTTCGTCGGCAATCCTGCCAACCCTGTCTTGACGCACCGCAATCTTGGCCGCGCAACGCCGGTGACAAATGTTGGCCATGCAGACCTCGTTGAGGCGCAAGATGGCAGCTGGTGGGCTGTCTGTTTGGCGACCCGAGCCTGGGACAGCTGTGATTTGCTGGGGAGGGAAACGTTCTTGGTTCCGGTGACATGGGAAAACGACTGGCCAGTCTTTGCCCCGGGCGAAGGGCAGCTGCCCCAAAATCCCAAGGGCCTTCAGGGTTTGACTGGCCAGGAACACTTGCCCTTTGACTCACCAGATAACCCCGCTGCAACCGGAGGTGAGGACGTCATTGCCGTCCGGCGTCATCCGTCAGAGATCGTCACAGAAACTGGGGTCTCAGGTACATTCCGGCTGCAGGCCGGGAATGATCTCACCGATTCTAGACCCGCATTTGTGGCCCGACGGTTGGCAAGCCTGAGTACGCGCGTGCAGATTCGACTGGTGGATGCCAGTTACGGAGTTCGCGCCGGACTGGCACTGCGCTACTCATCCACGGCTTTTGTGGCGGTCACAGTGGGAGGCGGGACGCTGAGTATTGACACAGTCTCGGGCGACGCCTCAGTTGTCTCCACTCACGCACCAAGGCTGACGCTGCCCCAGGGAACAGGCAAAGGTGTTCTTGCCTTTGAGGTGCATGGCACTAGTGCTGTTGCTATCTGGGAACCGGACGATGGGGGATCAGTTCGCTCTGATGTGCTGGATATCTCCCACCTGTGCGCCGAGAAGAACGGCGGATTCGTGGGCGTCACCTACGGAGCATTGGCTGTGGGGGATAGCGGTTCCGCTGACTTCGCGGATCTCCAGGGGGGACTGTGAGCGAAGCGTTCGGCTATCTGCTGGTGCATTTCGTTGAGGACCCGCTGGAACACAAAGAGAAGATTTATCTATCGCTGAGTGAGGGCGATGACCCGCTTTCGTGGCGGCGCCTAAACGGCGGCGCAGCCGTTCTTGAGTCCTTGGAGGGGACCGGTGGTGTTAGGGATCCCAACATTGTCCGGGGACCCGATGGGACGTTCCACATTCTGGCCACCGATCTGCGCGTGTGGCGCCCGGAGGGACCCGACTGGTGGGAATTCAGGCACCGAGGCAGCCTGGATGTAGTGATGTGGGATTCCACTGATTTGATCACCTGGTCGGAACCGCGGTACGTGAGGATTGCCCCGGACGGAGCAGGCATGGCATGGGCGCCCAAATCGGTTTACGATCCGGTTTCCGGCGATTTCCTGGTCTTCTGGTCCTCCGGACTGCAGGAGGCAGTGTCCCCGGAGCCGGTGTCTCTGGAGTCAGCATCTCTGGCATCAGCCGAGACGGGTCCCAGCAAGATTCTCGTGTCACGTACCAAGGACTTCGTCGGCTTCACCGCTCCAGAGGTGTACTTGGATCTTCCCGGTGGAGTCATCGACATGACCTTGCTCGTCACTGACACCGCCGTACATCGTTTGGCCAAGCACGACGACGACGCACCCCTGTCACTTCAGCTGTTCCACCAAAGAGGCTCCTCGGTTTTTGCCGACGATTTCATCACCGTGGCCAAGAACGTGGGGCACGAAATTTCACCCCATGTTGAAGGTCCGCTGGTTTTCCGCCATAACCACGAGAATCGCTGGTATCTCTGGGTCGATCGGTACGCCGACATGCCGCAGGGATATCACGCTTACAGCACCACCAATTTGGAATCGGGCGACTGGAAGCACGTACCGGGCTTCACCTTGCCAGAAAACACCAAACATGGCGCCGTCCTCCCACTCCAAGGCGATGAGTACCGCAATTTGGACGCTTTTTATCCACGGTGAGCCATCAACGACTGCCCATGAGGAAGAAAACTAATGACAGCTGATCGCTACGCCCATCGCAAAAGCAATGCCACCATCACCGTCACCGATGCCCAAGGCAACCCGTTGCGTGGGCAGCCGGTCCTGGTAAAACAGCTGCAGCATGCTTTCGGTTTCGGGTGCACGCCCCCGACTATGGACGACGGAGAAGATCAAAGTCGGGAACGTTGGCAGGGGCTGTTTGATACGGCAACACTCGCTTTCTACTGGGGCCGCTACGAACCCACGCGTGGCGTCACCGAACGCAAAAAACTACTCCAATCAGCCCATTGGCTTTCCAATCGCGGGGTTCGGCTCAAGGGCCACCCGCTGGTGTGGCACACGGTCAAAGCGCCGTGGGTGGATGCGTTGCCGCTACCCGTTGCCGAAGAACTGCTGCGGGGGAGAATCCGCCGAGAGGTCAAGGATTTCGCCGGGCTCATCGATTCGTGGGACGCGATCAACGAAGTTGTCATCATGCCCGAGTTTGTCAATGAGCCCGACGGTGTCCAGAATGCCATTACCCGGATCTGCGCTGACAAGGGACGTGTGCCGATGGTGAGGCTCGCGATTGAAGAGGCGCGGGGCCAGAACTCTGGGGCGCAGCTGATCCTCAACGACTTTGATCTGGGGCCGCGGTATGAACAACTCGTGGAGGAAGTCCTCGATGCCGGGATCCAGATCGATGCCATTGGCCTGCAATCCCATATGCACAAAGGGTTCCGTGGGGAAGACCAACTCAATGACGTGTGCCAGCGATTCGCCAGGTTTGGCCTTCCCCTGCATTGGACAGAGACCACTCTCCTCTCCGGGGACTTGATGCCCTCAAATGTTGGGGATCCGAAAATTGTCAAGCTGTGTGGAGTCACTAGGCTATTTTTTGGTGTTCTTCGGGTTTGGGGAGGTTGATCCCTACGTGTTGGGCTGGGGCTGGTGTGGTGGGTCGTTGGCGGAACCTTCCTGGGTTTTGTTCGTAGTATTCCTGGTGGGTTTTTTCGCGTTTATCCCAGAGCTCTTTCCAGGACCCGTCGTGGACTTGTGCTGGTGAGAACAAGGCGATGCCGGAGTGTTTGTGATCGTTGCTGTACCAGCGCACGTAGTCGGTGAGGTAGTCCCTGGCGGCCTCGAGGCTTTCGAAGATTCGAGGGTAACCGGGCCGATATTTCATCGTGCGAAAACCTGACTCACTGAAGGGATTGTCGTTGGAGACGTAGGGACGGTTAAAAGTGAGTTCCACGCCGTGGGAATTGAGAGAGTCACGGAGCAGGTGTGACCTCATGGATGGGCCCGAGTCCGCGTGAACCACGCGCGGGGCGCCGTAGCGGGCGATGGCGGCCTCGAACATCTCGACGGCGAGGTAGTCAGCCTCGCGTTCCTCGATCCGCCAGCCGACGATCTCCCGGGAGTAGATATCCATGATGGAATACACCTTGTAAACCCTTCCCTGCCACTTGGAATAGACGTCACTGATGTCCCAAGACCAGACCTGGCAGGGACCGGTGGCCTTGAGAACCGGCTTCTGCGCGGTGCCGCGTTTACCGCCGCGTTTGGTCGGGACTGTGGGGCGCGCATTCTGGTCCTCGTACTCTGCCGCGACCCGCCACCACGTGCGGCGGGAGGCGATCATCACGCCGTTGTCCCAGGCCGTGGCGAAAGAATGATCCACGGAGTTGTTCTTCTCCCAGCCGGCCAGAATGAACTCAAGAATCCACTCCTGATGGATGGTACTGATCCGGCTTTCATAGGCCCGGTCGGCTTGATGGGTGGGGTTCTCCACGCCTGGGCGGGGATTGAACCTGTAGTGCCAGGTCCCACGCGAAACCCCGGTCAGCTTCAGAGCCGTCCGCTGGGATCTGGTGAGCTCTTTCAGCTCCAGGACGAGGGTGGTCTCAGCTGCTATGAACGCTTCTGATCGCTCGTCGGGGTTGTATCGGACTCTGGCACGTTCAACTCGTGCAAGAGCCCTATAGCTTTTCCCAGAGCCGAATTTACTCCTTCAAGCTCAGCAATGCGCTTCTGGAATTTTTCGACTTCAACACGATGGGCGGCTATCTCTTTCGCGCGTGCTTTTTCAAACGCGGAGAGCTCACTATTTGTCGGGACCATACCTCCATGTTCTCGCGGAATCAGGCCCCGGTCGATATCGCCTTCGACCACCATCGTGCGCCACCTGCGGAAGATCCAATCGGAGATGGACTTCGAGGCAAGCCACTCCTTCCGCGACCCCCGCGGCTGCAAATAGTACTCATGCACGAACTCACGGATCTCTTCACGGGTAAATCCCTTGTTATCAACGGCCACGGCCGGCTCCTTCAATCAACGGTTAATGAGTGACTCACAACCAGCCTGACGCAGAGGGATCTCAACGACTATGTGGTCGATAACTGGCCCACAACGCCCGCCGGTGAGGAACGTCAGGCAGCGGAAATTATCCGCCACTACTCAACGCTTGTGGCGCACCCAGCGGTTCAATCGATTACCTATTGGGGTTTTGACGA
Organism: Arthrobacter alpinus; assembly: GCF_001445575.1. Classification (NCBI taxonomy): domain Bacteria; kingdom Bacillati; phylum Actinomycetota; class Actinomycetes; order Micrococcales; family Micrococcaceae; genus Arthrobacter; species Arthrobacter alpinus. Next base: position 4,158,752 of record NZ_CP013200.1, on the reverse strand, counting down.
CGCCACGGCATGGCTCGGTGCGCCAAGCGGCCTGATCCGAAAGGACGGATCGCCGAAGCCGGCCTACACGGCACTTCAGAACCTTATCCGCGGGGAATGGTGGCTTGTTCCGGTCGAGATGATTGCAGACGGAGAAGGGCGCATCAGCCTCTCAGTATTTGCGGGGCTCTTTGAGGTTGCGGCAGGCCGGTCCAAGGGAACCGTCCAGTTGCCTGTTGGAGAAGTGCAACTGGAGGTACCGCTGGCAGCCTAGCACCGGCGTCGAACTCCAAGGCACAACGAGAGAATACTCCTTAGCCGGCCGGAGGTGCCGTTGATTCCCGGATGACCAGATCCGTGCCTAGCTCAACCCTCGGCGACGCAATCGACTTCCCGCGGGCCATGGAGATCAACGTTTGGGTGGCCAGCATCGCCATCTCGGCGAGCGGCTGATTCACCGTGGTCAGCGGCGGCGTGAGCCAGTCCGAAACGGGCAGGTTGTCATACCCGACGATGGAGAGATCACGGGGAATCAGTAACCCAAGTTCACGGGCCGCGCGCATCACTCCCAGTGCTTGGTAATCAGAGCCGGCGAAGATTGCTGTCGGGCGGTTCGGACCCCGGAGGAGTTCAAGCCCATGGTGATATCCGGCCTCCTTTTCAAAGTTCCCCCAACGAATCAACGCTGGGTCATAGCGCAGTCCCACCTCGTCATGGGCGCTCTTGAATCCGTCAACGCGGGCCCTGCTGCAGAGAACATCGCTGGGCCCGGAAATCATGGCGATTCTCTTGTGGCCCAGCTCAATGAGGTGCCGGGTTGCTACGAGGCCACCGTTCCAGTTGTTGGAGCCCACTGTGGGAACGTTTGAGGCGGGTTCGCCGTGCGCATCGATGACTACGTAGGGTATGGAGCGGGCATCAAGTTGCTGGCGTTGGGCTTCATCGAGTCCAGAGAGCACCAAAACCACGCCGATGGAACGGCGGGCCATGATGCTATCGAGCCATTCCTTGGAGGGCCGGCGCGATCCTCCCAATTGCGAGAGCACAACGCCGATGTGTTCTGGTCCCGCGGCTTGTTCAACGCCCCGAATGACTTCAAGGGCCCAGCCGCTGCCTGCTTCGTGAAAAACGAGATCCAGCAGGTCTGCTGAGCGGAAGGGGGAATTCGGGGCAACGGGTTTGCGGTAGTTGTGCCGCGTAAGTGCTTCCTCAACCCGGATCCGCGTTTGTGCGGCAACGTCCTCCCTGCCATTGAGGACTCGGGAAATTGTGGGAACGGAAACGCCAAGCTCTTCGGCAATCTCTGCAATCGTGATGCGTCCTTTGACCATCTCAGCTTCCCTCCTGTCCCTTCGAAACTATCGCCTTATCCAATGATACTTACGGCGGACAGTAATACGGGCAGAGTTACGGCTGACTCTTTCGCGCCGTTCCAAGACCAATCGGTCTAGGCGTCCGGCCCCCACCGCGGAGGCTCGATGAGAATAATGTGACGCTAACAACAAAATATTGGGTTAGTGACCGAGTGGGCCCGTGACATGCCAAGTCCTAGCAACTATCTTGAGGACAAGGGCAGCCTTAACGGCCCAACGCTGAGGGCTCGCGAGTGCTCAACACCCAACGGTTCACCAAGCAGAGTGCTGCAAATCAGAAACGAGTCAACGAATGTCTTCGACAAACCGCGCTTTCTCCCTGTTGGTACCAACTCCGCCTATGGGATGGAATAGCTGGGACTGCTATGGCACCACGGTGACCGAGGACGAAGTCCTAGAAAATGCCCGGTTTGTCCGAGACCATTTACTCCCCTCGGGGTGGGACACAGTCGTCGTCGATATCGCCTGGTATGACCCGACGGCGAGAGCTCACGGATACAACGAAGATGCCCCTGTTGTGCTCGATGCGTACGGCCGCCAGCTGCCAGCACAGAACCGGTTCCCCTCGGCGGAGGGCAATACCGGATTCACCGCCATGGCTAACGCAATTCACGCCATGGGACTGCGCTTGGGAATCCATGTCATGCGTGGCATTCCGCGCAAGGCCGTCGAACAGAATCTCCCGGTCGAGGGGACTGCATGGACGGCGTCGCAGATCGCCAACCAAGGTGACACCTGCAGCTGGAATCCTGACAACTTCGGGCTCGACCATGGACATCCAGGTGCCCAAGCGTACTACGACGGCCAAGTGGCTCAGTTCGCCCGCTGGGGAGTCGATTTCCTCAAAGTGGATGACATGCAGGCGCCCTACCATGATGACGAAATCACGGCCTATGCAACCGCCATTGCCCGCAGCGGGAGGACGATGGCGCTGTCGCTTTCCCCTGGCACGAATCTACCCACGACGCACCTTGAGCATCTTCGCGCGAATGCAAACATGTGGCGCATCTCCGATGACCTCTGGGACCGGTGGGATGACGTGCACGCCCAGTTTGCCCGGCTGGCGCGTTGGGCACCACTTCAACGCGCCGGCGGCTGGGCTGATGCCGACATGCTTCCGCTTGGCCGGATCGGTCTCCGTGCTGAACGTGGTGAGCCACGTGATTCTCGCCTGACACCTGCGGAACAGCAGACCTTGCTGACGTTGTGGGTCATGGGGCGCTCGCCGCTGATGATGGGTGGCGACCTGCCCTCGACCGATAAGGCAACCATAGAGCGCCTGGCAAATCCCGCCCTGTCGAGGGCCCCTCGCCACGGCAACGGACAACCGCGAGATCATTCGGGAGCCCAAAAGTCAGGGGAGTGGTGAAGTTATTGTTTGGGCCGCCACCGCCGAGACTGGTCATTTTGTCGCAGTGTTTTGGGGCTCTTCAGAATTGAGAGTGTAGTTTCGGTCTGAAGCCGCCGGATTCCAGCAGTGATCTGGCGACGTAGTTGGTGAGGTTGCGGAAGCCAAGGGCGGATCCTCGGAGGTGTTCCAATCTTCCATTAATTGCTTCAGTTGGGCCGTTAGAAGTTCCCGGACGGTCGAAGTACGCGAGGACGTCAGTTGCCCTGCGTTTGAGTGTTCGGCCCATCTTTTTCAGTTCTTTCAGAGCTGCAGGGACCCTGCTGCTGAGGGAATCAATGAGGGCTTGCATGAGCTTCTTACCTTGGGCCGGGTCTTCTGCCCGGTAGGCGGCGATCATGCGTTGATAGGCGCCCCACGTAGCTTCGACTTCGACATGTTTCTCCTCGGCGAAGAGATCAGCGATTCGCTTTTGTTGTTTCTCGGTCAGCAACCCATCACCGGTATGCAGCGTCAGCCGGGCTTTGTAGAGCGGATCCCCGGCCCGTCCCCGATGCCCACACGTGGCCTGCTGCACCCGGCGACGGCAGTCATCGAGCGCGTCGCCGGCAAGACGGACGACATGGAATGGATCCATCACCGCAACAGCGGCAGGCAACTCTTCGGCGGCAGCGCTTTTGAACCCGGAGAACCCGTCCATGGCCACGACTTCCACCCCGTCACGCCAAGCTTGAGGGCGTTCCTTCAACCAGGTAGCGAAGACCTGTTTGGAACGGCCCTCAACCATATCCAGCAGCCTAGAGGGGCCCTTTTTGTCGCGGACCGGGGTGAGGTCGATGATGACGGTGACGTATTTGTCTCCATGTCTGGTGTGGCGCCACACATGCTCATCAACACCGATGATCTTCACTCCGTCGAAGCGTGTGGCGTCATTGATCAGCACCCGCCGTCCTTCGGCCAACACGGCCTTGTTCGCGGTATTCCAGGACACGCCCAGCCCCTCGGCGACGCGAGCGACGGTGAGGTGCTGGCACACGATGCCTTCCAACGCCCACACCAGGCCGCGACGGGAAAGCTTTGACCGTGGTTCGGCTGCCTGGGTGGTGTCTTGCCGCCAGACATGACCGCACCCGGTACACCGATAGCGGCGGATCCGGACCAGCAACGTCGTCGGCCGCCAGCCGAAGGGTTCATGGCCGAGTTCCCGGGTCACTGTGTCCCGCGGGATACCTTCGCCGCCACACTTACGGCACCATTCATCCGTGGCCACCACCCGACAGGCAATCACAGCACGATCAGGAGCAAGGAACTGCCCGGTCGCTTCCAGACCAAGCCCGTCAAGGCGGCAGAAAGTAGTCAGGTCAGGGCATTGAAGGGTAGCGTTGAACACGAGGGCCTTGCTGTAGAAAAATCTGGATCTAGACAATCTGATTCTCTACCAAGGCCCTCACCTATACCGAAACGAGTTCCTCGCCCGGATTCATCACTGACCAACCCCACCTACACCCTGCATTCGGAAGAGCCTGTTTTGGACCGGCGAGTCCGAATGCGAACTGTCCGTGGCGCTGAGCTCGGTGGTGGGGTTCACCGCCGCGCGGGAAGGATGGGCCGCCCGTGACCTCTGGGAGCAGGGCCCGGCGCAGGATCTCAAGCTCGACGACGAGGGTCGTTTCGCCGTTGCTGTCCCGCCCCACGGGGTGCGCTGGTACGAACTTATGCGTGTTGAGTCTGAGGCGGCCTCAGATTGAGCGCATCTTGAAGGGTGCTGTGTATTTGTTTCTGGGCCCGTCGCCCTAAAAGCCCTGACCGTGGAGCGTCATAGCTCGGCCATGATGATTTTCTTCATCTCCAGCATCCGTGAAAACGCGCCCGGGTGCTGCATCAACTCGCCCATATTTTCCGGCACGATCTGCCAGCTCACGCCAAAGCGGTCCACCACCCAGCCGCATTGTTCGGCCTCTGGCACGCTGGAGAGCACCTCCCATAACCGATCGATTTCCTCCTGATCGGCGCAGGAGACTTCCAGCGACAGCCCCGGCGAGAACGTGAAATGGTGATCGGTGCCGGCGTCCATGCCAGAGAACCACTGACCGGCAAGATTGAATTCGGCAAACATGATGCCGGCCGCTTCGTCTTGATGGGGCATGAGCATGCCGATGCTTGAATCCGCCAGAAGCCCGGTGTAGAGCTCGATTGCCTGCTGGGCCTGGGCAACGGGTCCGGTAAAGAGGAACTGTGGAATCACGAATGGGCGACGGTCTCCGGCCGGATCGCTCAACATCAGCTGCCAGTTCACCCCAAAGCGGTCTTCGACCCAGCCGTAGAGTTTACTGAACGGATATTCGTCTAACTCCATGCGCACCTGGCCGCCTTCCGCGAAGGCCTCCCAGATGCTGTGGATGCTGGTTCGGGCCTCATCCTCGCCGCCGTCGAACAGGAGCGGATCCGTGTTGAGGATGAACGAGATAGCGGGCGTTGGCCGGAACTCGTTTCCTGCATTGATGAGACGGATCTGGTAACCCCTCACGGACACATCCACGACGAGGGCTTGCCCCGCAAAATCGCGTTGGAAGTCCAACAAGCCTTCGGTTGGATAATTCATGGTTGTCGTAGCTGACGACTGTGGAAGCACCGCAGCGTAGAATTCTCCGACCTCCACGGCGTTGCCTTGACACCAGACATTGGGCACGATCCGTTGCATGATTCCTCCTCGAAGTGACTCATTTCAGCATGTCACTGCCGTCCTTGGCCTTCAAGAGATTTGAAGTGAGCAATGCGGAAGTAACCGGCAACCGCGGTCTAATGGACCAGTCTGTAACCCACACCCCGGACGGTCTTGATCCAGCGCGGTTCTCGCGGATTATCGCCCAATTTCCGGCGTAAATTCGCTACGTGAACCTCAATGGTTCGTTCGTCGGCATCGCTAATGTAGGAGCCGACGTCGTACTCCTCACCACGGAGTCGACGCACCAAGTCAGACTTGGTGCGCACCTGCTTACCGCTGTCCACGAGGGCGTGGAGAAGATCGAACTCGGTGCGAGTCAGCTCCAATTCGGTGCCGTCCACTTCCGCGGTACGGTCCCCGCTGTTCAACACCAGGCCATTCACCGCTTTCGGGATGCTTGTAGTTACACCGTTGCTCGTTGAGTTCATCCCCTGGCTGGCAGGTGTAACTTCCGAATTGCCTGACGCAGGCCCGGAGGCACTGTCGACGGCGGCTGCTGCCACAGCGGGCTGGCTTTCGCCGGCAAACCTCGGCCGGCGCATCATTGCGCTGATCCTTGCCCTCAGCTCTCGTGGCCGGAAGGGCTTGGTGAGGTAATCATCGGCGCCGGTTTCCAACCCCAGCAGGGTGTCCATTTCATCGGCCCGGCCCGTGAGCATGATGATGTAGGCATCGCTGAACAAGCGGATTTGCCGCGCGACTTCGAAGCCGTCAATATCCGGCAACCCCAGATCCAGGGTCACAATGGCAGGATTGTTGACCCGTACAGCTTCAACACCAGTGGCACCAGTGCTGGCAGCGTGAACCTCAAATCCTGATTGGTTGAGAATGACGCTGATAAGTTCCCGAATATCTTGGTCGTCTTCAACGATGACCGCCACTCGAGGATTGTTCATTTTTCCCCCACTAAATCACTAAAAACTAGAAATTGTTGCTGCAATGCAAGACCGTTGGGCCCCAAGCCCGTTCGTATCTCCAGTATGGCATTATCTAAAGTGGCGCCCCTCTTGGTTCGTCCCCCTCCGATCATCAATTTTGTGTATCAGTCGCGCGACAGGCCCATAGCTGCCAGCACTTCAACATGGGGAAGAATGTTTATCAACGGAAGAAATCTTGACTGAAACACCTGCAAATCAGCTCATCGGCCGGCTCTTCTACCAGCGATCCCAGCGGGTACGGGTGATGTTGGCCCAGCTTCCATTCTTCGTGACTGTGTCATTGGCGGCACTGATGATCGGCATCCTCTATCCGGAGCTCCTGTCCAATTCACAACTGGTGGTCAGCTTATGGTTGAACGGCTTCTTGATGCTGGCCTGCCTGGTGGTCCCTTGGGACAAACTGCACCCGGCATCATTTCTCGTCATCCCCTACATGGATTTTTTTGTCGTTGCATTATTCCGTGAGGGCATCCAAACCCTTCTTTCTTCGGCCGGAATGCTGGCACTATTCCCCATATTTTGGATCTGCGCCTCTGGTGTGGCGCCCAAAACTGCCGTGGTCACCAGCACATTGGCGAGTTTGCTGATTATTTGGAATCCGGTATTCCAGTCGGGCCAGGTGAGCGCTGACGCCATGATCAGGCCGATCCTCTTTCCGTTCATGATGCTCGCCTTCGCGATTACCGTGGTGGTGCTAACCACCAGCATGGAAGGCCAACGCAATTCCTTGCTGGACAAGGATAAACTCCTCCGCGCAGCGCTTGCGGAAAGCCAACACCGGGAGTTGCTCCTTGAAACGGTCGTAGACACCGTAGGGATAGGCGTGGTGGTGGTGGACGCCGATGGCAATGACCGGCTGATGAATTCCGCCCAAGTAGCCATCCATACTTTGGGCCGCCCCCTTGACATCGCCGACCCCGAGGAGAAGGAACTCCTGCTCTTTACTCCGGATAGGGTGTCCTTGGCACCCGAAGCGCGCCCCGTGAGACGTGCCATCAATGGAGAATCATTCACCAACTACCAAATCTGGATTGGCACCGGCGAGCAAGCCCGGGCCCTATCCACGACCGCTCGCATCATGCGACACGACGATGGAAAAAGCGAAGGGGCCGTCATCGCCTTCCACGATGTCACCGACATGGTTAATGCCTTGTCCGCGAAGGACGACTTTGTGGCCAATGTTTCACATGAATTCCGAACACCCTTGACGGCAATCCAGTCGTACCTTGAATTGGCGCTTGAGACCCCGGATTTACATCCCCCGGAGGTGGGACAGTATCTGAAAATTGCAGACCGAAATGCCGAACGTCTCGGCGGGCTCGTGGGAGACCTTCTGGCCACGTCCTCAATTACAGTCGAGCGCACGCCCACCAATATGAACCGCATCGTGGCAGACAGCATCGCCTCCGCAACTCCGGGCGCGGCCGCCAACTCCGTGGCCGTCGATTGGCAGTGCGAGGAACCGCTACTGGCCATGGTCGACGGCGTCCGCATCAGCCAGGTGCTGGATAACCTGATCTCCAACGCCGTGAAGTACTCTCCTGATGGCGGAACACTCACTGTCCGTGCGTGGGCAGACGGGACCGATCTGCGCTGCCGCGTCAGTGACACCGGCCTTGGCATGAGCAGTTCCGAGCAAGCGGGCGTTTTCCAAAAGTTCTTCCGGGCGGGCACTGCCGTGGAACGCGGTATTCCAGGTATTGGCCTGGGCCTGATGATATCCAAGACCATTATTGATACGCACGGCGGATCCCTCATAATGGAGAGCCAGTTGGGTGTGGGAACCACCATGAGCTTCGTGATCCCCGCGTGCGTCATGGATTCCTCCTCGGCACCACAAGAGTTCTCACCCACGGGGGCGTGAAACTCGTGTGGCATTATCAATATCGAGGCTTCGTAGCACCGAAAGTGCGATGGTCACATGTCGCCTGACGCCGTGCAAGACATCGGGTTCTCGTAGGGTCGCGGCAACTTCCGTGGCAGCGACTTTGAAGGATGGAAACTATCATGACGGACATCGGTGCGCGGGAGCAGACAGGCAATAATCTCTTCCGGCTGCGAGGTGAACGGAAACGGGTCTTCCTGACACAACTGCCGCTTTCCCTGATCATGGCGGTCGCCGTCCTGATTGCTGCCGCGATTTATCCGCAGTCCTTTCAGCAACCGTTGTTTGTGGCCGCCTTGGTGATGCACGTCTTGTTGCTGCTCGCATCCTTTGCCGTCCCTTGGGAACGGCTTCCGCCGGCTGCCGTCCTGGTCATCCCGTATCTGGATTTCATAGCCGTGGGGCTATTCCGCGGAGGCAATCAGCAATTCCTTACAGCTGTAGGGCTGTTAATCTTCTTTCCCGTTTTTTGGCTGGCTTCATCAGGAATGGCAAAACGAACGTCCGTCGCTGTCAGCGTGGTGGCTGCTTTGCTCATCGTGTGGCTGCCCCTGGTGATGTCCCCGGATGCTCTCACGATTGAGCAACTGGTGCGGCCGCTACTCTTTCCAATAGTGGTTCTGGCCTACGCCACCACGGTTGTCGCTGTCACCAACACCATGAACATCCAACGCAAGACGCTGGAAGCCAAGGACGTTCAGCTGCGGGCAGCGCTTGAGAGTAGCCAGCAGCGGGAAAGGCTCTTGGAAACAGTAGTTGATACTGTCGCCGTCGGATTGGTGGTGGTGGATGCAGAGGGTCATGACATGCTGATGAACGCTACACAGCGAGCCCTGCACACGTACGCCCTCCCCGAGGATGTTTCCGATCCCCAGGAAAAGGAGTTGTTGGTTTTCGCTGTAGATGCCATTAGCCCTGTGGCAGCCGAGGAACGCCCGGTGCGGCGCGCCATCAGGGGTGAGGAATTCACCAATTACCAAGTGTGGCTGGGAGCTGGGGACAAGGCCCGTGCAGTGTCCACCGCGGCACGCCCCATGAAGGATGAACAAGGGAGGTTCGACGGCGCCGTCATCGCTTTCCACGATGTGACGGACATGATGGCTGCCCTCGAGGCGAAAAACGACTTCGTCGCCAATGTCTCTCATGAATTCCGGACTCCCTTGACCTCAATCCGCGGCTACTTGGACCTGGTTCTGGAGGAGTCGGCGGAGCTGCCGCAGGATATCCACGGTTACCTCGACATTGCGTCACGTAATGTTGATCGCTTGAGTTCGCTTGTCGCGGACCTGCTGACTACCGATTCGGTGACACTTGAATTGACGCGGACCGACGTTGTGCAGCTCGTCGCGGACTCCCTGGCCTCGGCTACTCCTATGGCGGAACGCAACAAGGTCACCTTGAGCTCGCAGGTACAGGCACCTTTGGCGGCCTTCATCGATTCCCGACGGATAGGACAGGTGCTGGATAATCTGGTGTCCAATGCCGTTAAATACTCGCCCGACGGCGGAACCGTATCGGTGAGCGTAACGGCAAAAGGCGCGGATTTATGGTGCCAGGTTCAGGACTCAGGCATGGGAATGAATAGCGATGAACAAGCTCAGGCGTTCAGTAAATTCTTTCGAGCAAGGTCTGCCGTGCAGCGCTCAATTCCGGGAATCGGGTTGGGTCTGATGATCTCCAAGACAATCGTGGCCAAGCACGGCGGCACCATTAGCCTGCTCAGCAAAAAAGGGGCCGGCACCACGGTGAGTTTTGTCCTGCCGGGATGCCTGAGCCCTGCCGCCAGAACCCCCGGACGTGGCCCTGCGGGCGAAGCGGCACGTCAAGACGCACCGTGAACCATGCGGTTCCGGAATCGTGGCAATACTCAAGAAAAGATCAAGATGCTCAAGGAAACGGCCTAGAAGCTAGCCGAAAGGTTAGGAGAATGAGGCCTTCCTTGAGGGTTTACTTAAGCTTCACGCAAGTAGTTGGGTAGGAGCCAAAATACTCGTTACTTCCACCCCTCGGGGCGTTAGTGTTGATACTCAAGGCACGTCTACTAAGGCATAACCAAGCGGTCGGGAGGCGTACGAACAGAATGACAGCTGCTAAATTGCCACTCGTCTGCGCGGCAACTCTTCACTCCCTGGAAGAATCCCTCGATGGAGAGCGGGAGCTCTGCCGTAATTTTGTGTGCAGGTACGTAGAGATGTGGCCTGGGCGTTTTGAACGGATTTACGATGCTGTCAGCTCGGGCCATAACGAGGAGGCCTTGGACTCAGCCTTGAGCCTGCGCAGTTCCTCCCTGATGGTGGGCGCAGCCCAGCTGGGAAAGCTGACCAATGATCTTATCCACCTCTTGGGATCAGGGCGTCCCTCCGCAACAGCCAAGAAATTGGCTGCACTGCAAGCCTGCGGGAATCAGACGGCCTGGCAATTGACCACGTCTTATGTTGATCCGGCGCAAGGCACACATATTTGAGCCATTAAGTGGCGAAGGGCCCCCGTGTGAGGGGCCATTCGTCGTTTAAGGCCACGAGCTGGACGCGATTTCATGCAGCATCCCCGCACTGGTGTGCTGTCTTGAGCATTCCCTGCGACAGTCCTGCGGTAGTTCTGTTTCAATCCTGACGGTTTCTTGTCTGTTGGTTAAGTTGCCGCTGTCAAAGTAATAAATGACAGCGAAACAAGCCCACGGGGAGGAATCTGATGCAACACCAGAAGATGATTGATGCAGGGAAACTCCCCAGCGCTTTGCAGAAGATGACTGCGGACATCCGCCAGGGTGCCCATCGTGCCGGTGGCGGCGGTGTGACAGTTCTGGTCCCCGCCCACAATGAAGCCGACGCGATCATCGAAACCCTCGAATCGCTGGAACTGCAGACGCGCCGTCCGGACCGTGTGATTGTCATTGCGGATAACTGCACGGATGCCACAGAGCAGCTCGCTGCAGATTTCGGTGCCGAGGTCATCAGCACCGTAGGAAACACTGACAAGAAAGCCGGTGCGCTGAACTTCGCGCTGAACGGGATCCTTGCGGATGCCGATCCGGATGATCTGATTCTGGTGCAGGATGCCGATTCCCAGTTGTCGCCGGACTTTATCGAGAACGCCGTGCGGCACCTGAGCGCCAATGACAACCTCGGCGCTGTCGGCGGTGTTTTTCGCGGCGGTCCCGGTGGCGGGTTCGTTGGTCACCTGCAACGCAATGAGTACGCCCGGTACGCCAGGGATGTGAAGCGGCTCCACGGGAAATGCCTTGTTGTCACAGGCACGGCTGCACTGTTTCGAGTACGCACCCTGCAGGGGGTCTCCACCGCCAGGATCATGGGGCTGCTGCCGGCTGGAAACGGCCACGGCGGCATCTATGACACCTCGGTTCTCACCGAAGACAACGAGCTGTCCTTCGCGCTACTCACCTTGGGCTACAGCATTGCCTCACCCGCCGATTGCACTTTGGTCACCGAGGTCATGCCCACTTGGCGCGAGCTGTGGGCGCAGCGGCTCCGCTGGAAGAGGGGAGCGGTAGAGAACTGCGTGCAGTACGGCTGGACCAAGATTACCCGTCCCTACTGGGGCCGCCAAGTGCTCTCAATGATTGGCGTTCTGGTGACCATGGCGTATTTCTCCTCGATCGCCGTCGCCCTTGGATCGGGTCAGGGCCTGCATGTGCACGCCTTCTGGATGGCTGTGACAGGCGTCTTCGTGATCGAACGGATCGTGACAGTGCGGCTGAGAGGCTGGAAATACATGCTGCTGGCGGCCACCATGTACGAAACAATCATTGATCTCTTCCTGCAGGTGGTTCACGCCAAGGCCTACATGGATGCAATTTTCAACAAGAAGAAAGTCTGGTAATCATCATGTACAACAACCCCACAGCACCCATGGCAGCAGGAGCAGGATCGGCCGCTCTCGCCATGACCGGCGCAGGCCAACTGTTTTGGTTCGCGCTTGCAGCCTTCGCGATGCTGGCACTCGGCATGGCAATAAAGCGCATCGTTCCGGTGCGCGCCCAAAAGTCATAGCCATAATCCCTTGGCTTCGATGCTGCCGGGAACCGTTGACGCTCCGCCACGGTTCCCGGCAGCATCAACCGGCTAGCCTATGGGTGCCGTGGCGGCTGAGTACTTGGCGACCGTGGTGTAACCAGCTTTAGAACCAGTGACCCGCACCTTGATGGTGTCGTCCTTATCAGCCTGAACCAGCTTGTACGTTTTGGCTGTGGCTCCCGGGATGGCTGTTCCCGAGCGGTACCACTGGTACTGCAGAGTTGTTCCCGCGGTCCAGGTTCCGGTATTCGCCGTCAAGGTGTAGCCGGTCCGCAAGGTGCCACTAATGGTCGGTGTGGGCGCTGTGAGCGTCAGAGGCGGAACAACTCTCGGCGTAAAGGAGAAATCACGCACGACGACGGTTTCCGGCACCACGTGCGCCGGGTCGCCACCACCGCCCCCTGTGACCCAAAGGTTGAAGTGGATGGCTTCCTTGGCTGGCACGGGGACAGTAGCCCCCTGCATGACTGTCCTCTTGAGCAAGGCACCGGAGTAACCTTCACCGGCATATGTTTCGAAGGTCAATTTGCCCGGCTCCCAGATCAACTTATGGGTCAGGATGAGATCGTTGGTCACATCAAAGGTGATGGTGCTGTTTCCTTCGCCGGCCGGTTTGCTGGCATCAAACCAATAACCATGGCCTTGGGTAACAGGCCAGGATTCACCATAGCTACCTCCTCCTCCCCAAGCAGAGGCTTCACACAAATCGATCTCGTTGAAACCTGGCGCCGCCTCGGGGTCATAGGGGAAGAGGCAACCCCAGACCACTTCTTTCTGGAGCAGGTTGATGTTCTTCTCCACGGTGGTGCTGTACGTTCCGTAGCCGAAACCCTGGCGCGTGGACTGAAGTTCAGCTCCCGCCGGTGCCGATCCGCTCGGGTTGGAAATCTTCAAGGTTACGTAGCCGTTGGCGTCAGGGTTGCTGACATTTGCCGGATCAAAACTCTGGTTGTATTGCGGAGCCCCGCCCCAGAATCGCTTCTGCCAGTTGAAACCCTTCCACGCAAAACTGCCGGCGGGACCTGGATCCTCCGCTGCCGCTGACGTGTTGTCAGCGTGGGATGGGACTGCTCCTGCCAACATGCACATGCTCACCGCCACGAAGAGCGCAAGGTGTTTTCCCCTCCTGGAGAATGCGCTCCGTGTGGGGGGAAATGATTTTTTCTTCGTGTGAAGAAGCGCCAATACCGTCCGTGACATAGCTGAGACCTCCGCTGTTAGGTAACCCCGGTGATCGCTATGGTCCCGGGGGTAGGCAAGTCGGCATATCCCGGCTTGCCTGTGAGCCTGGACATCTGCCCAGTCACTTAGCCACATGCCCCACCCAACGCATGCAACTCCTTGATTATGGGACACGTCACCCAATTTTTGGGCCTCCTGAGCCGTGCCCTGCACCTGATCCATTTGATTCACGCGGCTTTCTCTCCGGCGTCGAGCGTCTGACGGCCCTCACACTCCTCGTGAAGGCCGTTTGGTAGACGCCAAGTTCAGCAGTAGATAGGGTCCCTCGGCCTCAGCGAGATTCCAACACGGGGGAGGCGAGCTCGCCGAGAACGGAGCGTGTGGATTCTGTCCTCGGGCGGTCATAGATACCGAGAAGCCTTTCTGCCTTTTCAGAGCCAACAAGTCCAGCCGCTTTGGCCAAAAGATCTTCCTTGGTAGCGCGAGCCCCAGGTGATCCACGGTATGCATCTGTCCTTGAAATCAGTACCGTGCCGTCCGTCAGTTTGATCTGGGCTTCCGCTGTCCAGGCGGCGGGGAAAGCATCTTCAACTGTTGGGGACGTAACACACCGCACCTTCTGCATCAGGGGCAGGAGGTCCGGGGCAAGCTCGGCTGCGAGATCGAACTGCTCTACCGTTGCGGTCCCCGTAGTGAGGGCGAGCGCGGCGCCGAAGAACATGTTGAACTGCGCGTCGACGGCCGAATTAACGTGAAGTTTCGCTGCGGCAGGAACGCTGACAAGACGGGCCCCGGCCTCAATGACAGCGAGTTCGACGTCGGTAATATCGGCAGCGGTGAGCCCCGGCCTTTGCTTGGCCACATCAAGCAGTAGATCAAGGTTGCCGTGCATGTAGCGACAGCACGGGTAGAGCTTGATACTCGTACGCCAGGCGTAACCGCCAGCGTCGAGAGGGACGTCACGTTCTGGCATGAATCCTTGACCGTAGTTGGTGAGGAATCCATCGCGTCCTTCAAGGGCAGATTCCGGGGCGATGAACCCTGCCCCGGCCAGCCGTACCGCACGGACACCCACAGCCGCCGCGTGGCCAGCGTTCAAACGCTTGGTCCATGCCCCGTCTGAGAGGAATTCGAGGGAGCCTGCCGCCAGGTTCGAGGCAACACCGATGGCATTGACGGTCTGTTCCATCGTCAGCCCCCGAAGCCGCGCCACAGCGGCACTTGCGCCAATGGCACCGGCAACGCCGGTGGGGTGAAAACCGCGACCGTAGCTTTCCGCCGCCCCCAGGACTACCCCCACATGGCACATGATGTCGTACCCGACGGCGGCCGCGTCCAAGAGTTCACCCAGATCGGTTCCCTGTTCCTCGGCGACGGCTAGAAGCGCAGGAAAGATCACCACACCGGGGTGAAGCGACGCCTCTTCGAAGGTGTCGTCAAGCTCAAGTCCATGGGCGGTGATGCCGTTGACGAGCGCCGCATCCTCGACTCCCAGCTTGAGGTCATAGCCGATCACCGAGGCCGGGCCATCGGATGAATGCAGTGGTGTGTAGGCGAGTCTGGCAGAGCGCGCAGATTCCCGTTCGCCCCCACCGAGAGTGATGGCGAGGAAATCGTAGAGAAGCGCTCGCATCCAGTCGCTGCGCTCAGGTGAAAGCGACAACGGTGCCAGTGCATGAAGTGCGTATTTTTGCGCGAGGGACATGAGAGTCCTTTCCTCATCAGCAGCGCATCCGCTGTGATGGACCGGATTAGAGGAACGTGGGGCGTCACCGCCGATGAGCGGCATCAAGGTGCAGGTAAACGAGGATTAAATGTTTCCAGAAAGCCGCTGCAGGGCTACCTTCACCCCCGGCATGAGGGAAGCCCCGCAGCGGTCTATGGTCACAGTTTCACAATGACTGTCTTTGTGGCCGTGTAGGCATCCAGTGATTCAAGGCCCTTTTCACGTCCATAGCCGGACTTCTTGAATCCACCGAATGGGTACTCCACGCCTCCACCGGCCCCATAAGCGTTCACATAGACCTGTCCGGCTTGCACACGTCGGGCGAGTCGGTGAGCCCGTGAAACGTCCTTTGTCCAGACCGCGGCCATGAGCGCATAGTCGGTCCCGTTGGCCAAGGCCACGGCCTCATCCTCGTCTTGAAAAGTCATTGCCACCAGAACAGGCCCGAAAACCTCGTTCTGAGCAATATCTGAGGTGGCGTCGACGCCGGCGATGATGGTGGGTTCAAAGAACGCTCCTGTTTCAAACGACGTTGGAATATTTCCGCCGGTAATAATCGTTCCGTTCGCTCCCTGCACGAAGTCATTGACACGCTTTTGTTGTTTGCGCGAGACCAGCGGGCCCAGATCAAGATCGTCGGAGCCCGGACCAATCGTCACAGCTTCGAAGTTCGTCTTCAATTTTGCAAGTAGTTCCTCTTCTACATCGACGTGAACAAGGAGACGGGAACCTGCCGAACATGTTTGGCCAGCGTTTTGCAAGATCCCTTTGGTAATGAAGGACGCAGCCTGGTCCAGATCTGCATCTGGGAAGACGATGTGCGGGCTCTTTCCGCCAAGTTCTAGCACTGCCGGGATAACGTTTTGAGCCGCGGCTTCAGCAATTGAGGTACCAACCGCCGTCGAGCCCACAAAACCAATATGGTTGATTCCCGGGTGTGCGGCGAGTGCCGCGCCGGCCTCGATACCGATGCCGGTAACAATGTTCAGTACGCCAGCCGGGATTCCGGCTTCGATAGCGAGTTCGGCGATTCGGACTGCAGTACGCGGTGTTTCATCCGCAGGCTTGATCACGACTGTGTTGCCCGTGGCGAGTGCCGGTGCGACAGCCCGACCAAACAGCTGCATGGGGTAGTTCCAGGCAATGACCGATCCGCAAACACCGAGAGGTTCGCGGCGGGTGTACACATGGAAGTTCTCGTCTACGGGAAGGGCCAGTCCATAGTAAGAGTCAATGGCCCGGGCATAGAAGGTGAAGTATCTGGCCAGAACGGTGGCATCAGTGCGTGCCTGAGTGAGTGGTTTGCCCGTATCTTCGGATTCGAGTTGGGTTAGCTCGTCGGCGTTGGCAAGGATCAACGCGGCTAACGCCTGCAGTAAATCTGCGCGGACTTCGGGTTTGGTTGCCGCCCAGCCTGCCTGTGCGGCACGGGCGGAAGCCACGGCCTTGTCGACGTCGTCCGCGTCGCAACGAGATACGTCTCCGAGGACGGCTCCCGACGCTGGATCGATGTTCTGGTAGGTGTTTTTTGCGGCTATGTGCTGACCGTCAATGAAAGCTGTGGTTGCCACAGTCAGTGCTGTGGATGGTGAATTTGTCGTGTCAAGCATGATTCTCCAAGGTTGTGGGGAGGGCAAAGAATGTCAGGGCGGCGATGCCGCCCTGACATTAGCGGTTTAGTCTCCGATGACGATGCCGGCTCGGGTTACTTGCCGAGATTCTGCTGCGGCAACAGCTTCGGCCACCTGATCCAAGGTGTAGTCGGCGTCGACTAGTGATTCCCAAGGGAAGTGAGGTGTATCGGCAATAAATTGAACGGCTTTACCCAGAACCTCTAGGGGGTACCGGATAGCGGCACGGATCTGAACACCGGTTCGGGTGAACAGCCCGGGGTCAAAGTCGGTGAACTTGTTCGGTGAGATGTTACCGATTTCCACGACGATGCCGCCGGCTCGGGCAGAACGAACTGATTCTGAGAACGCGGAGGGTACGCCAGTGAGATCAATGACGACGTCGGCCCCACCTCCGGTAGCGTCCTTGATCATTTGCACACGTCCATTGCCGTCAGCTGCTTGTGAGAGATCAATCGTGTGCTTGGCTCCGAATTCCTTTACCTTATCCAAACGCGACGGGGCCATCTCGGCAACGAAGACCTCAGCTCCGAGCGTTGATGCAACAGCCGAGGCACAGACACCCAAGCCACCGGCTCCAAAAATGACAACCTTGTCACCGTAAGAGACTTCGCCCAGGAGACAGCCGTAGTACACCTGTGACAAAGCACAGTTGGCTGAGGAAGCTGCCTTTGAGGAGACTTCGTCGGGGACCTTGTACACGGCTTGGTTTGGCCCTACCGCGTAATAAGTGCCGAACGTTCCGAAGAAGTGCGGAGCCACATCAGAAGGCGTCGACCAGCCGGTGTAGGCGTTGCGGCAAATATTGCCGTGCCCGTTATTGCATTCAGGACAGCGACGGCACGCCTGGAAGTAGGTGGCAACGACCCTGTCACCGACGCTAAGCGGCTGGCCCGAGAAATCCGTGCTGACGCCTTCCCCCAGCGCGGCGACGCGGCCGATGCCTTCATGCCCCATAACGCAGCCGGGACGAACAAGCGGATGATTTCCGTGGAGGATGTGGACGTCAGAGCCACACACATTAGCGCGAATCATTTTAACGACGAGCCCACCCGCAACCGGGCTTGGCATCTCATAGCTTCGAGCCTCGATAGTGTCGACATCAGCCAAGGTAATGGCTGTCCCGACGAGAGTCTCTACTGTTGTGGTTGTCATTTGTTCTCCTTGGCAGTCGTGGGGGAGGAGGACTGGCTGGCGGCCGTCGCGGCAGCCACAGACGCACCGATATCATCACCGGCACGGAGCGGTCTCCCAGAGAAAATACCTTCGTGGGCGAGGATCGGGCGCCTATCGCCAGCAAGCTCAACATACTTCTCTTCGAGCCTTTCGCGTCGCTCGATCTTTTTCCTCCAGTGCGAGACTGCATCAGGATGGCCTCGGCCGATACCTTCCCAACTGTGCGGCATTTCCGCTCTGCTGGGTCCGGCATCAGCTGCGCCGCCGATGTTCATCCGGCTGGGCACCCGGTTTGTCTCAGAGCCGCATCCGGGGCAATGCGGGTTCGCTGCGCTCATTGATTCCACCCCGGCCTCAAAGCGGTGTCCGCTGGAGCAACGGAAATCGTAAAGGATCATGAGTAGAAGCCGTCCGGTGCGAACGTGAGCTGCTTCTTCTGTTCCTCGTCATGGCCGAAGATCACTTCCGCGTTAGTCTTCTGAGCAATCCTGCGAAGTTTCTCAACTGATTCCAGCCACGCCAGGTTGTTCCAGACAATCGCGGCACCCACTGCTGGCGGGCCCCACGAATCGGCAAGGTATACGGCATCGGAGGTGAAGAGCTTCGTTCCATCGTTTTTGAGATCTACTTGCAAGGACATAGTGCCCCACGTGTGACCTGGCGTCTGAATGACGCTGACCCCAGGTGCAATTTCTTCGTCCCCTTTGATGCCGCCAATGTCCAGCCCCAAAAAGTCATCAGGGATGTGGGCACCTTGGCTGTAGCTCTCGATGGAGGCAACGCCGTCGAGCTCCGCCTGACTCGTCAGGATGCGAGTCTTTCCGTTGTCAAACATGCGGGCGTTCGCCGCGTGGTCGAAGTGGAGGTGCGAAAGAACCAAGATGTCGATGTCACTGGGGGTGAGCTCAAGCTGGGCGAGGCTTGCATCGAGATACCCGGTGTTGCCTGCGGGATCATCGAGGACAGGGAAGAATTTGTCGAAACCTGTTGGGCCCCAATGCTGTTCCCAATTCCGCGGAACGCCGGTGTCCCAGAGGATGCGGCCTTCGGGATGCTCGATGAGAACGGCGTGGGTGGGGACTTGTCCCCAAGCGCGTTCTTCGTGACGGTGATCCCGGTCCTTAATGACGCGTCCTGGCTTGAGTAGTAGCCATGAAAGGTCGGCTTCCATGGTGCCTGATTCCAAAATATGAAGCTTAATCTCATCAACCATGTTGCAATCTCCTTTTGATTGACTTCCCGCCCGTGAAGAGGGCGGTAGGTGGCTCTAGATCGATTAATTCAGTGACACCCGTCACGCTAGTCGAATATATTCGGTTGGTCAACGGGGGTTACATGAGTCAGTTTCTCCTGATAGATTCTGGGAATATTACAAAATATTCGTTGCAAGAAACGACTCGACACTGACAGTCAAAGCGTCCTTGACGTAATACGTGCGAACTAAGCGGGTAGGGCGCTGGCCCGTATCAGGCGCTAGCTCAATAGCTTTCTCCTTAGGGCGTTTGCCGGCTCACACCGGATCGACGACCAGACGGCACAGGTTCGCCTGCAGCCGCCGCAAGAAACCACATGAAGTCAACAGAAATATTAGGGAGCATTCATGAAGATCACCGGAGCTGTTCTTGAAGAAATTGGGTTGCCCCGCCCGTATGCGGAGTCAAAACCCCTCAAAATTGTGGAACTTGAGTTGGACGAGCCTGGCCCCGACGAAGTGTTGATCCGGATCCGTGCTGCAGGCCTGTGCCACTCCGATCTATCTGTTGTCGATGGAAACCGAGTGCGACCCACTCCCATGTTGTTGGGTCATGAGGCCTCGGGCATCGTGGAAAGGCTGGGTGAAAACGTCACTGATCTCGAAATTGGCCAGCAAGTCACCACAGTCTTTCTGCCTCGCTGCGGTGACTGTGACAACTGTCTGACTGATGGAAAGCTGCCCTGCACCCCAGGTTCGATTGCCAATAACGCTGGCTATTTGGTAGGTGATAACTACCGGCTTCACCGGGATGGGCAGGACATCTTCCATCATGTTGGCGTCTCGGGGTTCGCCACTCACGCGGTCCTGAATCGCACGTCGGTGGTTGCCGTCGGTGACGACGTACCCCCTGAGATCGCTGCAGTCCTCGGCTGCGCTGTGCTCACAGGCGGCGGTGCAGTTATCAATGCCGGGAAACCGAGGGACGGCGACGCTGTGATGATCGTTGGGCTCGGCGGCGTCGGCATGGCGGCATTGATCACCGCTATCTCACTGGGAAAGGGCAAGGTCATCGGAGTGGATGCCAACCCCGAGAAGCTCATTAGGGCAACGGAGCTCGGGGCGAGTGAGGTATACACGCCGGAAGAGCTGGCTAAAAATGGTGTCAAGGCGCCGGTGGTCATTGAAGCGGCTGGGCACCCTCGGGCATTCGAGACGGCTGTCGCAGCGACAGGTGTTGGTGGCACAACGGTTACGGTCGGGCTTCCATCGCCTGATGCGCGTTCGAGCATTGCACCGCTAGGTCTGACGGGAGAAGCACGCACAATCATTGGGTCCTACCTCGGCTCATCGGTACCGTCCCGCGATATTCCGTTCTATGCCCAATTGTGGCGTGAGGGAAAACTTCCTGTTGAGGAACTGATATCGGAGCGCATCAACTTCTCCGAGATCAATGATTCGCTCGATAAACTGGCTGACGGTTTGGCTGTGCGCCAAGTGATCATATTTGATCACTAAGTAGGGCAGCAAGAACTAGGGAGGGTGCGGCACTAGTGCCTCACCCTCCCTAGTTCTTTAAGTCATGGCCGCTACCTTCAGACGCCGGCTGTTGTGGTGGGATTTCCATCTTGAGCGGCGGCAACGCGTGCATCGAAGTGAGTAGCAAGCAGCTCTCCCGCGTGAATGATGTGCTCTTGCATGGCTGTCCGCGACGCGTCGGGATCCAGGGACTTGATGCAGAGGAGTAGTTCGGCGTGATCTTCCATTGTGGCCTGGGGCCAGCCAGGAATTGAAGCGTAGAACTCCCGCGGTACATACCGTGTTGTGATTCCTAGAACCCAGATGATTTTCCGAGAATCAGCCATCAAATTGATTTCGCGGTGGAAGGCATGGTTCTTCTCTTCCAACAGCGCATGGTCTTTCCTTGCCGCAGCGGCAATGAGTTCGTGATGCAGGGCCTCGAGTTCATCCGTACCGTGGTCGCTAGCTTTTTCGGCAGCACGAGCTGCGAGTTCGCCGCCGATCAGCGCTTGGACCCGAAAAATATCGCGAATGTCTTGTCCCGTCAGCGGCGAGACTTGGAACCCTCGGCCGGGGACTAGGTCGAGGAAACCCTCAACTCGCAGAGCCTGCAATGCTTCGCGTGCCGGTGTTGTGGATATTCCCAGTTCCTCGCCGACGACTTCCGGCCGAACGGACGTGCCAGGGCGAAGCTCACCCGACATGATGAGACCCCGAATGTGGGCGGAAGCCTTCTCGCTCAGTTGCGGGCCTTGCCTGCTGCTCATATGCTGGCTCTTTCTGTTCAATCGACCCACCTAACATACCGCATCGACCACGGCTGCCACGGGTGGCCGGCTGCACCGCAGTACGGGGGTCGGGAACTGCTAGATGGTACCTCCGGACACGGCTAGATATTGTTCGGAGAAGCCAAATTCGGCCAATATTTTCTGCGTGTGTTGCCCGGTTTCTGGTACTGGATCCATCCGCACCTCGAACTCACGAGACGTCACTGGAGGCAGCAAGGTCTTCAACGACCCAAC
This sequence comes from Arthrobacter alpinus, assembly GCF_001445575.1. Classification (NCBI taxonomy): domain Bacteria; kingdom Bacillati; phylum Actinomycetota; class Actinomycetes; order Micrococcales; family Micrococcaceae; genus Arthrobacter; species Arthrobacter alpinus. Next base: position 4,137,020 of record NZ_CP013200.1, on the reverse strand, counting down.
TGGCGAATCAACAGCTCGCCAACGATTCCGGGCAGCGAGCTGCGGGTGTGCTGAAAACTCCTGCATCGTGCGTAGCTGGGCGTTGGCTATTCCAGCGGCGTCCAAGAGTGCCAGCACCTCGGACACCGGCAATTGTCCCAAGATGGCCGTTATGGACTCGTGCAGTTCCTGACGATGTTCCGTGCGCAGGGAATTGTTTGCAAACCGGGCGTCGACGGCCAGATCCGGTCGGCACAGCACACTCTCGCAGAATTTCGCCCATTCACGTTCGTTCTGAATGCCGAGAAATACCGTGCCGTCAGAGGCTTCGAATGGCCCGTAAGGTGCAATGCTGGCATGTTCTGCGCCGCTGCGAGGGGGCGGCGATCCGCCGTACTCGGCATAGAAGTACGGCTGGGACATCCACTCACCGAGGGACTCGAGCATCGAGATTTCAAGGACGTCACCACGTCCCGTGGTTGCCCGTTGGAGGAGTGCGGTCAAGATACCAGAATAGGTGTACATGCCGGCTGAGACATCTGCGATAGAGACGCCCACCTTGGCTGGCGCGTCACGAGTGCCTGTGACACTGAGCAGGCCGGCCTCACATTGGACCAGCAGGTCGTAGGCTTTCTTCTTTTCGTAGGATCCGCCACGGCCGTAGCCGGAAATGGAGGCGTGGATCAGACGGGGATTCATTGCCAACGCTTTATCGGCGCCCAACCCCAATCGCTCGATGGCCCCGGGGGCAAGGTTCTGCACCAGCACATCTGCGGAGGCAACGAGTTTTTGGAGTACGGCGAGACCTGCTGCGGATTTCAGATCCAGCACAATGCTTTCCTTGGATCTGTTGAGCCATACGAAGTAGCTAGCCATGCCATTGACTTTGGTGTCGTAGCCACGGGCAAAGTCACCGGTGTCTCGTTCCACTTTAATGACCCGGGCGCCAAGATCCGCGAGTTGGCGGGTGGCGAAGGGGGCGGCGACAGCCTGCTCAAGTGAGATGACGGTGAGGCCCTCTAGGGGTAGCTTGCTCATTGCTGCTCCTTGTTGGTGTTCTGAATGATCCGTTGTGCCCTGGCAATGACCGGCCTGTCAATCATCTGCCCCTTGAGCTGGCTTGCGCCCCCAAGTGAGGAGCCCAGTACAGCTGTGGCCCACTCAATCTCTGAGGGGGTTGGCCTAAAGGCTTCGTGGACTACATTCACTTGGTTGGGGTGAATGCAAAGTTTTCCGCCGAAGCCAAAGTTTCGCGCAAGCAGAGCCGAGTCCCGTACCTTCCCGCCGTCACTAATGTCCGTGGACGGCGAATCGAGCGGGGCGGCTATTCCCGCCGCACGTGAAACGAGTACTAGTTGAGCGCGTGCATGGTCCAAGAACCTGTCACCGTTGCCGGAGTTGATATCAAGGGCGTAGTCGATGGCGCCGAAGGCTAACCGGGTAACACCGGGAACCCTTGCCAATTCCAACGAATTCACCAAGCCCTCGGCTGACTCGATGAGAGGGATCAGCGCGAAGTGCGGCGGCATTCTTTGACGTAAACTCTGCACTTCCGCAGGCTGTTCGGCCTTTGGTACGACGAAACCGAGAAGGCCCGAACCGGGTATTTTGGCGGCAGCGAGAAGTTCGCGAACTTCGGCATCATGCTCGGGGGAGCCAACCTGATTCACTCGGATCAAGGCCCGCACGGTGGTGTGATTCGAGTCAGTTGGTGCAATACCCGCTAGAGCCATGGACAAGGCGTCGGCTTTAGCGGACGAAGCGACTGCGTCTTCCAGATCGATGATGACTATGCCCGCTCCGGCAGCTGCTGCTTTGGCGAAACGTTCGGGTCGGTCCGCGGGAACGAAAAGTGCACTCACCGCTGCTGCGACTTGTTCGTTTATTTCCGGGGTTCTCGTCATTGAACATCACCGGTGTCAGGGAGGCTGGACTCGTCGGGGCGTGCTAAATCGATGCCAGGTAGGTGGCCCTGCCTGTAGACCATGAATGTGCGACGGAATGAAATCACAATCTTATTGTCCTGATTGAAACCCTCGGTGGCGACGGTGACCAGCCCAAGATTGGGGCGGGATTCTGATTTTCTCGTGGAGAGGACCTTGGACCTGGAATAGATGGTGTCGCCTTCGAATACAGGCGCCGGCATCCTCACCATGTCCCAGCCCATGTTGGCGAATACGTTCATGGAGAGATCAATGGTCGACTGTCCTGTGACTAGAGCCAAAGTAAAAGTGGAGTTTACTAACGGCAGACCGAACTCAGTTGCTTTGGCAAAATTCCGGTCAATATGAGTTTTAGCCACGTTTTGGGTCATGAGGGTGAAGGTTTGGTTGTCGGCGTCTGTGACTGTCTTACCAAACGGGTGGTAGTAGATGTCGCCGGGGGTGAAGTCCTCAAATAGCCTTCCGGTCCAGCCCTGTACAACGTGGCCGGTCTCGGATGGTGTGGCGGGTGATTGTTCGGGCATTGCTCGATCTCCTTCATGGTGCTTTGGGCGATCTGTGGGTCCTGCGAGACGCCATAATATATTCTCCGTATCAACCCATATTGTTCAGGTTTCCGCAAAATGTCAATGTTTTCAACCTTTCAGCCAATGGAAACTTCAACCTTGTCGTAAGGCAATATATTCTGTAGTCTCTACATTCATAGGGTGACAGGTGGTCACCTGTACTGATCTGTAGGAGCATCGATGGCTAACACGACGAGTGAATTAGTACAGCTGCGTGAGCAGACACGTGAGCTCTGCGCCGGCTTCCCGGACGAGTACTGGCGCGAGACGGATCTCAATCGCCGATACCCACAGGAATTCGTCGACACCCTTACGGAGGCCGGTCTCCTCGGAGCGTTGATTCCGGCAGAGTATGGCGGGCTAGGCCTTGGGTTGACCGAGGCTAGCGTCATTATGGAGGAGATCAATAAGTCGGGAGGTCATTCGGCAGCCTGCCACGCTCAGATGTACACCATGGGCGCTTTGCTTCGGCATGGGAGCTCCGAACAGAAGCAGGAGTACCTGCCGCAGATTGCCTCAGGCTCCTTACGCTTGCAAGCCTTCTCCATCACCGAGGACAAGGCCGGCTCTGACACGACCAGCATAGAGACCACAGCCGTGCGTGATGGCGATGACTTCATAATTTCTGGGCACAAGAGCTGGACGAGTCGTATCGACGAATCGGATCTGCTGCTGGTGTTAGCCCGGACATCGGAGAAGCTTGAGGGACAGGGATCAGATAAGACACACGGACTGACGCTTTTCCTCGTGGATCTTCGCAAAGTTAGGGCGGAGCAGGCGGAGACGCTTGAGGTTGTGAAAGTTCGCACCATGTTTAACTACGCCACAAACCAGATCTTCTACCGTGGCATGCGTGTCCCCGCTGCATCGGTGATTGGCCAGGTGGGCAAGGGCTTCAGATATGTTATCGATGGCTGGAATGCTGAAAGGATCCTCCTTTCAGCCGAGGCGATCGGGGACGGCTATTGGTTCACTTCACGCGCGGTTGATTATGCCAATAGCCGTGAAGTGTTCGGACGGAAGATTAGCGTCAACCAAGGAGTGCAATTCCCTATTACTGATGCCTACATGAAGGTCCGGGCCGCGGACATGATGCGTTATGAGGCCGCCCGCCTTTTCGACGCCGGTGAGCCGTGCGGTGCCGAGGCAAATATGGCCAAGCACCTATCCTCGGAGGCAAGCTGGGCAGCTGCTAACGCCTGCCTCGACACCCATGGCGGTTATGGCTTTGTTGACGAGTACGACGTCGAGCGCAAGTTCCGCGAGACCCGCATGTTCCAGGTGGCGCCGGTGAACAACAACTTGATCAAGAGCTTTATCGGCACCAAGGTCCTGGGCATGGAACGCTCCTACTAACCGTTCTATGGTGGGCACTGCAGTTGCTTCATGCAGAAACAAGCCAAAATAGCCCCTTGCCGGGGCTATTTCTGGTCAATTCATGAGAGATTCAGCAGACGCGGAGCCCGTGCGGCACAAGGTTCAGGTTGATGGCTCACCACTTCTAGGCATTAGCCAAGACTACTGCTGATGTCACCGATTTCCTGAGGTGACGGCCAAGGGGCGGGGTCATCATGGTGGCTAGGTTCGTCATCGGCTGCGCTTCCTCGACGAGCGATTCCCAGTCATAGCTGTCCTGGCTCTCCTCGAGGAAGTCCATGGCTTGCTGCAGATGTGCGGGTTCATAGTTGTGGACCCCGGTGATGGTCTGCAAAGACCTGACCATCCGTTCGGGAACTATCGCGACGGCGGGACCGGGGGACACCGACCCCGCAAGCACTAACCGGCCGCCAATATCCAGGGCCGCGAGTGCTGCAATGACTGCTGGTTGCGCTCCGGACAGTTCCACGGCCACGTCGAAGGTGGCGCCGCCGGTCTCTTCGCCGGCCGCGGTGGTAAGCGTCGCGCCGAACTCGCGGGCCAGCTCCAGCCGTTCGGGGTTGAGATCGCGGACCTCCACCGACGCCGCACCTCGGGACCGTGCCACGGCGCAGGCGACGATCCCCAGCATTCCTGCTCCGCTGACCAAGACCCGCCGCCCCGCAAGAGGGCCGGCTGCTTCGAGGACGGCCATGACTGTGGCCGTGGCGCAGGCTGACGGGGCCGCGGTCCTGTCGGAGATCGTGTCCGGAACCGACACCAAGGTGATGCCGCGGGGGAGGTGGATGTGCGAGGCGTACCCACCGGACATACCCCAGGTGCCGTCCAACGGTTCGTGACCCGTTTTGAGCAGACTCCGGCATTTCGCGCTCATGCCCGCGATGCAGCGATCACATGTACCGCAGGCAACGGTGACGCTCCAGACCACCCGGTCCCCAGCTGCGAGTTCCCGGCCGAGGAAGTCACGCACACCGCCCTCGCCAATGTCCACGATGGAACCAACAGCCTCGTGCCCTAATATTCCAGGGAAGGGACCGCTCCGCCGGCCAGACACCGTATGGATATCTGAACCGCACACCGTCGCCAGAGCGATGGTGGCCAAGGCTTCGCCGGGGGCCAGCTCCGGGGTTGGGATATCCAGTGACTCGAAGTCCTGACCTCCGGTCCATATCTGGGCGGAGACAGTCAGTGGAAGTGCGTGCTTATCCATGCGGAAAGCCTTTCAATCGTGGCGAGGGTGATGTCCGGTGCGTCAGGACAAGCTGCTAGTAGGTGAGCAGCTTGCGAAGGAACATGGCGATTCCTTCGATGATGAGCACGACCGTGATGACCATCAGTGTGAAGGTTATGACGACGTTGTACTGGCTCAGCTGGGCCGCATTGAACATCGCTTGGCCCACACCGCCGGCACCCACCACCGCAAGGACAGTGGCTGCGCGAATATTGGTGTCCATAGCGTAAAAGATATGGCCGATAAACGCCGGCGAGGCCTGGGGCAGGGTGGAGGAGAAGTACACCTGCGGCCGTGAAGCGCCAACTGCCTTGAGTGCGCGCTCGGGTCCCGGATCGACCTCCTCGATCGAGTCAGCCAGAAGCTTTCCAAGCAAGCCGACTGTGCCAATACCGAGGGCGAGTGCCGCAGCGCTGCCGCCGAGGCCGGTTACCAGGATCAATACAATGGCAAGGATCAGTTCCGGGATACCGCGCACAAACAGCAGCGTGAACCGGGCACCCGTGCGGGCGCCATCACTGACGGCAACGTTTCGCGCAGCCAGAGAACCGATGACACTGGAAAGAGCGACGCCGATGAGCGTGCCAGCAAGTGCAATCGCGATGGTGTCCCACAGCATGGAAAGAGACTGAGCCCAGGTGTATTCGCCCGTAGAGAGTGGGAAGAAACTAGCAATACGTTCCGGCAGGACAGCCCAGATGGTGAGGAAGTCACCCCAGGCAGGCTGGGCTACGGCGACCGAGATGGCAATGACGACAAACGCAGTCCAGCCCATAAAGGCGCCACGGGAGCGTTCCCACCTCGTCGGAACAGACGCTGCCGTGTGTCCGCTGCGCAGGATCATCTTGCGGATGCCTCCGGAAATGAGCTCCATGGCAACGCAGAGCAAGAACATGATCAAAGCAACTGCTATGGCCCGCTGGTAATCGAGGCGTTGAATGCTTCCGGAGAGCTCGTAGCCAAGCCCCGGCATGCCAACATAGCCCAAGATGGCTGACGCTCTGAGGTTGATGTCATTGCGGTGCAGAATAGTGGCGACCCAGCTGGGTGTCACCTGCGGGAGGATGCCTGAAACGAACTGCTGCATCTTGGTTCCGCCCGCGGCCCGGATCGCCATGCGCGGTCCCTCATCGATCTGTTCGATAGCATCGGCGAAAAGCTTCCCGATCATTCCAACCGAGTGCAACCCGATGGCCAAAATACCCGGCAGCGAGCCGAGACTGAACACGGTGGCCAGAATAATAATCAGGATGAGTTCAGGGAAAGCACGCGCCAGCACAGTCAGCGCGCGGGCCACCCACTGCAGACTTGGATGCGGGCTGGTGTTGCGGGCCGCCAAGTAGGCGACGGGCAGCGAGATGATGGCCGCAAGGACGGTTCCGCAGATCACGATCGCCAAGGTAAGAATCGTCAGCCACAGCAGTTTTCCGGGTTCAGAAAAGTCCAGGGGAAGCATGCGTGCGAAGAAACGTTGTGCGGAGAGGAGGCTCTTTTGAAAGCCAACACCAGAAAAATCAAGGGATATGAAGGCAAAAATCGCTGCGGCACCGAAGGCGCCGAGGATGCCGGTGACAGTCCATGAGGCCGCCCGGCGCTTGCCCGATCCGCTCCTTGAGGTGTTGTTTTGCTGCGGGCGGGTGGCCAGAACTGTCACGAGACTGCCTGCCGGACCCGCGAAGATACTTCGACCAAGGGTAAGGGCGCCAACGCTTCTGACATTTCGGGCGCGACGGCACTGTAGATCCGCATGACGGAATCCTTATCGATGCCTGTCGTGGGGGTATCAAGGACCACTTTTCCTGCGCGCAGGCCCACGAGGCGATCGCCCCATGACATAGCAAGTTCCACCTGGTGCAGGCTGCAGATGACTGTCAAGCCTCGCTCCCTGCCGATCTCACGGATAAGGTTCATGACCTGCTGTGAGGACTCAGGATCCAGAGACGCGACGGGTTCGTCTGCGAGGAGGATCTCCGGCGACTGCATCAATGCCCGAGCGATCGCGACGCGCTGCTGTTGCCCACCCGAGAGGGTGTCTGCCCGCTGGTGCTCGCGGCCGGCGAGGCCAACGCGCTCAAGGTGACTCAGTGCCATGGAGCGGAATTCTTTAGGGTACATCCAGGTGCCCAGACGCGGCCCTTGGAGGCGTGCAAGGGAACCCGTAAGGACATTCTCGAGCACCGAAAGCGAGCCGACGAGCTCGAATTGTTGAAACACGACGCCGATGCGCGAACGCAGGCTGCGGAGGGCCTTGCCGCGGATCGTGGTGACATCCTCACCCAGGACATTGACGCTGCCTTGGGTAGGGAAATCTAGTTGATTAATATGGCGCAGTAGCGTTGATTTGCCGGATCCTGACAGGCCGAGGAGGACGACGACTTCGCCCTCCTCGACCTTGAGGCTCACGCCGTCAAGGGCGCGGGTTCCGCCATACTGCTTGACAAGCCCGTCGATTTCGACCGCGGGAGCCTTAGACATGAGTTATACGCCTTCGCAGGTTTTGACGTCGGGAAGGGTCTTGCAGAGGTCGCGCAAGGTGTTGTAGTACGCGTCATCCACAGGCTTGTAGCCTTCAGCGAAGAACTTCTCGAATGTCGGTGTGGTGGTAATGCCCGCACCCTTGAGGTCAGCGATGCTCACCGTGGACATCTTCTCTTTCAGCAGGGCCTTCATGTCGGCCGGGAGTGTGTCGGAGATTGAGAACGGAGGACCGGGGACGAAGACTTTCTCGATTACTTTGAGGTCTTCGGTCTTGAACAGGCCGGCGGCCGGGCCGGTGGTGGTGACGGTGGTTTCCTGAGCGAAGCCAGCCTCACACTCGGTGCCCTTGGCGGTCTTCTGAGCAGAGACGTCATGCTTACCGGCAAAAACGGACGTGTAATCGTCCTGTGAAAGGCCAGCCTTGGTGAGCAAGTACTGCGGGAACAAGTACCCGGAGGTCGAGTTCTCGTTGACGAAGCAAACCTTCTTGCCCTTGTACCCGGCGATGTCCTTGATATCGGAGGAAGCCGGAACGATGGCCTCGGAGTAGTAACCAGGCTCATGCGTGCTGGCATCAACCGTGGCGCCCACGGGTGTGAACGTTGCGCCATGGGCCTTGGCCTGGAGGTAGGTGAAGGCCGAGAAGGACACCACATCGACCTGGCCGGCAACGCTGGCCTCGATGAGTGCTGCGTAGTTGGAGGATTCCTTGACCTCAACCTTCTTGCCCGTGACCTTCGCAACGTAGTCGGCAATGGGCTGCCAGGTGGTGGTTGCGGAGCTCTCGTCGGGGACCATCCCGATGACAAGGGTGCTGGAGTCCTTGGCGAACGTGCCGCCGTCGGCGGCGGCGGTTACATCGGCTGCGGAGCCACATGCGCTGAGGGCAAGAATTGCGGCAAGCGCGATGGCCGAGCCCTTAGCGGCGCGGTTCATATGGGCAAGAAACATGGTGGTGCCTTCCAAGGTACGAACGGGGATACAACCAAGTATGTGTGCCGTTCAAAGACGTCTCGTGCCAAATCAGGGAGCGAAAAGGTTAACAAAAATTGAATACTGAAAGTGCCAACAAAAAAGCCCCGGCACCATGAGTGCCGGGGACTTTAAGGGACTGCCCCGGGTTTCATTGACTCTCGGGGTTTAGTGTTTCTAGGCGGCTTCGAGGCCGGTATTCATTGTCTCAAACTCGATCGGTGTTAGCCGGCCAAGTCGTCGTTGTCGGCGTTTCCGGTGGTAGGTTTTCTCGATCCAGGTCACGATTGCCAGCCGCAGTTCCTGCCGCGTGGACCAGCGCTGCCGGTCCAGAACGTTCTTCTGCAGCAGCGCAAAAAATGACTCCATGGCGGCATTGTCAGCACACGCACCCACCCGCCCCATCGACCCAGTCAGCCCGTTGCTCTTCAGGGTCCGGACGAAGGCGTTGGAACGAAATTGAGAGCCACGATCCGAATGCACCACCGCCCCCTGTGGCGACCTTAGCGACACCGCGTTGCGCAGAGCTGCAACGGCCAGAGACGCCTTCATGCGTGAATCAATCGAGTAGCCGACAATTCGATTCGAATGCACGTCCTTGATTGCGCACAGGTACAGCTTGCCCTCATCGGTGCGGTGCTCGGTGATGTCCGTCAACCACAGCCGGTTGGGTGCCGTTGCGGTGAAGTCCCGCTTGACCAGGTCGTCATGGACGGGCGGGCCCGCTTTGCGCGTCAGGCCGCGTTTCTTGGCGAACACGGACCAGATTCGCTGGCTGCTGCACAGGCGCTGGACCCGGTTCTCACCCGCAGCCAGTCCCTGGTCCTTCAACTCGTCAGCAATGAACCGGTACCCGAACGCCGGGTCGTCGCGATGGACATCTAGCGCGGCGTTGATCAGATGCGCATCAGCCCAATCCCGGTCCGTCACCGGAGCCGCCTTCCATGCGTAGAAGGCTTGCTTGGAGAAGCCGAGCACCCGGCAGGCCACCGCGACGGGGACTCCGTCCGCGGCAAGATCAAGGACCAGCGGGAACGTCATTTTGGGGGCAGCTCCCGGGCGAAGAACGCTGCGGCCCGACGCAGGATCTCATTCTCCTGCTCCAGCAGCCGGATGCGTTTCTTCACATCCCGCAGCTCGGCCGCCTCAACAGCGCTTACACCCGGGCGGGTGCCGTCCTCGATATCGGCTTTCTTGAGCCAGTTATGCAGAGTGGCCTCGGAGATCCCGAAATCCCTAGCGATCTGAGCGATCGGTGCTTCATGCTTGCGAGCCACGGAAACAACATCGCGGCGGAACTCGGCGGGAAAAGGCTTAGGCATATCAATATCCTTGCTGCAAGGAACGTATCCTCACAAGTCAGGAGTCAAGCAAAGCCGGGGCAGTCCCAAGTTTTGCCGAAAGAGGCTTTGAGGCCCTGTTGAGTTGCCGAATTCCGTTAGCTGAACAGTGCCGGAAGGTCTTTTACACCGTCAAGAATGTGGTCGTGAGGGTGAGCCGAAAGCTCCGCCCGCCCCAGCTTGCCGGTCAGAACTCCGACGGCAGTTACGCCGGCTTGCGTTGCGGCGAGCAGATCGTTGACGGTGTCGCCAGCGGCGAGGACCGTCCTGACATCCTGCACGCCGGTGCGTTCCATGGCCCGGTGGATCATGAACGGTGCCGGGCGGCCCGAGGCTACCTCGTCTGAGCAGACCACGGCGTCGAGCACCAGGCGAGCTTCTCCGGCGTCGACCGTTTCATCCGCAGAGGCAACAACCCAACCGAGGCTCGCCAACAACGGCTCGGCGACGTCGCGGGAGAACCCTGTAGTGAGGGCAATTTTCACACCTCGCCCGCGAAGGGTAGCGAGGGCTTCCTCGACGCCCGGCAAAGCGATGGGAGGGAGTTCGGCGTAGTAGCTGCCCAAGAGGGATTTGAAGTGGTTGAAGCCGCGCTCAACGAGTTCCAGCGCAGGCTCTGCGCCCACAGCGATCATGAGTCCCGTGATGGCCTCCACCTTGTCAGCGCCCATCCATTCCTGCACTTGGGCATCGCTGGGGCGTGTGCCGGCGACCTCCTGGACAGCGTCGGCAAGGGCCCGGTAGACGGATCCGTGCTCGTCAATGGTGGTGCCAGCCATGTCACAGGCGACAAGTGCGAAGGTCATAAGGTCCTCATTTAATCGAGAGGTACCGGGCCCTGACGGCGCGGTATCCGGGGTGTGGAGTTGTTGTACTTCAATTAAGCGCCGGAGGGGAGTGGTTCCTAGACCAACGGGAGGAAACAAACCGTGAACATTGTGGAGCCAAGGAAAACCTTGGCCAAACTCCTTGCGACGGGGCGGTGCTGGCTTGATTTCGACGGGGCCAACCCCCTGAGATTGAAAGCATGCATGAATATGATTTGCCCCAGACGCTCCCCGAAACTCCCACACCTGTTACCTCTTTCGACGCTGACCTCGTAGTGGTTGGCGCCGGAATTGTTGGGCTGGCCCACGCCGCCCTGGCACTGAATTCGGGGTTGCGTGTCATTGTTATTGACCGCGACCACGAGGCCGTTGGTGCCTCCGTGCGCAACTTTGGACACGCCTGCATTACCGCCCAATCGGGTGAGCTGTACGAGATGGCTCAGGTGTCACGGCGCCATTGGCTCACGATGGCCTCCCGCGCCGGTTTCTGGCTCGCCGAGTCCGGAGCCGTGGTCGTTGCACGCACCGCGACGGAGCTAGCTGTGATGGAAGAACTTTCGGCCACACGTGAACCAGGGCAGGTGGTGCTGCTGGACGCGGCGGAGACCGCCACCCGAATCGGCCGGCCGGATGCCGACGGTATCCATGGGGGTGCCTGGCTCAGAGATGATCTTCGGGTGGATCCCCGCACCACCGTCGCAAAGCTCGCCGCATGGGTTGCTGAGCACGAACGTGGAAGTGTCCGCTGGAACACTGCTGCGCTTGGTTTTGAAGCCAAGAACGACGGCGGTGCCGTCACCATCCGCACCTCCCGCGGGATCCTGCGTGCACGCCAGAGCGTTGTTTGTGTGGGGCACGACATTGACTACCTGTGGCCCGAGCTCGCTGCCGAGCATCAGATTGAACGCTGCTCGTTGCAGATGGCACTCGCCGCGGCTCCAGCGGGTCTGGATCTTGCCCCGGCCGTGCTGACCGCGACCTCCATGCTCCGCTACCCGGCCTTCACCGATATGCCGTCCGCGGCCCGACTCCGCGATGAGGTGCTGGCCAGCAGCCCCGAACTTCTGGACATCGTCGCCAATGTGATGTGCACGCAACGGCCGGACGGGACAGTGATTGTGGGGGACTCCCACGCCTACTCGCTCGCGGTGGCTCCGTTCCTGGAGGAGGACGTCAGCAGGGTCCTCATTCAAGAACAGGTGGACCTCTTAGCCCGCGAACTGACCATCACCCAACGGTGGCAAGGCGTGTACGCGTCCTCCGCCGTCGGGCCCTATCTGGTGCGTGAGGTGGAACCCGGCGTCACTGTCGTCTCGGTCACTTCGGGTGTAGGCATGACGTTGTCCTTCGGGCTGGCCGAGCGGACACTGGGAGCATTTGTGCCAGCTCTGCAGCTGAGTGTTTGAGCGGCTGATTTAGTCTGCGTGAGGGTGCTCGATGTCCAGGCGCACGTGTTGGGCTGCGAAGCGGGTGACGAGGTGCTGCAGGGGAGTGCCGTCGGGCAGGCTGTCCAGCGCCTCGGTGACAAGTACTATTGCGCCGGGCCGTAAAGACAAAAGTTCTGCCTCTGCTGTGGTTGCGTGCCGGGCACCAACAACGGTGGAGCTTCGCACGTAGTCAGCTATACCGCAGGCAAGCAGCGCGGCCGTGACCGATCCGGTGCGTCGAAGTTCGGTCGCGATGTTCGGAAGCCGCTCGACGTCGAACCAGTGCGTGCCCACCGCGATGGGTAGCTGGCCCGTCGAGCGGGCGGTTTCGACGCGGATCGCGTTTCGGTGCGGGAGTCCGAGTCGACGCACAATCTCTTCCGGTGCCTCCTCGACGGTGCTGCTCAGTACCTGGCTGCTCGTGGCTGCGCTGCCTTCATCGCCGAGGCTTCGGCTCAGCCGAGTGCGCAATCCGATCTGGTGCAAGCGTGCAGGTTCGCTGGTCACGAACGTCCCACTGCCGCGCCGGGATTCGACGAGGCCGTCCTCAATCAGGGCTGCGATGGCTTGTCGGGCGGTGTGTCGATTGACGCCGTACCGCTCGGCCAGCATGTTCTCCGTAGGCAGGTTGTCCCCGGCACGCAGCCGGTTTTCGGCGATTTCGCCCCGCAACTCCTCGGTGATCAGGCGCCACGCTGAGTATCCGCTGTTTGATCGCGCGCCTAGCTCAAATTCGCTCACAGTGCTGTCCTTCTCTTCGGTTTACCGAAAGTTCATCTAGTGCTTTCCTTCCTGTTCCCCAGAAAGGCCACGTCCCAAGATTCTACGTGCATAAAATTGAAGTTGTCTAGATGAATAGATAACTTCGAGAAGGGTCAGCCATGAAGGACATCGCATTGTGACTGCACAAGAGAGCGCCGCCTACGGGCTCGCACCGGACGAACGACGACGGGCCGCGCGAGTACTCTCGGGAGCCACTCATGCCGATCTTCACAAGCTGTGGTCCAACTGGGCGGAACAGCCGGAGGTCACGTATCTGCGGGCACCGGAAGCCGGACTCGTCATGGTGCAGGGCCGGATCGGTGGCACCGGCGATCGCTTCAATCTTGGTGAGGCAACGGTAACGCGGGCCACCGTGTTGCTGAGCGGAACCGGGATCGAGGACGTAATTGGCACGTCGTATGTGTTGGGCAGCCACCCCGACCATGCCGGGCTCGCCGCCATCTTTGATGCGCTGCTGCTTGCCCCGGAGCAACGCGCCCGGGTTCTCGCCGAGGTGATCGAGCCGCTTGAGGACGGTCAAAAAGAGCGGGACGCCAGCGCCCAAGCAGACGCGCGCAGCACGGTGGTCGACTTTTTCACAGTTGCTAGGGAAAACGAATGAGAACATTGACAAGCCAGAATCACACACCCGGGTTCGCGAACCCGGTCCACGATGCTCAACACATCTTCCGTGCAGTCTTGGAAGCACTCGCCCGCCCGGGCACTCGGCATCCTCTCGAGGCGACCCTCAACCCTCCAAAACCACTGGGCGCGAGCACCGGCGTGATTATTTTGGCCTTGTGCGATGAGCTGACGCCGATCTGGCTCGACCCTACGCTGCGCGACTCTCCTGCGGTGAGCGGCTGGATCACCTTTCATACCGGTGCACGCATCGTTGAGAATGCCTCAGAGGCGCTGTTTGTTATTGCGTCCTCGCCCAGTGCGGCACCAGCACTTGGCGAATTGATGCGGGGCACCGATGAGGAACCGCATCGCTCCGCAACGCTCATCATTGACGCTCAAGGATCCCGCAGTACCGGTGCTCTGATAGCAAGCGGCCCCGGCATCGCCGGAACCCTTGCCTGGGACGGTGCGGGCCTGCCCAGCGATTTCCTTCCGCAGTGGCGCGAGAACAGGGCGCTGTTTCCTTGCGGCGTGGACATCATCCTCCCAGCCGAAACCACGGTGCTGGGACTGCCCCGCACCACAATGCTGATTGACACGGATCAGCCAAGCCACGAGCAGAGGAACGCCTAATGTATGTTGCCGTCAAGGCAGGCGAGAAGGCGATTGCCAACGCCCACGCGTTGCTCGCCAAGCGTGGGCGTGGTGAGGTCGATGTGCCACGCATCGACTACACACAGATGCGTGACCAAATGGGCGTGCTGGTTTCACGCGTTATGGCCGAAGGATCGCTCTATGACCCCGATCTAGCCGCCAAGGCTCTGCTTCAGGCGCAGGGCGATGTGCTCGAGGCAGTCACACTGCTACGGTCCTACCGCACCACGCTGCCGCGGTTTGGTCTCACGGTTGCCGTGGACACCGCGGGCCTGCCGTCGGAACGACGCGTTTCTGCGACGTTCAAGGACATCCCCGGCGGCCAGCAACTCGGTGCAACGTTCGATTACACGCACCGCCTGCTCTCCGACGAGTTGGGCACCCCCGAGGTGCCTCATGAGGAACTTCCTCCCATTGCGGCGATGCCGCGGGTGACTGATCTGCTGGGCGCCGACGCTCTCATTGAGGCTGACAAACCCGCCGAAGGCTGGAACGATCCAGATCCGGGGGACCTCACCCGTGAACCCACCACCTTCCCCATGAGCCGGGCCGAGCGTCTGCAGGCCCTCAGCCGCGGAGACGAAGGCTTCCTGCTCTCGCTGGGCTATTCCACACAGCGCGGCTTCGGCAACAACCATCCGTTTGTTGGCGAAGTCCGTGTCGGTGAGGTCGAAATCGAGTTTGACGCCCCGGAAATCGGCCACGCCGTGCCGATCGGGTGGATCGAAATGACCGAGTGCCAGATGGTCAACCAATTCGTCGGCAATTCCGAGCAGGCACCACAGTTCACCCGCGGTTATGGTCTGGTCTTCGGCCGAGGCGAGCGCAAGGCGATGTCGATGTCGCTCGTTGATCGTTCGCTGCGGAGCGAGGAGTTCGGCGAGCGCATCGTCTCGCCAGCGCAGGACGAGGAATTTGTGATCGCGCACTCGGACAACGTCCAAGCAACGGGTTTTGTGGAGCACCTCAAGCTGCCGCACTACGTTGATTTCCAAGCGGAGCTTGGGCTGATCCGCAGCCTGCGCCGCGAGTTTGAGGCACGCCATGCCGCTGGCACACGCACCTCCGCCGCCCAAGACCAGAACGGAGAGAACGCATGAGTGCCCCGCGCATCGTTTACAACGAAGGTTATCTCGACGAGCAAACCAAGCGAGTCGTCCGCCGCGCCTTGCTCAAGGGAGTCGCCATTCCCGGCTTTCAGGTACCGTTCGCATCACGTGAAGTGCCGATGCCACGAGGCTGGGGGACCGGGGGAGTGCAAGTCACAGCCGCGGTCATTGGTCCCGCTGACACCCTGAAAGTGATTGATCAGGGTGCCGATGACACGACCAATGCGGTCTCGATCCGGCACTTCTTCGAAAAGGTTGCTGGCGCCGCCAGCACCACGGTTACGGAGCAGGCCACGATCATTCAGACCCGGCACCGGATTCCGGAGACGCCGCTGCGGGAGCACCAGATCATGGTGTACCAGGTGCCGATCCCCGAGCCACTGCGGTTTTTGGAACCGCGCGAAACGGAAACGCGCCGTCTGCACGCGCTGGAGGAGTACGGCCTGATGTACGTCAAGCTCTACGAGGACATCGCCAAGTATGGGCGCATCGCCAAGACCTATGACTACCCGGTGCTGGTGAACGGCCGGTACGTGATGGCGCCGTCGCCCATTCCCAGCTTCGACAACCCCAAGATGCACCAAAGCGCCGCACTGCAGCTCTTCGGTGCCGGCCGGGAGAAACGCATCTACGCGATTCCACCCTACACCGACGTGGAAAGCCTTGGCTTTGAGGACTTCCCGTTCGAACCTCAACGCTTTGACCGGCCGTGCGAGATCTGCGGGTCCTCCGGCGTCTATCTTGACGAGGTCTTCATCGATGACCAGGGCGGTGTGATGTTCGTCTGCTCGGACACTGACTATTGTGAACGCACCGCCACCGCAGGCGAGAGCCGCCAAACGACGGAGATAAGCGCATGAACAACGAAACCCCGCTGCTGAGTGTGACCGGCGCAGGACACCGCTACGGAGACCGCTTCGGCTGCCGCGACGTAAATTTTGAGCTGTGGCCCGGTGAGGTGTTGGCTGTTGTGGGCGAGTCAGGCTCCGGCAAGTCCACCCTGCTTGGCATGCTGTCGCAGCGGCTCACTCTGGATGAGGGAGCCATCAGCTACCTCACGACTCGCGAGGACGGCAACGAATTCACGCTGCTCGACCTGGCGACCTTGAGCGAACGGGAAATCCGCCGGCTGTGGCGCACCGAGTGGGGATTCGTGCACCAGAACGCTGCCGATGGGCTACGGATGCATGTTAGTGCTGGTGGCAACGTCGGGGAACCGCTCATGGCGAATGGATGGCGCAACTACGGCGAGATTCGCAGCGAAGCCGAAACGTGGCTGAGCCGCGTAGAAATCCCGTCGGATCGTATGGACGATACTCCTGCGACCTTCTCGGGTGGAATGCGCCAGCGTGTACAGATCGCGCGCAACCTCGTCTTCGGCCCACGCCTGGTCTTTATGGACGAGCCGACGAGCGGCCTGGACGTATCCGTGCAGGCGCGCCTCCTTGACCTCATCCGCTCACTCGTCGCTGAACTTGGTCTTGCGGTGGTCATCGTTACCCACGATCTGGCCGTTGCCCGGCTCATCTCGCACCGCACGTTGGTGATGAAAGACGGCGCCGTCATCGAATCGGGCCTCACCGACCGTGTTCTCGATGATCCGCAGGCGCCGTACACCCAGCTACTCGTTTCTTCGATCCTTCAGGGCTGATTCCCATGAGCAACAACGTAAACAATGACCTGCCTGAAACTGCCGTGTTGTCCGTGCAGAACGTCGGCAAAACATTCACCCTGCACCTTCAAGAATCACAACAGCTTCCTGTTCTGCAGGGGCTAACCTTTGATGTGCCGCGAGGGGCCTGTGTTGTGCTCGGTGGCGAATCGGGGGCAGGCAAGAGCACCGTGATGAAAATGATTTATGGCAGCTACGGCACAGACTCGGGCCGCATCTTGCTCCGGCACCAAGAAACCGTTCTGGACCTCGTCACGGCGCAACCGCGGCAGGTGCTCGCGGCACGGCGGAACACCTTGGGGTACGTCAGTCAGTTCCTGCGTGCGGTTCCCCGCGTGCCAGCGCTAGATGTCGTCGCCGAGCCACTGATCGAACGCGGCATTGATCGAGAAACGGCTCGCGAACGGGCCGGAGAGCTCCTCGCCAGGCTGAGCATCCCCACCCGACTCTGGAAGCTGCCGCCAGCGACCTTTTCCGGCGGTGAGCAGCAACGCGTCAACATCGCCCGCGGATTCATTCTCGAACGCCCGCTGCTGCTGCTCGATGAGCCCACCGCCTCACTCGATGCCAGAAACCGTGGCGTCGTCGTTGAGCTAATCCGTGAGAGTCTGGCTCGCGGGACCGGGATGCTTGCCATCTTCCACGACGCCGATGTCCGCGAGGCCGTGGCCGATATAACGATCGACGTGCAGTCGTTCACGGCGGCGCACGAACGGGCCGCCGCGTGAAACGATATGCCGTCTACGCAGTCCCCGGAATCAATGCGGAAGAAGCTGCCGAGGCGATTTTGCTCCGGACCGCTGTCGATGACTGGTACGGCCGCCCGGAGTTCGGCGACCTCACAATGGATGCTCAGCGCTACGGATTCCACGCCACACTGAAAGCGCCCTTCCACTTAGCCGCTGGCCGAACGGAAACACAGCTGTGTGCGGCTGCCGATGCGTTCGCTGCAGCGCGCGGACCAGTAGTGATTCCCGCTCCAGCGCCCACAGCGATGGGGAATTTCCGGGCCTTAGTCCCCGGCAGAGACCCGGAGGGCCTGGCTGCGCTCGCCGCCGATGCCCTGCGGGAGTTCGAGGGCTTCCGGGCCCCACTCAACGAAGGTGACATCCGCCGTCGTCGTCCTGAGCTCATGGAGCGGCGCGAGAGGGAACTCTTTGAGCATTGGGGCTATCCCTATGTGCTCGATAAGTTCCTTTTCCACTTCACGCTCACCGGCGACGTTCCGCTGGAGCGCACGGCCGAGATTGACGTTGCCATCAAGGACCATTTCGACGGCGTATCCGGCGTCGATGTGCCGCTCACCGCGATCGCGATCAGCGTCGAGCCCAAGCCCGGCGCTGCCTTCGAGATCCTGTCCGTTCACCCTTTTGCCGCCCACACCGCTTTGGAGACCACTGATGTCCCTCATTCTTCATAATGCCCGTATCGTTCTGGAAAACGAGGTCCTCCATGGATCCGTGCGCATCGAGAACGGCCTGATCGAGGAGATCTCACCTGACCCGCACCTTTCCCTTGATGGTGTGCCGGGCGAGGACATGGGGGCGGATTACCTGCTGCCCGGTCTCGTCGAACTGCACACGGACCAGGTCGAATCGCACTACCAGCCCCGGCCTAAGCGGTTTTGGGATCCGATCCAGGCCGTGATCGCGCACGACGCGCAGATGGCAGCTTCGGGTATGACGACGGTGCTGGACGCGATGCGCATCGGCAGTGGTCCGGGGGAGAACCTGATCAGCGGTAACGCCCGCACACTGGTGAACGCCGTCATCAGCGCGGCCGAGGCGGGCCTGCTGCGTGCCGACCATTACGTGCATCTGCGGTGCGAGGTGGCGACATCGGACGTCGTTGACGTGTTTGATGAGGTGGGCGGGCATGAACGGGTGCGGATGGTCTCGCTCATGGATCACACGCCGGGGCAACGTCAGTATGCAGACATCGAGTCGTTCCGGACCTATATGGTCGGCAAGCACAATATGACCGAGCTGCAGTTCGGGGACCATGTCAGTGAGATGCGGCTACTTTCGGCGAAATTCTCCGATAGTAACCGTCGCAAGATGGCGGGGCGCGCCCACGAACGAGGTATCACGATCGCCGCGCATGACGACGCTACCCAGGCGCACATTGATGAATCGACGGCAGATGGTGTGCGCATCTCGGAATTCCCCACGACCATCCTGGCTGCTCACGCTGCCCGGGCGGCAGGTCAACTCATCGTCATGGGTGCGCCAAATATTGTCCGTGGAGGTTCGCACTCCGGCAACGTCGCCGCCGCTGAGTTGCTGCGTTTGGGGTTGCTCGACATCCTCTCCAGCGATTATGTGCCGTCCAGTCCACTCCACGCAGTTTTTCTGTTGTTCAGCAGCGGGGACATTACCTTGCCTCAGGGGGCTGCGCTGGTGAGCGGCAATCCTGCGCGTGCAGCAGGGCTTGACGATCGCGGCGTCATCGCGCCCGGCAAGAGGGCCGACGTCGTTCGTGTCCAGACATATGAGGGTGCCCCGACGGAGCAATACCCACTCGGATCGTCCCTGCCGATCGTGCGTGGCGTGTGGCGCGAGGGAAAGAGGGTCGCGTGAGTGGCGCCTTCGTGGCCATTGTTGGGCCGAGCGGATCGGGGAAGGATTCGATCATTGACCATGCGCGCCTTGCCGTCGCAGAACGCGGCGGCATCATCTTTCCGCAACGCCAGATCACCCGGCCTTCAGGTGCAGGGGAAGATCATCAGCCGGTGAGCGAGGGCGAATTCGAGGAGGCCAAGGACCGCGGCGAGTTCGCGTTGACGTGGCGAGCTCACGGCTTGGGCTACGGTATCCCGGCCCACGTGTTCGGCGCCGTCGACGCGGGACACGTGGTCGTGGCGAACCTCTCGCGAGGGGTTCTGAAGTACTTGCCCGGCCTGTTCGCGAACGTGCACGTTGTGCGTGTATCGGTTTCGGATGAGGTCCGCCTGGCCCGCATCATCGCCCGCGGTCGCGAGGATCAGAATGCCGCAGCGTCCCGCATGGCTCGCCCCGACCCGGCGCCGGACCAGCCGGCCGATCTGGAGATCGTCAACGACGGCACGCTTGCGGAAGCGAGCGGGAAACTCGTGGAGTTCCTGATCGGCGTCCTCGCTACGGCGGGTGGAACCACGGAACTGCATCGCCAACCCTCGTGAGGCTCGATGCCCCGCACCCGCCATGCAACTCAGGGTTGCGAGAATCGAGATGGTGTGTAGTCGATTCCGCTAAAAGGATCATATGGGCCCTCGTTGGCTGTGACAGCAAGGATTTTGCGACCGCAGGCTCCAGAAGTTTTTTGTCCAAACAGGACAGCTTGGTCTTACTCATCTAGGGTTGAAAGTGGACGAAAGGAGCATCTCATGAAGAAAATCCTCATGGTATTGACCAGCGTTTCCGAGATCGGCGATACAGGCGAGAAGACCGGTTACAACGTGGCTGAGGCTGCGCATCCCTGGAAAGTCTTCAAGGATTCCGGGCATTTCGTTGATTTTGCGTCCATCAAGGGCGGACAACCTCCCCGTGACGAGGTGGACACGACAGATCCCATCCAAGTTGCCTTCACAGAAGATGAGACCACGCGTGCAGGTCTCTACAACACGGCCTCCGTCGACGTCGTAGATCCCGAACAGTACGACGCCGTCTACCTCGTGGGAGGCCACGGCTCCATGTGGGACTTCCCTGACAGCGAAGGCCTGCAGAACCTAGTAGCCAACGTCTACAGTGCCGGCGGTGTGGTGGGCGCGGTCTGCCACGGGCCTGCCGGCCTGGTGAACGTCAAATTGGCCAACGGCATCCACCTCGTCAATGGCCGCAAGGTGGCGGCTTTTACCAACGATGAGGAAATTGCCGCAGGAAAGGACAAAGTCATCCCGTTCTTCCTGGCTGACAGACTTGCGGAACTGGGCGCCACGCACGTCTTTGCGGACGTCTTCGAGGAGAAGGTGGAGGTGGCTGACCGTTTGGTGACAGGCCAGAACCCCGCCTCCGCTGCCGGTGTAGCCAAGGAAATGGAAAAGCTGTTGGCGGAGGTCATTCACCAGGAGAAGGCTGTGGAGCACGACGAGGCGGAAGCAGTCCGTGCCCAGAAGGACGCTGAGAAAGCGGCCAAGAAGGCCGCAACCGATACCGGTCACTGACTCAGCAACCCACACTGAAGCTGGCTGCCACACCGAAGACGGTGCGGCAGCCAGTTCACGTTTGGCTAGAAGTCTGCAGGCTCGTCGCTCGGTGGGGGAGGGGCCAGAACACTCTGTCCCGGAACCCTCAGCCCCAGAACCCCTCGTCCATGGCACGAACGGTTCCGAAGTGACTTATTACTTACGCGGCTGAGGACTCGCGGCCGCGGGGCGGGTGAGTCCGAGGACCACTGCAGTACACACAACAACGCGGATGCCTCTGGGCTCGGTGTCGGCGAAGCTGTTGGCGAGGGCGCCATCGTGGGCGGCGACCAGAGCCCGGGTAAAGGTATCCGGGTCCACCGTCAATTCACAGCCGAAGGCGTTGATGACCTCCATGAGCCTCGGGGTGAGTTGCTCCCGAAGTGCGCTTTCGCGTTCGAGATAGAGCAGTGAGAGCTTAGGATCCCGGGAGGCTTGCGCAGCGAGGTTGGTGCGGATGCGGAACCATTGAACATCGAAGGGAAGCGCGCAGACCACATGGGCGACGGCGGCTTCCAAGTTTTCGAAGACCCCGGGCTGAGAAACGTCATTTGTGCTGGACCGCAACTCCGAAATGAGCTCGTCGGAATGTTGCTCGTAGAGTGCGAGCAAAAGCTCATCCATAGAAGCGAAGTTGGAGTAGAACGCCCCACGGGTGTAGCCGGCATGCTCAGCGATCGCTTCGATACTGACTCTGTCCAGACCGCGTTCGGTCATGAGCTGACGCGCGGCAGAGAGGATTCTCGGGCGCGTTTCGCTGCGCTTGCGAGGCACACGCGCGACTTGATTCCTAACGGTCATAACTCTTTCCTTCGTCAATCCATTGCGATACAGTCTGATTTTAGTACAGGGTGTATCTAAATTGTAGTTGCTGCTGGTCACGCGTGGTCTGCCGAAGACACAGCGCCGCCGGATCAAGGTGAGATAGGGAAAGTGAGAATTAAGATGGATGCTGATGTCATCATTGTCGGCGGAGGGTTGGCCGGCCTCGTTGCCTCGAACGAACTTGTCCGTGCCGGCAAGCGGGTAGCGATCGTTGATCAGGAGAACTCCGCGAACCTCGGTGGCCAAGCCTTCTGGTCTTTCGGTGGCATATTCCTGGTGGACACCCCCATGCAGCGACGCTACGGAGTGAAGGACTCCTTCGAGCTTGCGTGGCAGGACTGGCAGGGAAGTGCGGGCTGGGATCGACTCACCGGGGACCTGCCTCAGGATGAGTGGGCCAAGAAATGGGGGAGGGCCTACGTAGAGTTCGCCGCAGGTGAAAAGCGACGATGGCTACAAGAGCAAGGCGTCAAATTCACGCCGTTGGTCGGGTGGGCCGAACGCGGCGACGGCAAGGCTGGCGGCCACGGTAACTCCGTTCCACGCTTTCACGTCCCGTGGGGAACGGGCACCGGCATCTCTGAACCCTTCGCCGATAAAGCACGTGAGGCTGCCGAAAGTAACCTCGTCACCTTCTACTACCGACATCAGGTCGACGGTCTCATCATGGACGGCAACACGGTAACCGGTGTGCACGGGACAAGACTGGCGCCTGACTCCGCGAAGCGTGGGGTGACCTCAAACCGGGAGAAGATCGGGGAATTCCAGCTGACTGCACAAGCTGTGGTGATTGCCTCGGGTGGGATCGGCGGCAACCACGAACAGGTACGCAAGTGGTGGCCCGAGCGCCTGGGCACACCCCCGAAGACGATGATCACTGGGGTGCCTAAGCACGTCGACGGACGGATGCTGGACATCGCCGACGACGCTGGCGTGCGGCTCGTTAACCGCGACCGCATGTGGCACTACACCGAAGGCGTTCAAAATTGGGACCCGATCTGGCCAAGTCACGGCATCCGCATCCTCCCCGGGCCTTCCTCGATGTGGTTCGACGCCCTCGGCCGGCGCCTGCCCTCACCCGGACTTCCCGGATACGACACCATCGGAACCCTCACGATGCTCCGGAAAACCCCAGACATTCAGAAGTACGACTATTCCTGGTTTATTTTGACCCAAGACATCATTAAGAAGGAGTTCGCTCTCTCCGGATCCGAGCAGAACCCCGATATTACGGACCGGGACCTGAAACTGATGCTGAAAAGCCGGCTCGGTGGCAACGCCACACCGCCTGTGGAAGCCTTCAAGAAGCACGGTGCGGACTTCGTCGTAGCGCAGAACCTCCGTGACCTGGTCGCTGGCATGAATAGGATCACCGATGACCCAATCCTGAACTATGAGGACATCGAACGCCAGATCGTGCAGCGAGACGCGGAAATGACTAACTCGTATTCGAAAGACACCCAGGTGATGGGCATCCACAACGCCCGCCGCTATTTGGGAGACAAGCTGTTCCGTGTGGCTAAGCCACATAAAATCCTTGATCCGGCGCATGGTCCCTTGATCGCGGTGAAACTTCACGTCATCACGCGAAAGACCCTGGGCGGGATCCAGACGGATTTGAACGGGCAAGCGTTCGCGAAGGACGGATCGCCTATTCATGGCTTGTACGCGGCAGGCGAAGCTGCAGGGTTCGGTGGCGGAGGCGCCCACGGGTATAACGCGCTCGAGGGAACCTTCCTAGGCGGTTGTATCTTTACGGGCCGAACTGTGGGCCGCTCGATTGCCCGCCAGCTCTGACAATTTCCCAATTCCCAACACGAAAGGCCGCTGTGGTGCGCCCATGACTGACATCTCTCCCGGAGTGCGGGCTACCTTCTTTGGAACCTCCACGGTGTATCTTACCGACGGAAGCTCACACATCATGATCGACGGATTCCTCACCCGGCCCCCGCTGGTTCGAGTACTCCTAGGAAGGGTTGCGCCCAATCCCCGACGTATCCAAGAAATCCTTGCCCGAGGCGGGGTAAGTGCGCTCGATGCATTATTCGTTGCTCACTCGCACTATGACCACGTGATGGATTCCCCGGAAGTCGTCAAACAACTTGGCGGAACCCTCCACGGCTCGGAATCGAGCCTGAATGTAGGGCGAGGAGCGAATCTGGCTGAGGAGCGCATGCGTGTCATTGACGACGGCGGGCAGTTCAGTTTTGGTGACTTCACAGTTCGAGTTCTCGAAGGAATCCATAGCCCCGGGAATAGGTATCCAGGAACGATCGATAAGCCCCTGGCAACTCCGAGCAAAGCCAGCAATTATCGCGATGGCAACTGCTACTCATTCCACATCACCCACCCCGCCGGAACAGTACTCATACACCCGAGCGCCAACTTCGTGCCCAACAAGTTCAACGGCCTCGACGTAGACGTGCTCTACCTCGGCGTTGGCATTCTCGGGGCGCAATCTGAGCAGTTCCGAGATGACTACTGGCGCCACGTCGTCACCCCCACGAGTCCATCGCGCATCGTGCCGGTTCACTGGGATCACTTCGGGCAACCCCTATCAAGGAACTTACGTGCGCTGCCGCCAGTCCTCGATAAATTCTCCGTGATGAAGGCCTACGTAGAGCGGAAGTGCGCAGAAGAAAGCATCGAGCTCATCGTCCAAAAAGCCTTTGAAACACTTGACCTCTTCACGGCACCTGCGAGAGCATAAAAACGCACCGCGGGTGCCGCTGGGTCAGAGGCCCATCCAACCTAGGGCAGGAGCCCATGGCCCGTGGATTATTTAGCGATCTTCTTCTCTGTAGCAGGAGGACGCATGAGCCCTTGAAGCCCTGAATTCTCCGTCTCAGGGGCTTGCTCCTCGCCGTTGGTAGCGCCGTTGGTAGCGTTGTCGGCTTCGATAGCGACAATGGTGAGGGCTTCGGTTTTGGCCTGCTCGGGCTCGGCGTCACGAGAATCCGTGGTGGCGGTGCCCGCCAAGTTGGCCTCCAACAGTGAACTGCGATGACGGCGAGCGTCAGCCAGCATGAACAAGCGTTCTGCCGCGGCAAAATCGCCCTCCTCCTTGAGGAGAGAACCGGCGGCCATCAAGGCTTCGGCAGCAACGGCGTTTTCGCGGTAATCCAGGAAGGCCCTAGCGGCTGAGTTAGCAGCGATTTCATTGACCTGGGCGCTGACGAGAGTGGCGTCCTCCAGCGAATATCCATGTCCCAGCTGGTACACCTCGTGGTACAGGAAGGCATAGTTTTCCTCCCTGAAGTCCATGGATCGATCCAGGCGAGCCTTCAACTCGGTCTGCTCCGCAGGGGAGAGATCGTCCACTTCAAGGCCAATGCGGTGGGCAAATTCGCGCAAGTATTCAGGGCTGGCCAGTGGCATGCCACTCAGAGCGATGCGAGGCTCGTTCGCCTCTGCTGGCAACGGCTTGCGAGCGGAAAAGAGGGCAAAGAATTTTTGGATCAAGGTGTTCACGGGGTCTCCATTAGTAAAAGCTGCCCTTAAATCTTCTCAGTCTTCGGCGGACTTTGCATGCATGGGATCCAGTGATGCTCGACGCAGTGTGAGGGCCTGCCTGCCGACGTCATGCCACGCCCCGTACCCGCCCGAGCACATAGGATTGTAGCCATGACCACCACCCCCTCGGATTTCTCCCGGCGCCGTCTTGCCATTTTCGCTTTCATGTTGATGTTCGGCATCGGCATGTCATCGTGGGTGGTCCGGACCCCCGCCGTGCGCGATCTGCTGGCAGCCTCCACGGCCGAGATGGGTCTGGTGTTGTTGGGCCTCTCCGTAGGCTCCATGACCGGTGTGCTTTCCTCAGCCTCCGTGGTGCGCCGCCACGGGGTACGCTTCACCGCAATTGTGGGTGGATCCAGTTTCATTACCGGCATCGCCATGATCGGCATCTTCGCGGGAATGTCCAACGTTTCCGGGGTTTTCGCGGGACTAGCACTGGTGGGCTTCGGGATCGGGGTCTCGGAAATCGCCATCAACATTGAAGGCGCGGCACTGGAAACACTCTCCGGGAAATCGGTCATGCCCGCCCTCCACGGCTGCTTTAGCTTAGGAACCGTGATTGGCGCGGTGGTGGGCATCCTCCTGACCTACATTAACTTCTCCGTCACCTGGCAACTGGTGCTGGTAGCCCTGCTTGGCGCCTGCGTGCTGGGCTCCGTGACCCGATTCATCTCAGCTGATACCGGCCGCGTCCCCCGCCTAGCACGCGGCGAGACCACCGAAAATAAACAGCAACCACGCTCATCCTGGCTGGACGCCTGGCGCGAACCACGCATCCTCATGCTTGGACTGATTATCCTCGCCCTGGCGCTCGCCGAAGGATCCGCCATGGACTGGCTGCCACTACTCATGGTGGACGGCCACGGCCTCACGCCCACGCTCGGCTCCGTGGTCTTCGCCGGATTCGCGGCAGCCATGACTCTGGGCCGATTCATGGGTGCCCCCTTGCTGAAGCGGTTCGGCAATGCCACCGTTCTACGTGCCAGCACACTGGTCTCCGCTGCGGGCATTGCGCTCGTGGTCTTCTCCGATAACCCCATCATCGCCGGCGCCGCCGTGCTGCTCTGGGGTGTGGGTGCAGCCCTGGGCTTCCCGGTCACCTTGTCGGCCGCGGCCGAGAGCGAGGACCCCACCTCCTCCGTGGCCGCCGTAGCCACCGCCGGATATGTCGCCTTCCTGGTGGGCCCGCCCTTGCTCGGATTCCTGGGCGAGGAATTTGGCCTGCGCGGGGCCATGATCCTGGTCCTGTTAGTGGTCACGCTCGCCTCCCTGCTGACCAACGCCGCCAAGTCACGTTCCCCCAAGGGAGCCACGGAACTCGAGTCAGCCACCCTCTGACCCTTCCCGTACCCCTCTTAAGGTTCGACGCCGGGAGCCCACCTTTCGTGCGAAAGGTGGGCTCCCGGCGTCGAACCTTAAGAAAGGGGAGGCCCCCTTAGCGAGGCGCGCGGCTACCTCGTGTGCGCGGGAAAATTCCTTACAGCTGGCCGCGGTAAGCCCAAACTTTCACGCAAGGTGCTGCCCGGATAAGCGGTTCGGAACAGGCCGCGCTGCTGCAAGATGGGCACCACGAGTTCCACGAAATCCGTCAGCGATTCAGGATAAGCGGGACACATGAGGTTGAAACCGTCGCAAGCCCCGGACTCAAACCAGTCCTGGACTTCATCCGCTACCTCGGTGGGTGTGCCAATCATCGTGGCATGGCCACCGCCAGCAGCCAGAAATCCCAGCAGTTCACGCAGCGTTGGGTGCTTCGTCTCAATGATGCGCTGCACCGTCAGGTAACGCCCCTGCGGACCCGTGAACAATTTAGCAGCTGGCAACGCAATGACCGGCTCCTCAAGTCCATGGTTGGTGTATTCCTGGCCGGTGAAAATGTTGAGTTGGGCGATGGCCGCGTCAATGTCCAGAAAAGCATCCAGGGCCCGTTTCTTCTCCAACGCCTCGGTGTGGGTGGCCCCGATATAGCTGACCAAGCCGGGGAGGATAGGAACTGCGGGTTCGCTGCGGCCAGCGCTTGCCAGCCGCCGGTGCATATCGGCGGCGAACTCGAGCGCAGAGTCCTTGTCCCATGAGACGGAGTAGATGGCCTCGGCGCAACGGGCAGCAAACTCCCGGCCTGATTCGGAGGAGCCGGCCTGAAAGAGCACGGGGCTGCCTTGCGGTGACCGCGGAACATTTAGGGGACCCGCCACGGAGAAATACTTGCCCTCGTGGTGGATCGGGCGAATGTGCTCGGGATCGATAAACGTTCCGGTCTCCCGATCCCGCGGAAGCGCGTTGTCGGACCATGAATCCCACAGCCGAGTAATCACGTGGACAAATTCATCGGCACGCTCATAGCGCTCGGCATGAGGTGGCAGTGCAGCCATTCCGTGATTCTGGGCTTCGGCATCAAACATGGATGTGACGATGTTGGCCCCCGCCCGGCCGCCGCTGATGTGATCGAGCGAGGCCAGCATCCGGGCGGCATGGAACGGCGTATAAAAACTGGAAGAAACGGTGGTGACCAGCCCGATGTGGTGCGTGGCGCGGGCCATGGCACTCAACGCCGTAATCGGTTCAAGAAGCCCCGGCACACCGGCTGAATACTGCCGGTTGATGCTATGCCCATCCGCGAAGAAGACGGCGTCAAGACAGCCGCTTTCGGCCAGTTGGGCCAGCTCCTCGAAGTAAGCGATGTCGCCAACGCGGTCGGCGCTAGAGTCCGGGTGCCGCCAGCCCATGGTGTGGTGTCCAGCACCAAAGACGAAGGCGTTGATGTGCATTTGTCTTGCAGTGTTCACGATCTTTCCCCGCCTGCTAGTTCATCACCAGTCCGCCGTCGACCACAAGATTTTGTCCCGTCACCGCCCGCGACCATGGAGATGCGAAGAATAAGGCGGCATCGGCAAATTCGGCGGGAGTAGTGACCTTGCGCAGCGGAGTCCCAGCAGCGATCACGTCAAAGACGCTGGCGGGGGTAGCCGAAGAAGCGTCAGTGCTGCGCAACAGCCCGCCGGAAACCATGTTGACGCGGATATTTTCCGGTCCCAGATCGGCCGCGAACGTCCGTGTCAGTGCCAAGAGGGCAGCTTTGGCCGCAGTGTAGTCGTGGTAGGGGACCACGGGATTCTGAAAGAGGTTGGTGCCGATGTTCACAATGGTGCCGAAGCCGGCTTCCCTGAGGCCCGGCAGTACGGCTTGGATGGTGTTCAGTGCCCCGCCAACAACACCGGAGAACTGGGTATGGAATGCCTCGAAGCCAATCTCATCGACTTTGGATCTTCCGTCGCCATTGAAGGAAAAGTCCGGCAAGGCATTGTTGATTAGGGTGGTGAGCGGTGCACCGAAGTGCTCGGCGGCGGCGCTGACCATCGCTGTTACTTCATCGAACGCGGTAACGTCAGCACGCAGCGCAATGGCCCTTTCCGGCCCGAATTCTGCGGCCAGCTGATGGGCGGCGGATTCGCTGTTGCGGTAGTTCAACGCCATCCGGGCGCCTTCACGGGCGAAGGAGCGTGCTATGTCCACACCGAGTCCGCGTCCAGCGCCGGTGATGAGAACTATCTGGTCTTTGATGAGCATGTGTGCACCTTTCAGAAGAGCGAAAGGATGCACAAAAGAGCGAGACATGCGCCGAAAAGGCGCTCTCGTACTAGATATCGGACCGGCATCCCTTCGCTCGGATTATCGAGATCAGGTTCGACGGGTCTAGCTCTCAGCCGCAATGCGGCACCCCGTGCAGTGTCC
The DNA here is from genome assembly GCF_001445575.1 of Arthrobacter alpinus. Lineage (NCBI taxonomy): Bacteria > Bacillati > Actinomycetota > Actinomycetes > Micrococcales > Micrococcaceae > Arthrobacter > Arthrobacter alpinus. The sequence continues at coordinate 4,107,824 of NZ_CP013200.1, read as the reverse complement.
AAGAGCAAAGCTACCACGCCAGCCCATGGGCTCTCGGCAAGCCCTTGGTGGTAGTCCGTGCGGTTGTCAGAGCTGCCGGCCTCGAGGAAACCATGAGCTTACGGCTTTGTTGACGTCGGGCCGGTTACGGTTCAGCTTGCATGGTGCGTGGGCTGTGTAGCCAGGCCGTTCAGCATGAGATCCAGTCCGAAGGTGAAGATTTGGCCAGCATCCCGATCGGTGGTCGCCAGCAGGCCGGCGCTTATCAATCCGGAACGGGTCTGTTCGTCAGTGACTGAACCCAAAACGTAGGAAACCAGCGCTTCTGCGGCCCATTCGGCTTGATCCGCGGGCAGCTTTTCGCCTTCCAGTAGTACGCCGAAAAGCTGCAGCGGGGTCGTGGACAGTGGATCCAGGGCGTGTGCCAAGGCAACCACCTCGGCGCTGTCCCGAACCGTCAGCAGCGTTTCCCGAACACGCACCGCTAGCTCACGAAGGCTATCTGGAGCCTGAATCGCCACGGGTGTCAGGATCAGTCCGGCGAGCACTGTGAGTAATTCCTGCTTGTTTTTCACATGCCAGTACAGAGCGCCGGGCTGCACGCCAAGATCGCGAGCCAGGCGCCGCATCGACAAGTCCGCGAGGCCGTAGTCACGCAGGATTCCCATGGCTGTCTCCACGATTGCCTCACGCGTTAACGCCATCTTGGCCTACCCTTCCCAGTTCCCCATGCCATTGAGGCACCCCTCCATCTTCCCCCATCAACGGAGCCTCTGATTGACAATGTCCACAGCTCACCTCACTATTGAACAGTGTTCAATTACTTTGCAGACTTAGCCAGTCGCCAACTCGACGGCGCCACCCTGACCCGCGAGGAAGCACTCGCCATCCTTGAATCCGCTGATGATCAGCTGCTCGATCTGGTCGCGGCCGCCGCCCGGCTACGACGGGCCCACTTCGCCAACACGGTCAAGGTCAACTACCTGGTCAACCTCAAATCCGGTCTCTGCCCTGAGGACTGCACCTACTGCTCCCAGCGCCTCGGATCGGCCGCCCAGATCCTGAAATACACCTGGCTCAAACCAGAAGAGGCCGTAGCCCAGGCCGCCAACGGTATCCGCGCTGGCGCCTCGCGGGTGTGCCTGGTCGCCAGCGGCAAGGGGCCCAGCGACCGCGACGTGGACCGCGTAGCCGGGATGGTGGGTAACCTCAAAGAGCAATATCCTGCCGTGGAGGTGTGTGCCTGTCTCGGTATCTTGAAGGAAGGCCAAGCCCAGCGCCTCGCGGCCTCAGGGGCTGATGCGTACAATCACAATCTCAACACCAGCGAAGAAAACTACGCCGAGATCTGCTCCACTCACACCTTCGCCGAGCGTGTGCAGACAGTGGAATATGCCAAGGAAGCCGGCCTGTCACCGTGTTCGGGCCTGATCGTGGGCATGGGGGAGAGCAACAATGATCTCATCGACGCCGTCTTTGCCCTCCGCGACTTGGGCAGCGATTCCATCCCTGTCAACTTCCTCATGCCCTTCGACGGCACCCCGCTGGAAGACACCTGGCTGCTCACCCCCACCCAATGCCTGCGCATCCTGGCCCTGGTTCGTTTCGCCTGCCCCGACACGGAACTACGCTTGGCTGGCGGTCGCGAAATGCATCTACGCACGCTCCAACCACTAGCCCTGCACGTAGCCAACTCACTCTTCCTGGGCGACTACCTCACGAGTGAAGGCCAGTCCGGGGACGATGACCTTGCCATGATCGCGGATAATGGCTTTGTTGTGCTGGGTTCCGAGCCCTCTCAGCAGCAGAAATCGGCCGGCAAGGACTCGGCCGGCAAGGACTCGGCCCACCGAGCCCGGGACGGCGCCGGACCCTCCGCGATCCGTCCCGTCACCATCCGCCGGCGTGGGGCCGGGACGGCCGTGGCCCCTAATGCTTGATGCTGCGGCGAGGGCCGCAGCAACCACTATGAACGTTGTGCCTGGTGCGGATCTGGGGGGACGTGCACTCATTGCTCGGGACAGGGGACTGCTATGGCACCCCTATGCCTCACTGGAAGAAGACGCGCCGTACGCCGTCCACGCTGCCGCCGGGGTAAGGCTAAGCCTTGGTGCCGCCGATGGTCGTGAATTCGAGGCTATCGATGCCATGAGCTCATGGTGGTCCATGATCCACGGCTACCGCAACCCGGTACTGGACCAAGCATTGCAGGAGCAGGCGGGGAAGTTCAGCCACGTCATGTTCGGCGGGCTCACCCACCAGCCCGCCGTGGAACTGGCCGAACGGCTCACCGCCATGACCCCGGACGGTCTGGATCATGTGTTCTTTGCGGACTCGGGCTCGGTGTCTGTTGAAGTGGCTCTCAAGCTCGCCATTCAGTACCAATTGGGCCTCGGCCGCCCTAAGCGCACACAGTTTTTAGCGTTGCGTGGCGGCTATCACGGTGACACTTTCGCGGCCATGAGCGTGTGCGATCCCGTCGACGGCATGCACGCGGCGTTCCCGTCGCTAGTGGCTAAGCACCATTTTCTGCCGCGACCACCTGCGGCCCGGCTCGTGGGTGGGGAACTCGTAGCCGATCCGGCGGACGTCGCAGCCTGGATCGGGGTGTTGGAGGAAACCGTTGCGCTCCATCGGGAGGAGCTGGCCGCCATTATTCTCGAACCTGTGGTGCAGGGCGCGGGCGGCATGCACTTCTACGCACCACAGTGTCTTGCCGCCGCACGCCGCGTGGCCGACGATCACGGACTGCTGCTGATCGTGGATGAAATTGCGACAGGTTTTGGCCGGACCGGCAAGCTCTTTGCCTCGGAGTGGGCAGGTGTGGTGCCGGACATTATGTGCGTGGGCAAGGCACTGAGTGGCGGCTACCTGACGCTGGCGGCCATGCTGTGCTCCGCGCAAGTGGCACGCACCGTCACTGATTCTCCGCTGCGTGCGCTTCTGCATGGACCCACATACATGGCCAATCCATTAGCGTGTGCCGTGGCCTGCGCATCCATGGACCTGTTGTTGTCATCAGAGTGGCAGAGCAACGTGCGACGGATCGGCCAGATCCTCGCCACGGCGCTGGCGCCGGCCGCCAACCTGGGATCCGTGCGGGATGTGCGGGTCCTTGGCGCCATCGGCGTCGTTGAGCTTGCTGAAGCCGTGGATGTCCCTGCAGTGACCCGTGCTGCGCTGGAACACGGTGTCTGGGTGCGGCCCTTTCGCAATCTGGTCTATACGATGCCGCCCTACATCACTGTGCCGGCGGATGTTGCCGCCATTGGCGAGGGCATTGCCGCGGCCATCGCACAGGTGCACGGCTGATGGCGCGGACACCTCACCGCGTGTCCGCGCCAGCAACTATGGGTGTCACGGAGGGTGCAACCACCGCAATGGAGGCCTGGCTGGCCTCACGCGACGAGGTTCGCCGGCAGCGCGGCATTGTGCGCACGGACTCGATCCGGCTGTGGCCGGCCAGCCCGGAAAGCTCAGGAGATCCGGATAGTCCGGAAAGCTCAGGAGATCCGGATAGCCCGGAGGGCGGGACCGCTGGGGAGATCATTGACCTCGCCTCCAATGACTACCTGGGCCTGTCCGCAGATTCACGCGTCATTGCTGCGTCGACGGCGGCGTTACAGGAGTACGGGGCCGGGGCCCGGGCCTCGCGTGTCGTCTGCGGGACCACCCCGGCACATGTGAAACTCGAGGAGCAGCTGAGAGCCTTAACCGGGCAACGGGCTGCGCTCGCATTCTCCAGCGGCTACACAGCAAACCTTGGTGTTGTAACAGCACTTGGCGGGCCGGGAACGCTAATGGTCCATGACGCCCACGTCCACGCATCTCTCATCGATGCCGTTCGACTCTCACGCTCGCCGGCAGTCAGCGTGCCCCACAATTGCCTCACCGCAATCCGCGCGGCACTGCAGCAGCGCACCCAGCCGAGAGCCGTCGTGCTGGTTGAATCCGTGTATTCGGTGCTGGGTGATGTGGCCAATCTGCGCTCACTAGCGCAGATGTGTGCTGAAAGCGATGCCCTTTTGCTGGTCGATGAGGCCCACAGCCTAGGTGTGCTCGGTGGCGGGAGAGGCGCCGTTCACGCGGCGGGCTTGGCGGGTGCGCCGCACGTTGCTGTCACCGCCACGCTATCCAAGTCACTCGGATCCCAGGGGGGTGCCGTTCTGGGCTCGCCCGCGCTGCGTGAGCATCTGGTCAACTCGGCCCGGACCTTCATTTTCGATACCGCACTGGCACCGGCTGCGGCTGCCGGCGCCGCAGAAGCGGCACGGATTGTGCTGGCTGAACCTGAACTGGCAGACCGCGTCTGTGCCAACGCATCCATTCTGGCCCGAAGCTGTGGTGTGCCTGTGGCGGCCGGAGCCGTGCAATCGATTCCCATGGAATCAGCCGCTCGTGCCGCTGAGGTGACTGAGAAGCTGCGGGTGCGCGGGATTCATGTTGCGTGCTTCCGTCCGCCCAGCGTGCCTGACGGCATATCCCGGATCAGGCTCACCTCCCGGGCCACTCTCACGCCGGAGCAACTGCGGCGTGCCACTGAACAGCTCGCTGAGCTGGTGGGGTGGCGTGGATTCGCCAATACCTCCGAGCATTCAACACATACCCGTCCCACCAAGGAGCCCGGTTTTGAACCTGACGAGCATTAGCAATCCGCAATTGGTCAAGGAAGCCATGCGGCGCACAGAGGACTTTGTGCCCACCAACGCCTTGACCTCAGTGGTGGAAATGGCGCCGGGTACGCTGCGCATTCTGGCCAGGGCGAGGTTCGCACTTCCTCCGGTGCTGGCGTCCGCCACGGGGGAGAAACACCGCTCCGTCCGGACTATGGTCGGGAAGTTTTTCACCCCCGCCAAGGTGATGGGCATAACTGAGCACGTCCGTGCACTGAGCGTGGAGCGGCTGAAGGTGACAGCCGAGGCGCTTGACCGCGGCTCCGTGAGCCGCGATGTCCCGGGCAGTAGCGTCGTGGACCTGGCTGAATCGATCGCCATGCACATCCCGCCTATCATCATGGCAGAGCTGACCGGCCTGCCGCTGCCCGAGCTGTCCCTACTGAAACGCTGGAGCCGGGATTCTCTGGAGCTATTCTGGGGTTGGCCAGACGCAGAGAGACAACTTCATCTGGCGCACAGTGCCGCAGAATTTTATTGCTGGCTTCGAGGAGAAGCAGAAGCCGCGCGTGGGACGGATTCCCTCTTCGGGGTGCTGCACGCTGCTGGTCTGAGCCAGGCCGAGGTTTGTTCCTTGGGGTATTTCCTGGTCATTGCCGGCCAAGAAACCACCTCCTTGTTGATCAGCACGGCACTGTATCGAGGGATCGAAAAAGCGCAGAGTCCTGGCGCCCCGGCGTGGGCTGAATTGGCGGAACCCGTTGCGGCCGCCGCGCACGTCCGTAAGGTTCTGGCAACCGAATCTTCCGTGCATACGTGGCGGCGGGCCGTTGCCCGGGACACCACGCTCGGCGGAATCGACCTGCCAGCCGGTGCCGAAATTTTGCTGGAGCTCAGTGGCCATCACCCCGCTGATACGGCCTCGACTGCGTATTCGCTAGCCTTCGGTCATGGTCTGCACCGCTGCCTGGGTGCCAAATTGGCCGAGCTGGAGGCGACGCTCGTGGTGGAGGAAACCGCGCGTGCCCTGCCGGGGCTGGAGCTTACGGGCCCGGAACCTGCCTGGCTTCGGTTGCTGTCCTTCCAAGCGCCGCTCACCGTGAACGTCTCCGGACGGAACAAATGAATCAGCCCACCATCATTTTCGTCACCGGAACCGACACCGGCGTTGGAAAAACTGTCACGACGGCGGCCCTAGCGGCTTCCCTTGCGGCGGCTGGAGCCACCGTGGCCGCTTACAAACCCACCCAAACAGGCGTCACTGGCGAGGAAGCCGGAGACATGGACGAGGTGCGCCGACTCAGCGGAATCTGGAGCGTGACCGAGGGTATCCGGCTGGCGGTGCCCATGGCCCCGGTTGCCGCAGCAGAACTAGAGAGACGGATACTGCCGTCCGTGACCCAGCACGTGAACAACATCAGCGAGGTGCTAGAGACCCACGGCATTGTCCTTGTTGAGGGTGCCGGTGGGCTGCTGGTGGAAATGGATGAACGAGCTCACACACTCGCGGATCTTGCAGGACGTGTGAAGGAACTGGCTCGGGTCCTCACTATTGTGGTCTGCCGGAGTGGTTTGGGGACCTTGAATCACACTGAATTGACGCTTGAAGCCTTGGATCGCCGCGGACTTCCTGCGGCCGGATTGGTCATTGGCTCATGGCCGGAATCGCCCACAGACCTTGAGCGTGGAAACCTCCGCTACCTCAACTCCCTCCGCGTGCCATTGCTGGGCTCCCTGCCAGCAGGCGCGTCCGAGTTGGCGCCGGACACATTCCGGGAGCGCATGCCCCACTATCTGCATCTGCCTCAGTTGTGGTCGGAATCGTAGGGCGGGCGCGCTAGGGCCTCAGCAAGGTACCCACCGAACGGCAGCATCCGGCCGAAGTGCGTCAGTATCAGCTACCTTTTCCTTGCTCCACCAGAGCAAGAATGCACTGACCGCGCATCTCAGCAGCAAATTCTCCGGCGTCGAGGTTTGCGAGCTGACTTAGAGGCGCGCCAGGCGGGCGCGGGCAAAACTGTAGAGTCCGTAGGCAATGAGCCCCACGCCGATCACGATCAAGATGGCCTCCCCGAACGGCAGCGCGACGAGGGCTTTCAATGCGCCATCCAGGCCCGCAGCATCCTTGGGGTCCACCTGCACGGCGGCAACGATGAACAGCACGCCCAACGTCACAATAGCGATGCCCTTGGCAATGTATCCGGTCATCGCCAGCGCATCCACGGCCCTCTTGGCATGACCTGACGGCAGCACGATGTCCTCATGGAACTTCTTTCGGGCGCCCTTGTAAATGAAGTACCCGCCAATGCCAGCCGTGAGAACACCAACAGCGATGAGCAGCGCCTGCCCGCCCGGAAGAGAAAGAATTGTCCCGCTGGCTTGCTGCGCACTCTCGGAAGAATCAGATGGGTGGCGCAGGGCCAGCGAGAGCGCCGTCGACGCCAGTGCGGCATAGGCCACACCCTTGCCGAGCGAAATGGCACTGCGAACCCAACGCTTTTTGGACGAAGACCCTATGCCCAGCGCGGCCTGAGCCAGAAGCCACAGCGCCAGGGCCGTCAGGCCCACCACTGTGACCCACAACAGGATCATGCCGCCGGGCAGCTTCACCATCTGCGCGAAGGCTCCCGACTGGTCCGATTCCCCACCCTGGTGGTTCGCGATCCTTATGGCGAGGTAGCCCATCAGCAAATGCATCAGACCACTGGCCGCGAAGCCGAGCCTTGCCATGATGGTCAGCGCCCGGCTGTTTCCGGCTTTGCTGACAGCCTGATGAGCCTCGTTCGCGGCACTCATGTTCCATCCACCTGGGGTTGGGACTTCTCGCCGCGGATGAGTTCCCCGTGGACGCGGACCGTCCTGTGTGTATCGATGGCCATGATGGCTCCTAGGATGACAAGGGATAGTGAAATGGATGCCGCCGTGTCAGTGATCCAGTGATAGCCCAGGTACAGCCGGCTGGCCACCTGCGCCAGAATGACCACGGCGGCAAGGCTGAACAACAGCACCGTCAGGGCCTGATTTTGACGGCGGCTAGCAATCAGAAAAGCCAGTATGAGCAGGAAATCCGCTGTGCCCAGAACATGGCCGGAGGGAAAGGAGTAGGAGCTGTCGGCCCCCATGAGCATGAGATCCACTGGCGGCCGCGGATGCTGGACCAGTGGGGCGATCACCTTGGCCAAAACCACGCCAGTGATCATCCCGCCTGCCAGCAAGATGGGCCGCCAAGCATGTTTTGCCAGCAGCGTCCAGGCCACAAGGACCACCAGGACAATGATGGGCAATGCAGTGGGGCCGAACGCCACTGCCAACACGCTCATGATGGCCGTGAGCCCATCGCTCCGCAGCGCGAGAAACCAGTCTGCCACCGGCTGATCGAAGCGCTGCAACCCGCTCTGGGTCATGACACTGACAACGAGCAGCCCAAAAAGTACCAGCCCCACCACCATCAGCACTAGCGAGCTGCGGTACAGGCGCCGCCGCGTGGAAGCAGCAACTTTTCTCTCCTCCACAATGAACTTTTGCTGCCAACTCATAGGATCGCTCCCTCCTGTGGGCTTACTTCTTCGACTTGGCTAGTTTGCTTACTTTGGCTAGCTGGTTTACTTTGCCGCGGCCGTCATTCTGATGATCAGCGCCAGTGGCTCCACGCTGACCTTGAGATGGCTCACCTCGCCCAGGTGATCGCCGTCGACCTGGAATTCCTGCGGACTAGCCAGTTCAATGACAGCGGATTTGCCCGAGTAACTCTGAACTGACTTGTTCCGCTTGCTGCCCTTGCCAAAGACGCCGGCCACCACGCTCAACCAGCCAAAGCGGCCGCGCGGGGCGAGGACCAACAGGTCCAAGATGCCGTCGGTGTACAGGGCGTCGGGGAAGATTTGAACATCGCCCATCAGCTTTCCGCAATTACCCACCATCACGCTGCGCACTTTTCGGTGGACGGGGTGGTTCCCCTCAATGGTGATGGTGGCGCCTACGGGCTTGCCTGGAAGCTTGCGGATGCCGGCTTCAACATAGGCCAACCAGCCCACCCGGTCCTTGAGATCATCGTTGGTATCACCCATGATGGCAGCGTCGTAACCCACCCCTGCGGCGACCAGAAAGAGCTGTTCCTGTTTTCCGTGGTCAAGAACGGCCTTGACCACGTCAATTTTCGTTTCGGATCCGGACAAGACACTTTTGGCCGCATTGAGCGGATCGGTGACGTCCATCCCCAAGTTGCGGGCCAGCAAATTACCTGTGCCCAGCGGCATCAAGCCCATGGCGGTGTCAGTGCCGACCAGGACTGAGGCCACCGTGCGGACGGTGCCGTCGCCGCCTGCTGCAATAACGACGTCGACCCCTGCCTCAAGCGCCTGCCTCGCCTGACCGGCGCCCGGGTCTTCCTCAGTGGTTTCCAGCCACAACGGTTCGGCCCAGCCCGCATCAGCGCACAGCTGGAAAAAGTTCGTCTTGAACTCATCATCCGGAGACTTGACAGGGTTAATGACAACGGCGGCGCGCTTGTCCTGCGAAGAGTTATTCTCGGTCATTTTCGTCCCCACTTAGCTGAGCGAATCTAGATCTGAACAGAATAGTAGCCTGTGGTTAGGCGGACAGCAGCTTCTAGAGCATTCCCAGCTCTGCGAGTTGCTCTGCAAGGCCTGCCCCATCCGGCGCCGAAACCCACGGTACATCGCCGTGATGGAACGCGGCACTGTCCTCATGGGTGTGCCCACCGGCCAGCAGCGCCTCGCTGGGGGACAGTTGGCGGATGGCAACAGCCGCTGTTTGCTGTGGATGAGTCCGGGCGAACTCGGCATAAATGGCGGGATCATGCTGGCCGTCGTCGCCGATCAGCAGCCACTTGACGCTTGGGAATTCCTTGGCCAGGCGCGCCAAATTGCCGAGTTTGTGTTGTGGCCCGCTGCGGAACCAATGCTGGCGTGTAGGGCCCCAATCGGTGAGTAACAGCACACCGTCGGGGTACAAGTTCCGGGCCAGGAAGCGGGCCAGCGCCGGGGCCACGTTCCAGGCGCCGGTGGATAAATACAGGATGGGAGCGCCGGGGTTCTGCGCCATGACCCGGTCCAGCATGACGGCCATGCCCGGAGTGGGTGTCCGTGCGCGCTCACTGAGAACCAACGTGTTCCAGAGCGCCAAGAGCGGCCGGGGTAAAGCAGTGACCATGACGGTGTCGTCAATATCAGAGACGATGCCGAAACGGGCATCCGGATCGACGATCTGAACGCGAGCCTGCGCGGGTTCAGCACCGGCACTTCGCAGGGTGATGGTGTGCCATCCCGGTGTCAGGGAGCATTCCAGCACCACATCCACTAGCCCACCGGCATCGGCCTGCACCAGGTGAGCCACGCCGTCGAGCTCTACCTCAACGGTGCTGCTGCGAACGGGCACGCTCATGAAGGCTCGCCAGCCGCGCACAGTGCCTGCGGTGCTGTCCCCGGAGGTGCGCATCAGCACCACCCGGGCCAGCACGCGCACCCAACTGGTGCTGCCGTAGCCGGGGTAGGCCATCACGGTGGGGACCGCGCCGGTTGAGGTGGCAATGCGTCCGCGAATGGTATGGAGGGCATCGGCCACGCGCATGACGTGTCCAAGCAGCGCCCGCGCCCGCGGTGGTGTTGCGGCGGAGTTGGCAGGGGCGCTCGATTGCTGCTTGGCAGTAGTGCCGGACGGGGGCTTGCGCGAAGACGAGGGCATGGTTTTACTGTCCCACAAATGCGGCCCGTGACGCGAGCACGGCGGGGAAGTGCTGGCGTTCGGGGGCATCTGCTGACATGCTCCTAAGTAGCATGTGCGAAAGTCGGGCCGCAGGCCTGCCGTGATGGCGTAAACGCAGCCAGAAGAAGGAGTCCCCATGGAAATGCGGTTGGAATTGGTCCCGCTACCCACCACTGATGTTGATCGAAGCAAAGCCTTCTATCTCGACCAGGTGGGATTCATACTCGATCACGATGTGGAGCCGGGTAACGGTATGCGCGTTGTTCAGATGACTCCGCCGGGGTCAGCATGTTCCGTAGTCGTTGGGGTGGGCATCAGCGACCCAACTGCGGCGCCTGTCCACGGACTTCATTTGGTGGTGGATGACCTTGAGACCGTCCAAGGTGCCCTGCGAGGCAAGGGGGTAGACGTCTCTGACATTAGCGATATGGGAGGCGGCGTCAGGTATGCGTACTTCAGTGATCCTGACGGCAATTCTTGGGCCTTGCAGCAGATATTCGGTTCGCCACGTTTGCCTGAGTAGCGGGGCGGCCGTCAGTTCGGCGGCGACGTAGCAGTTACTTGCCAGACATGCCCATCCGGATCAGCAAAGGCGCCAACGTAACCCCAAGGCTGTTGTCCAGGTGCCGTGACGAGCGTGGCTCCTGCTTGTTGTGCCTGCTTAACCAGTTCGTCGACGCCGGACTCGCTGGCTGCTGTGATGCTGATAAAGGTCTCGCTCTGGCTGCTCGGCGCGACCTCCCGGTTGCCGACAACCCACCCGAACCCTCCGGTGGGAATGAGCATGAGTCGCAGCCCGTCATTGACCCGGAACTGCAAGGGTTCCGGGACGCCGTCCTCGGCGGCCTCACCTATGGGGCTCAGGCCAAGTCCTGCCGTGTAGAAGTCAAAAGATGTGCGGCGGTCAGCGATGGGAAAGCTGATGATTATTGGTGAGTTTTCCATGGCTTCATTATGTACCTCTGGCTTGTGCTGTACCTCGCTGGTATCTCAGTTGGAACCTCAGTTCAGGGCCAGCTCACTTGAGGTCCAGATACATCACATGCAGGCCCACAAAACCGTCCTCGGGATGATTGAAAGCGCCCGGAACTGTGCCGATGATGCGGAATCCGAGGGATTGCCATAGGTGGACCGCCGGGTGATTACTTTCAACGACGGCGTTGAACTGGATGCCACGGTAGCCTTCGTTACGGGCCCAGCTGATGACATACTCTCCGAGGCGGCGTCCGGTGCCGTGGCTCCGGTGCTCCGGATTGACCAGGAATGATGCGGTGGCGATGTGTTGGCCGCGGCCGGGCCGGTTGGGTCCCATTTTTGCCGAGCCGATGATGTGCGGCCCGTCGACGGCGACGACAGTTCGCCCTGGTGCCTGTTCCATCCACCAGGGCCTGGCCTCCTCGAGCGTCTGGTTCTCGGGGAAGGCATAGGTACGTCCTTCGGCCATCGTCGCGCGGTAGAACTCGAAAATGCCTGGCCAGTCTTCCTCAGCACTTACGCGGATGTCCATGAGGTGCAGTCTAACCGGCGTGGCTTCGCGGGATAGGGAAACCTCCCCGGACAGTCTTGTTCTGAATGCTCGACGGCGGCCCGCTCGCCGGAGTGTGCGGGGCCAGTTCGCGCCCAAAACTTAGGCAAGTCCCATTCACCTGCGTTGGGCATCCATGGTGCCGGTTCATGACACGGCACCATGGGTGCAGACCTGAGGCGCTAAGAGAAGTTGATACCACCGTCGATCAATACCGTCTGACCTGTCATGTGATCCGAATCAGGTCCTGAAAGGTATGACACCAACTTGGCGACATCTTCGGGTTCGGAGACTCGGCCAGCCAGGATGTTTGCCACCTGCGACTGGAGTGCGCTGCCGCGTGGCGTTCCATCCCGTTCGGTGAGCTTCTCATCGATGAGCTCCCACATAGCCGTGCCCACAACGCCTGGCGCATAGGCGTTGACAGTAATGTTGTGCTTTGCGAACTCCATTGCCGCAGCCTGCGTCAGCCCACGCACCGCCCACTTGGTTGCCGAATAAGACGCCAACACCGGAAACGGCCGGAAAGCAACGATGGACGCTGCGGCAATGATCTTTCCGCTAGTGCCCTGCGCGATAAAGCGCCGTGCGGCCGATTGGTAGGAGTAGAAGACGCCTTTGAGGTTCACATCGATCATCCTGTCAAGGGCCTCCGGCTTGACATCGAGGATCTCTTCGACCTGGGCGATGCCCGCGTTGGCAATGAACACGCTCAAGTCGCCCAGAGCGTCAGTTCCTTCCTGGATCATGCGCTCGATGTCCTCGGGATTGGAGACGTCCCCCGTAACGCCCACAGCGCGGCGGCCGCGCTGTTCGACGGCGGCAACCACCGCATCGATGTTCTCCTGAGCCCCGGGGATGTCGGCGACAATGATGTCGTTGCCGTCCTCAGCCAGCCTTTCGGCGATGGCCCGCCCAATTCCCCTGCCTGCTCCGGTGATCAAGGCGACGCGTGAAGTGGATGCTTCCATGGTGCTTCCTCCTGAAGTTAGCCGCTCGGGCCGGGACGGCTTGATGATTAGCTAGTCCGATACGATCAGCCTGTGCCCCAGATCACCTTGATGGGCAGCCCTCTTATCGCAGAGTGATAAAGTCAATCTCTTTGCGCTGACCCCAGTGCCCGTGACCTATCAAGGAGTGTGATGGCTCGAGATGGAGTGGATGGTGCACGCATTCTCACCAGCTGATAACAGCTGTTGGCCAGTTTGTGATCTGAGGCACAGACTAAGGGTGTGGCTCCCTGGCTGGCTGTGGCGGCGACGTCTCGTGCCAGCTCCGGGACGCGTGCCCAGCCCGTAAACCAACCGAGGTGACAACGATGGTTTTTCCCGCAAAATATTCATCACTCAATGCCCTGGAATTATCCGATGAGGCCCGGCGGATCCTGACCCGGATCATTCGGGTATCGTTCCCGCATCCGCAATTTCCGGATGGGCCCTACGATCGGATGACCGAGAAAATCATCGAGGCCTCCGCAGAGTCCAGTTGGTTCCGAATGGCCCTGACACAGGGGCTCATGACCTTGGATACGCTCAGTGACGAGCACTTCCTGGACCTGCCAGACGACCGCGCAATTGCCGTGCTCAAACGCATTGCCGACCTGGAATTCTTCGGCTTCATCCGCCGGACCGTGGTGCTGAATCTCTATGACGACCCGGAAGTCTATGCCGCGTTGGGCTATGAAGGTGAATCATTCTCCAAGGGCGGGTACCTCAACCGCGGATTCAACGATCTCACGTGGCTGCCCGAGCCCCGCATCGAAGAAAGTGGCGATCCCATCTGCGATACGGGGCCTCTGCCGTACCCTGTCGCAGCCTACGCACCCGCAGCAGGCATTGAACTCGGCGAGGACGGGCTCAAAGGAGCCGGAATCATTAAGGAAGGGCAAACCTCATGAGCGTCGAAGAAAATTCAGTCCGTTACGAGTACGACGACGACTCCGTAGTTGTCATTGTCGGGTCCGGGGCAGGCGGAGGTACTTTGGCCCACGAGCTGGTCTCCAAGGGCGTGAAGGTCGTTATGCTCGAGGCGGGTCCGTACCTCAAGAATGAGGACTATCACCAAGATGAATGGGGTGCCTTCAACCAGATGGCCTGGCTGGATCCGCGCACCACCACAGGGTCGTGGCGGATCGCCCGAGACTTCCCCAACCTCCCAGCCTGGATCGTGAAAGCCGTGGGCGGAACCACAACCCACTGGTCAGGGGCAACACCGCGTTTCAAGGCCCATGAGTTCAAGGCGCGCAAGACATATGGTCGCATTGACGGAGCCAATTTACTGGACTGGCCCATCACCTTGACCGATCTGGAACCGTATTACGATCTCGCAGAAAAGAAGATGGGCAGCAGCCATCGTCACGGCAGACCGCCGCTGCCGGCCAACAATAACTACAAGGTCTTCGCCAACGGTGCCGAGCGTTTGGGATACCGCCAATACGCCACGGGCCCCTACGCCACCAACGCGGAACCCTATGATGGCCGGCCCGCATCCATTCAGGACGGTTTCAACTTCCAAGGCGATAAGAACAAATCAAAGTGGTCCACCATGGTTTCGGAAATTCCGAAGTCGCTGCGCACCGGGCTGCTGGACCTGCGCCCGGATTCACATGCCGTGCAGGTCACCCACACCGCCAAGGGCAAGGCTGACGGCGTGGTCTATATTGATGCCGATGGCAATCCGCAGCGACAAAAGGCGCGAGTTGTGGCCGTTGCCGGCAACTCCATTGAGACCCCGCGGCTCCTGTTGCTCTCGGCATCGCCGCTCTTCCCGGATGGCTTGGCCAACTCCTCGGGACAACTGGGCCGGAACTATATGCGTCACACCACCGGCACCGTCTTTGCGAAGTTCGATCAGGTCATCAACATGCATCGCGGAGAGACCATGGCCGGGCTGATTGCCGATGAATCTCGACACGATCCCGAGCGCGGATTCTCTGGTGGCTATTACATGGAGACCATCTCGCTTGGGCCGGCGTTCCTGGCGAGCTTTGTGGAGCCCGGGGGATGGGGTCCTGAATTTACGGCGCTGCTGGACAACTACATCAATACGGCTGGGATGTGGATCACCGGTGAGGACATGCCGCAGGAGGGCAATCGGATCACGCTGAATACCAAGGTCACCGACCGGCTCGGCTTGCCCGTCCCCAATGTGCACTTCGATGATCATCCAAACGACGTCGCCATGCGCGAGCATGGGTATCAGCAGGGATCGTTGGTCTTTGAAGCAGTGGGTGCCCTGTCCACACACCGAACTCCGCCGTATCCGTCCACGCACAATCTCGGGACGGCGCGGATGAGCGAGCGTCCGGAAGACGGCGTCGTCAACGCCTTTGGGCAGGCGCATGACGTGCCGAATCTGTTCATTTCGGATGGTTCGCAGTTCACTACGGGTGCTGCCGCCAACCCGACGCTGACGATTGTTGCGCTGGCTATTCGCCAGGCGGAGTACATCGTGGATCAGTTCGCCACATCAGCGCTGTAGCACTGAAGAAGAACTGAGGAGGGGAGTGTGGTGCCCCGCTGACCGGGCCGTTAGCGCCCGAGCAGCGGGGTTCCGCGCAAAGCGCGACTGACGCGCGAGGCCACATCGCGCAGTAGAACAGAAACTTCGCTGTAGCGGGCACGAAACTCGGAAGGGTCCATGGATACGGCGACAGAACCGACCGTCTGCCCTGCTGCAGTGGTGACTGGGGCGGCCATGCAGGACGCGCCGCGGATGAATTCTTCGCGCTCGATCGCGATGCCCGAGGAACGCACCTCATCGAGTTCGATTTCAAAAGCTGCGGGGTCCATGATCGTGGCCGCCGTCATTCCCGGCATTCCGTGGCTCTCAAGGTAGGCCGTGCACCGATCAGTATCCATAGCTGCCAGGAGTACCTTGCCAAATGCTGTGGCATGTGCGCCGTCGTTGAACCCAAAGCCCATGGGCGTGATGCGTGGCCGGGCAGGGGAGTCAACCACGTGGGCCACAACAATATCTTCGCCACGATGGACGGCGTAATAGGCTGCTGCGTCGGCACGCACATGCAGTTCATGCACCAGCCGCGCTACCGACGGAGGTGTTCCAACCTGCCGGCGCAGGGAATTGTCCAAGGCATGCAACTTATAGCCCAGCCCGTAGAGGCTCTCGTCGCGGAGATGGACCAGATGTCCCGAAGCGACCAGCGTCTTCAGGAGCCGATAGACCGTTGGTAGCGGCATGCTCAGCTCAGCTGCTATCTCTTTTGCCGACATTCCACGATTGTGGGCTGCGACCACATCCAGCAGCGCGAAGGCCTTTTGGACCGAAGCAAGACCAGACAGTGAATCGTTGTATCCCATATCCCCATCTTGACTTCGGTGTCCGGTATTTCCAATTTAAGACGGACCGGGCGCCGCGTGACAGGGCTTTGGACTACCATTGGCTGCCAGAGCTCGGCGGCTGCCGTGCCGCTTAGGAGATCTCGAGCTCTCCCATGCGGTCCCAGGCGTCGCCGTCGATCTGCCGGCTGATGATCCGGGGAGTGTCGACAAGTGCCGGTGCCATATCTTTCATGGCTTGCTTAAAGTGGTCGCTTCCGACGTGGTCTGCGGCGGCGGCGTCCTGGAAAGCCTCGACGAGAGTGTACTCATTGGGATTGTCTAGACTGCGCGACCAATCAAACCAAAGATTCCCAGGCTCGGCACGGGTTGCCTCGGTGAAGGTGCGAGTGAGATCGGGCCAGCGCTGTGCCCAGTCGGGCTTGACGTGGAATTTTACGACGATGAAGATCAAGGCAGTGTCCTTTCGGTGCGCTTTACATTCCGCCTTCCCAGACCGAATGTGCTCTGGAATTAGTCTTGCGGCTGATCCTGCCCTAATCAATGGTTGTTATCAGCAGGCGAGAATGCGGACCCCGCTCACCTGGGTGGTGGCATAGGCAAGACCTGTGACATTTGATATGTTGTGAGTCACATCAAATTGTTTCATTCGAGCGAGGATCCATGAAATGACCCTGCAGCAGACACCAGTCAACGCCCCAGAGAGTAATTGGGCAGGCAACCACCACTACCGGGCCACAGTGATTCATCACCCGGAATCGGAAGCCCAGGTGCAGGCTCTGGTACGCGGCGCCAGCTCGGTTCAAGCACTGGGTTCCAGACACTCCTTCAATGCCATTGCCGACACCGACGGTATCCAGATCTGCTTGGACAAGTTGCCCGTTGCCGTCCGCATTGACCCAGAGGCCATGACAGTTACCGTTGGCGGCGGCAGTACATATGGTGCGCTGGCTGTGGAGCTGGCAGCTCACGGATTCGGACTGGCAAACTTGGCCTCCTTGCCTCACATTTCAGTGGCCGGCGCCATCGCCACGGCCACCCACGGTTCCGGAGATGACAACGCAAACCTGGCGGCCGACGTCGTAGGTCTGCGCTTGGTGGACGGCACAGGCGAGGTTCGTTCCGTGAGCCGCGCCGAGACGGGAGACTTTCCCGGATACGTGGTGGGTCTGGGTGCGCTGGGCATCGTGACCGAGGTGACGCTGAGCATTGTGCCCGCGTACTCGGTGGCCCAGCACGTCTATCTTGGCCTCGATTGGGACGCGGTGCTGGCGGATTACGATGCCGTCACCGGGCGGGCGTACTCGGTCAGCCTGTTCACCGACTGGAGCGGTGAGAGCGTTGGCCAAGCCTGGTTCAAGCAGAAAATTGGCGACGGCCGCACCAGTGATTACCCCGCAGAATTACTGGGCGGGACCGCAGCTACTGATGGGGTGCACCCGCTGCCGGGAGTTTCGGCCGTGAACTGCACACAGCAGCTGGGTGTGGCAGGGCCGTGGCAGGATCGGCTCTCGCATTTCCGGATGGAGTTCATGCCTAGTGCCGGCGAGGAGATCCAGACCGAATATCTCATCGATAGGGCCCACGCCGTTCCTGCGATCCAGGCCCTGCGCGCCCTCAGCGCCGTGATTACCCCGCTGCTGCAGGTGGGCGAGATCCGCTCCATCGCAGCCGATGACCTCTGGCTCAGCACCGCTCAGGGGCGCGACAGTGTGGCCTTCCACTTCACCTGGTTCCGTGATCAGGCCGCTGTTGAAGCTGTGGTGAAGGTAGTCGAGGAAGCGCTGGCTCCGTTTGATGCCCGGCCGCACTGGGGCAAAGTGTTCGACGCCGATGCCTCCTCGCTGGCGCCGCTCTACCCGCGCTTTGACGACTTCAAGGCGCTGGCGCAGCGGTTGGATCCCGAGGGGAAGTTCCGTAACGAGTTCTTGCAGCGGGTGGTGTTTGGGGCGTAGCAGGCGGCTCGCGGGCTAGCGGCTGGCGGCTGAGCCCGCTGGCTCTTAGCCAACCGCCTTCTTCAGCAACGCCACGAGCTTCTTCTGATCGGCGGCGGTCAACTTCGTCACGGCGTAGGCGTTGGGCCAGAAGTTGCCGTCGTCCAGTTGCGCATCGGGCTGGAAACCAATGGTGGCATACCTGACCTTGAACTTAGCCGCGGCCTGGAAGAACACCACCACCTTGCCGTCGGCGTTCGTGTAAGCGGGCATGCCGTACCAAGTCTTTGCGCCCAAGGAGGTGTTTTCTTGAACCAGGCTGTGCAGAGTCTGCGCCAGCTCGTGATCCGTGCCGGTCATGTCCGCGATGGCAGCCAAACACGTAGCCTCCATGTCCGCCCCAGCCTTGGCGGCCTTGGCCTCGGCTGCAGCGGCTCGCATCGCTGCCTTTTCCTCTTTACTAAAGGTGGTGTTGACCATGGGACCTTGTCCTTATCTTTGGGTTGAGTGGTTTGCTCTAGGCACCCAACATTAGGGGGCCGCCGTCGTCCTTGCTTCTTGAATCCTGCTCGGAATCTCTGCAACTCTCAATACTGGCGCCACAATCCGCCACGCACCGTCGCCCCGATGTATATTTCAGGGGCCGAGAGTCAACCCCCAGCGGTGAGGAATCCGACGTGTTTGCAGCAGATGTCCAAAACGTTCCCCAGGAAGCATTCACCGGCTATCTGCCCACAAAGGATCGGGTGGATGATCTCGTGGCCCAAGCCCACCAACGCTACGCCGGCCACACAGACGGGACGGTGGCCGACTACATTCCCATCCTTGCCGAAGCCAATCCGAACTGGTTTGGTCTGGCCCTGGTGGGGATCAATGGCAGCACCCACCTGGCCGGCGACGTGGATGTGCACTTCTCCATTCAGTCCATTTCAAAGGCCTTTGTCTTTGCCTTGGTGTGTGAGTCGATCGGGCATGAGGCGGTCCATGAGCGCATTGGCGTGAACAACACTGGCCTGGCCTTCAACTCCGTCATTGCCGTGGAGCTCAATAATGGCAGTCCCATGAACTCCATGGTCAATGCCGGCGCCATCGCCACCACAGCCATGATGCCTGGTGATACTGCGGAGGAACAGTGGGGAGCCGTGCGCTCGGGCCTCTCCCGTTTCGCCGGGCGTCAGTTGGAGATTGACGACGGCGTCTACCTCTCGGAAATGCGCACCAACAAACGCAACCGCTCGATTGCTGGCCTGCTCGACAGTTATGGCCGCCTCGAGAAGGATCCGCTGGAAACCGTCGATGTCTACACCCGGCAGTGCGCCCTGTCGGTGACGGCGAGGGATCTTGCCGTGATGGGTGCGACCCTGGCCGACGGGGGAGTGAACCCTGTGACCGGTGAGCGAGTGGTCTCGGCGGATGTCGCCCGAGACACGCTGTCTCTTTTGGCCTCCTGCGGGATGTATGAGAAATCCGGCGAATGGCTGTTTGAAATTGGGCTGCCAGCCAAATCCGGTGTTACCGGCGGCATTATCTCGATCTCGCCCGGCAAGGGAGCCCTCGCCACGTTCTCACCACCACTGGACTCGGCTGGCAACAGCGTCCGCGGCCAACGGGCCTGCGCCTTCCTATCCCGCGCCTTGGGCCTGAACTTGTTTGCCTCCAGCGCTCACGTTTCTCATCAGGATGGATCTCTCACTCACAGCTGAGGCCTCTTCTGTGGTTCGCAGTTCCAGGCTTTGCCCCTTGAAGTGGCCGCCTGTGCGTTAGCCCGCAGTTGCTTCCGGCTGGGCCCACTGCAGGTTCTTGATGGAGAGTTGCTCCGCCATGTCATCGAGGAAACGGATCACCACTTCACGCTCGGCGGAGTTGAGCCGGGCGGCCGAATAAAAGCGCTTGGCTTGCTGGCGGCCCACCGTGTTCATGGCTGATTCGCGAGTCACATCGGTGATGGCAATGGCCAAGGCCCGACGATCGCTGGGATGCGGTGAGCGGGTGATGTGCCCCGCCCGCTCTAGACGGTCCAGCAATTTGGTGGTGGACGCCGTCGAAATTTTCAGGTGGGCGGCAATGGCGCCCGGGGTGGTGACAGTGCCCGTGTTGGCGGCAACAATGAGGTAATGCAGTGCGCGCATGTCCGTCTGATTCAGCTTCATGTACTTCAACGACGCGTCGGAAAGCAGCTGCTCCGCTTCGCGCAAGCGGCCCAGTGCGGCCATCACCGAACCGATCTGACGCACATCCTCGGGGTCCATGGCGGAGCGATCCACAAGCTTGCTCGCGGGGTCGCTGGCATCGACGTCGTAAATGCTCGGCGGCAACGCTGTGTTTGCTGCCTCGGTACTTTCCATACGGTGATTCTATCCTGATTGAGGTATAACCGCCTCAGCTTCTATCATGCTAGGATATTTGCTAGCTAAGCGAGATTAAATTGCGGCACGACCACGGAGAGTACGGATATGAGCACTGCGGAGAAAACTGCCAAGCGGGGCGAGCACAAAGGCGAGCACAAAGCGCCGCGCAAAATCGCCAAATGGGTGCGCATTCTTTTGCCTACACTCCTTATTGTGGGCTGGCTGGCAGGGGCTGCTGTTGGTGGGCCGTACTTTGGGCGGGTCAGTGAGGTTTCCTCCAACGACCAGACCACATACTTGCCGTCCTCCGCTGATGCCACTCAAGTGCAGAAGATTTTGAGCGAATTCCGCGCTTCGGATGAAATCCCGGCCATTGTGGTCTTCGCTGGAAAAGACAAGCTCACCCCCGAGCAAATTGCCAGCATCTCTTCCGAAGTTAAGGCACTGACGGATATTGCCGGGGTGTCAAAGGACATCTCCCCGGCCATTCCTTCCGAGGATGGCAAGGCTCTGCAGGCATTCGTTCCCGTCCAGGCAGACTCCGAAATTGGTGACGTGGTGGCCGAGATTGGTGACACGCTGCGCTCCACGGCGCCCGACGGCGTGAGTGTTCACGTCACCGGGCCTGCCGGACTCACAGCCGACCTCGTTGCGGGCTTCGCCGGAATTGACGGCATTCTCTTGGGCGTGGCGCTGCTTGCCGTTTTTATCATTCTGATCTGTGTTTACCGTTCCCTCTTGCTCCCCGTAGCGGTGTTGGCGACCAGCATGTTTGCCTTGTGTGTTGCCCTCTTGAGCGTCTGGTGGATGGCGAAGGCTGGCATTTTCATGCTGAGTGGCCAGACGCAAGGCATTTTGTTCATCCTGGTGATTGGTGCGGCAACGGACTATTCCCTCCTCTATGTGTCTCGCTACCGTGAAGAGCTCCGTATGACCAGAGACAAATGGTCTGCCAGCATCCAGGCCATCAAGAAGTCCGCTGAGCCCATCGCAGCCTCCGGAGGAACTGTCATTGTTGGCCTGCTCTGCCTGTTGTTCAGCGACTTGAAGTCAAATAGTTCGCTGGGCCCTGTGGCGGCCGTTGGTATTGTCTTCGCCATGCTCTCGGCGCTCACATTGCTGCCCGCGCTGCTGTTCGCATTCGGCCGGGCTTCCTTCTGGCCGCGCCGCCCGAAGTATGAACCGGAAGTTGTTGCTGCCGAGCATGGCATGGCAACCAAGGGCATCTGGGTCAAGCTGGCTCGTGGCATCAAAAAGCGTCCGCGCACCATCTGGATCGTCACCTCCTTGATCCTGATTGTGGGCGCCATGGGTGCCACTCAGCTCAATGCCAATGGCGTGCCCCAATCCGATTTGGTGTTGGGCGCCTCCGAAGCCCGCGACGGTCAAGTGGTTCTGGGCGAGCACTTCCCCGGTGGTACCGGTAGCCCGGTGCTGGTTGTTGTACCCAAGGCTGAACTTCAGGAAACTGCCAACGTGTTGCTGGGCATGGACGGTGTGGACGGTGTAACTGTTGTAGCGGCTGACTCGCCGAGTGGCGCCGCGACGGTGACCGCCGAGGGGATCCAGGCCATGGGCGCTCCGGGCACCCCCGCTCCGGAAGCTACGGTGGTCAACGGAGACATCATGATTCAGGGAACGCTGGTCTCAGCGGCAGATTCTGACGCCGCGGCCGACGTCGTCCGTACTTTGCGCGACAACCTCGCCAACACTGTGCCAGATGCGCTGGTTGGTGGTGTCACGGCGACGGCCATTGATACGAACGATGCCTCAATTCACGATCGCAACTTGATCATTCCCGTGGTGCTCGGAGTGATTCTGCTGATCCTTATGTTGCTGCTGCGCTCCGTGCTGGCTCCGGTCATCTTGATCCTGACCACGGTCCTGTCCTTTGGAACCGCGCTAGGTGTTGCGGCGCTGGTCTTCAATGGCGTGTTCAAGTTCCCAGGTGCCGATCCTGCGGTTCCCTTGTTCGGCTTCATTTTCCTGGTGGCGTTGGGCATCGATTACAACATTTTCCTGATGACACGCGTGCGGGAAGAATCGCTCAAACACGGGACTCGCGAAGGCATTATGCGGGGGCTGGTGATCACCGGCGGTGTCATTACCTCGGCCGGTCTGGTTCTTGCCGCCACGTTCTCGGCCCTGGCCGTCATCCCCATTCTGTTCTTGGCGCAGATTGCCTTCATCGTGGCCTTCGGTGTCTTGCTCGATACCTTCGTGGTGCGCTCGGTGCTGGTTCCGGCGCTCACTTACGATATTGGCAAGAAAATTTGGTGGCCGTCCAAGTTGGCCCGCATGACTGACGAAGAAGTGGCCAAAGCTGAGGCGGCGTCAAACCTCGCCGAGGATGAAGCCGCGGCAAAGGAAGCCAACCATGAGAAGGCGATGCTCGCCGGGAAGTAGCTGCGCTACCGCCAAGCCTGCCCGTGGGCAATTGCATCATCGACACGGGCAGGCTCGAGCCGTTGGCTGTTCAGCCCCGGCGTGGCGGAGCGGACTGTTTAGTCCCGGTTTTCATCCATGAGCCGGGCAACGTGGAGCGTCAGGTAGGTGGCCTCGTCTTCTGTCATGGGGTCGCCAAGCCGGAGCTCCAGGACGCTTTGAAGTTTGAGGGCTGTGGAGTAGGCCTCCGGGTAGGAATCCCGAATGGCAGAGCCCAGCTTGCCGGCGCCTTCCTCCAGCTGTTCTCCAGAGGCGGCCCGCACAAAGAAATAGCGCAGGTGGGTGATGAAGCGGGCGGAATTGACGGTTTCGCGGTCAATGGGCCGGCCGGTGGCTTGCTCCAGAACGTCGAAGAGCTGGGCAAAAACACCTGTCATTTGGTAGGTGAATGACAAGTCTCCTGCGGTGAATCCGGCATTGACCAGATGCATAGTGATCGAGACGGCCTCCCCATCAGACAGTGGCGAATCGAGGGTGGCGTTGACGTACGCCAGAATCCGCCGGGCTGCCCGTAGTTCCGCGGGGTACAGGTGCGAGACCTCAGCCTGGAGTGGGTACTCGAATTCAATGCCGTTCTGCAATCGCTTGATGGCAAAGCTGAGGTGATCTGCCAGGGCAACCGTCAGGACAGCGCTGCGGCGGATGTCCATTTCAGTGCGTCCGGCGTCCAAAGCTTTGTCTGCGAGGGCAAGAATTTCCGGCGAGAGTGATGCCACCATGGCGCCCAAGGAGTCTGGGCTACGGCCGTCTTCGGGCACGAAAGTGCGGATCACCGCCGTCGGATCAATGCTTTGGCCAGGCTTGGCCTGAAACCCCAGCCCGCGACCGGTCAGGATCACCTCGCGGCCGTCACCGCTGGTTTCGCGGGCAAGGACAACGTTGTTGTTGAACACACGCAGGATTTCCATGCCGCTTACCCTGATTCTTCGAGCCGGAAAGTGTGAATTGTGGACAGGGCGGGGCCTGTTCGGCCCCGCCCCTTGCAGCTAGCTTAGCGTTGCGCCGTTGCTGGAAATGACATTCTTGTACCACTCGAAGGACTTCTTCGGGTACCTATTGAGGGTTCCCGATCCGTCGTCGTTGCGGTCCACATAGACGAATCCGTAGCGCTTGCTCAGCTGCGCGGTGGAGGCGCTGACAACATCGATGCAGCCCCAAGACGTGTACCCCATGACCTCGGCGCCGTCGGCAATAGCCTCGCGGACCTGCACCAGGTGATCGTTCATGTAGTCAATGCGGTAGTCATCTTCCACCGTCTTAACGCCATCGACCTCCACGAGCACATCCTTGGCGCCAATGCCGTTCTCCACAACGAACAGCGGCTTCTGCCAGCGCTCCCAGTAATCATTCATGACCACACGCAGGCCCTGCGGATCAATTTGCCAGCCCCACTCCGAAGCCTCCAAAGTGGGGTTGGGCACGCCGCCCATGATGTTGCCCGGACCCTTGAGCGCAGCCGGATCGGCTGTCTCGCAGACGCTCATGTAGTAGCTGAAGGAGACAAAGTCCACCGTGTTCTTGAGGTCCTCGCGGTCCTGCTCGGTGATATCCAGCGCGATGCCGTTGTCGCGGAAGTAGCGCAGCAGGTAGCCGGGGTAGGCGCCCCGAACGTGGATGTCGCCAAAGGCGTAGCTGCCGTGAGCTGTGTCCATGGCCTTGACCACGTCATCTGGAGACGGGGTCAACGGGTACACCGGCATGGCCAGGATCATGCAGCCAAGCTGCGCGCCAGGCGCGATCTCCCGGGCCAGCTTCGTCACGCGCGCCGAGGCGACGAGCTCGTGGTGGATGGCTTGGTACAGGTCCGTCTCGGACAGCTCGGCCTTCGGCGTGGGAATGCCGCCGGAGAGGAACGGCTCGTGCAGGACCGAGTTGATCTCGTTGAACGTCAGCCAGTACTTCACGCGGCTGCCGAAACGCTCGAACAGCACGCGGCTGTAACGTTCGTAGAAACCGATCATGGCACGGTTGGTCCAGCCGCCGTACGTGCGGGCCAGGTTCAACGGTGTTTCGTAGTGGCTGATGGTCACGAGCGGTTCGATCCCGTGCTTTTCCAGTTCGTCCAGCACCCGATCGTAGAACGCCAAGCCTTCTTCGTTGGGCTGCTCGTCATCACCGTTGGGGAAGATGCGGCTCCAGGCGATGGAGAAGCGGTAGGTCTTGAAGCCCATTTCGGCGAACAGGGCAATGTCCTCGGCGTAGCGGTTGTAGAAGTCAATCGCCACCTGCTTGAGGTTATCCGGCGTGGGACCTTCGGTGGGAGGTGTGGTGATGCCCTGCGGCATGACGTCCTGAATGGACAGGCCCTTGCCGCCGGTGTTGAAAGCGCCCTCGACTTGGTTGGCTGCCGTTGCGCCGCCCCATAGGAATCCCTCAGGGAATGCTCCGGTGGCGGGCTTGGTGATTGCAGTGTTCATGGTGCTTTAGTCCTTTCGGTACTGAGTGTTCAAAGTACTAAGTGTTCAAGGTGCTTAGAGTTCGATGTCCAGGGCCGGGACGCCATGATCCATGTGCCCTTCGCCAACAGGCACCACGGCGGTCAGCTTCTTGGTGTTGGTGACCACCATGATGGTCATGTCGTTGAATCCGGCCTCCTTGATCTTGGCGCGGTCAATCGTGGCCAGCAGATCGCCGGCTTCCACGCGCTGGCCGCGAGTCACGGCGGCCGTGAAGCCCTCGCCCTGCATCTGCACGGTGTCGATGCCGATGTGCACCAGAACCTCAACGCCGCTGTCAGTCTTCAGCCCGTAAGCGTGCCCTGTCTTCATAGCGACCTGAACGGTACCCGAAACGGGGGAGTGGACCGTGTCCTGCTCGGGGATGAAGGCCAGCCCGGTTCCCATGGCCCCGGATGCGAAGACCTTATCTGGCACCTCTGAAAGTGCGACGGCGGTTCCCGTCACCGGTGCGAGGACTACCACGTTGCCGGTGACTTTCTCAGCTGCCACGTCCGTCTCGGAAGTAGCTCCGGCGGTGACGCCGTCAACAGCGGCGTCGCGAGATCCGGCGTCGACCGTGTCAGGGGTCTCGCGAGGGCCGAAGAAGAAGGTGAGCAGGAAGCCGATGGCGATGGCGATGGCAGTACCCACCAGGAGGGTTGCGAAGCTGCCGAAGCTGGTGAAGGCGGGCAGACCGATGAGGGACGGGAACACGAAGGCACTCGCTGCGCTGCCGCCGATGGCTGCGATGGCGCCACCAATTGCGCCGCCGATGATGCCGAAG
Source organism: Arthrobacter alpinus (assembly GCF_001445575.1). NCBI lineage: Bacteria > Bacillati > Actinomycetota > Actinomycetes > Micrococcales > Micrococcaceae > Arthrobacter > Arthrobacter alpinus. The sequence continues at coordinate 4,081,736 of NZ_CP013200.1, read as the reverse complement.
TAGAACGGCTTCTTCAGAGGCAGGTTCACGCCGTAGATGCCGGGTTCGGTGACGCCGGCCAGGAAGCCGGAGAACGCGGCGGGGGCGGCAACTTCACGGCGCTTGGCGCTGTGTGAACGGATGGCAATGGCCAGCATGGCGGCGGACTGGGCCAGAACGGCAGGAACCAGAGGAGCCATCATGACGGAGTACCCGGTGGTAGCGATCTCGTTGATCATCACTGGGACCAGGCCCCAGTGCATGCCGAAGACCACAAAAACTTGCCAGAAGCCGCCCATGACGGCCCCGGCCAGCCACGGTACGGACGTGAACATGGCGGTGATGCCGGAGGAGAGACCGTTGGCCAAGAAGATCGTGGCCGGGCCAACTGTCAGCAGGGTCAGCGGGACCATGATGGCCATGGCCAGCAGCGGCGTCATGAAGTTGCGGATGGCCGAGGGCAGGGCCTTGAGCAGGAATCGTTCCAGATAGCCCAGGAGCCAGACGGCGACAATGACCGGGATGACGGAGCTGGTGTAGTTCATGACAGCAAACGGGATCCCGACGAAGTCCGACTGGGTGCCGTTCAGCGCCACGATGGAGGGGTAAACCAGAGCGCCGGCGATCGCCATGGCCGTGAACTGGTTGGCCTTGAAGCGCCTGGCGGCCGTGATGGCTAGGAACAGGGGGAGGAAGTAGAACAAGGCGTCGGCGGCCGCGTTCAGGATCACATAGGTGGAGTTCTCGGCGGACATCCAGCCGAAGGTGCCCGCCATGCTCAGGAAGGCCTTGAACAAACCGGCGGCCGCCATGGGCCACAGGATGGGCTGGAAAATGGCTGAAACCATCTGAATGAAGCGGTTGAAGACGTTACCCTTGGCGGGGGATTCCTCAGCAGGGCTGTCATCCCCGCCGAAACGGCTGATCTTGCCCATTTCCGCGAAGACCGTGGGGACTTCATTGCCGATGACCACCTGATACTGGCCGCCAGCCTTCATCACCGTGATGACGCCGGGGAGCTTTTCGACTGCGGCCGTGTTGGCCTGTGCGTCGTCGCGCAGTGTCAGGCGCAACCTCGTGGCGCAGTGCGTTGCCGTTGCGATGTTCTTTTCCCCGCCGACACCCTCCAAGATGTCTGCGGCCAAGGTCCGGTAATTCACGGAAGCCATGGCAATCCTTTCTGTCCATTGACGTCATTCGGGCACAAAAAAAGACCCAAGACGTGCGCTTTCGCGGGTCTCAGGTCTTGCCTCGTAGCCGAGTAACAATCCTTACAGGCAACATTGCCTGCAAGGATCAGCATACCCGTGATTAGCGTCACGGGCAACTTCACGGCCGGATCAGGCCCGCTCCGGTTCCGGGGACTTTGGGCCGGATACCGTCAACGCCCTGAGCCGGACTTTGTTTATACGCACGCCGCGCGGCTGAACTTGCGGTGCAGTCACTGTGGCGCAGCTACGGCGCCTCGAGTTGCGTATAACCAAAGTTTTGGAGGACGCGGCCTGGTTTATACGCAAGCCACGCCCGGTGGGCTCGCGTATAAACCAAGTCCTTGAGGCTGGAGTGGGGCGTTTGCCGCTCAGCGGACCCTGGAGAGCAGGCCAAGTTCGGCGAAGGCTGCTGCGATCCCGTTCTGGCTTGGCGGTAGGGCTGTGCGGTCTGCGATGGCGAGCAGTTCGGGGGAGGATCCCTCAATGGCCACGCCAAGGCCCGCGAAGGCCACCATTTCCAGGTCATTTTGACCGTCACCGAACGCAATGGATGCTGATTTGGCAATGTCGAAGTGGGCAATGACGGCTGCAACGCCGTCGGCCTTGCTGATGCCGCGCTGGAAGAGTTCCCCGGCATGCGGGCCCTCGGCGGCAATGGAATTTGCGACGACGTCAATGTCACCACCGATTTCCGCCACGAGCTCCGCCATGGGGACAGGGGATTCAAAAACGGAGATCTTGGCGAAGGTGGTGGTGCTCAGATCGGCACGGACAGTCAGTCCGGCGAGGATGGCGGAGGATCCCATGGCGCGGTCAGCCGGGGCGCTGGCGTAATGGGCGGCGATGTGTGCGCGCAAACGGTCCTCGCCAGCTGGTGTCACGAAGGTGGCCTTCTGTGATTCGAGCACGTAGACGGCGTCGTGGGCCTCCAAGGCGGCCAGCGCCCGGGTGCGGAGATCAGCGGGGAAGCGCTTGTCCACCAGGACCTCCCCGGCCACCTCAATGTAGGCGCCGGCGCTCGCAACCACGCCGTCAAATCCGGCGCCCATGATGCTTTCGGGAAGCATTGGCAAGGGGCGGCCTGTGCAAATCAAGACCTTGTGGCCGGCCGCACGGACCGCCCTGACGGCCTCCACGTGAGCCTCCGGGACCACCCCGAAATCGGCATAGGTGCCGTCAACATCAAGAAAAATGGCTCGGGTGGTGTGTGCAGTGGCGAGAATGTTGGCGTTCATGATCACGGAGTCTACCTGCGTCAGATGAATGCGCGATGACCGGGTGCCTCCAGTTTGGTCCATGTGCCCGTCAGTTGCTCTCGTCCACGTGCCCGTTCGCTACGCCAGGGACAGGAACAGCTTTTCCAGCTTTCCGCTGTCCAGTTCTTCGCCTTGGCCTGAGGCCAGGCACTCCTTCAAACTGCCAGCAACCAAACCAAAGCCAGCACGGTCCAGTGCTTTTCCGACGGCGGCCATCTGCGTGACGATGTCCTCGCAATCGCGGCCATCTTCGAGCATGCGAATGATGCCAGCCAATTGTCCATTGGCGCGGCGGAGTCGGTTAATGATCGGTTTTGAAGCTTCCTCAGACAGTTGCATGATGCCCCTTTGTGGTTCTATGTCGTGTTGACAGCATACCCCCGGGGGTATGTATTCTGGAAACAGCAGATACCCGTGGGGGTATCGCAAATGAGGAGACCAGCCATGTGCCGTGCCGTGAAATGCCGTTCCTGCAACAAGACCACCTGGGCGGGCTGTGGCAGTCACGTGGATGACGTCATGCGCCACATTCCCAAAGCGGAGCGCTGCTCCTGCGACCCGAACGTACCGGCGGAAGCTAAAGAAACGTCCGGCTGGTTCGCCAAGATCTTCGGCGGAAAGTAAACACACCGTGACCTCGAATCAATTGCGCGTTGTCATCGTGGGCGGTGTGGCGGGTGGCATGTCTGCTGCCACCCGCCTGCGTCGTAACGACGAAAATGCCGTCATCACTGTCTTTGAACGCGGCGAGCATGTCTCCTTTGCCAACTGCGGCCTGCCCTATCATGTGGGCGGAGTCATTGCCGAGCGCGATGCTTTGTTGCTGCAAAGCCCGCAATCGCTGAAGTCCCGCTTCGCTATCGATGTGCATACTCGCCATGAGGTCACCGCTGTGAACGCGGCACAGAAGACCGTGACTGTCCGCAATCTTCTCACCGACGAAATTTTTGAGCAGGCCTATGACGCCCTCGTTTTATCTACCGGAGCCAAGCCAGTGCGGCCCGATCTGCCCGGTATTGAGCGTGCCCACACCCTGCGCGACGTGGCCGATGTAGATGCCATCATGGCAGAACTTACGGCCATGGAAGCCGGTTCCAGTGTGCCTTTGCATGCCGCGATTCTTGGTGGCGGTTTCATTGGTCTGGAACTGGCCGAAAACCTTGCCCTTCGTGGCGTGGAAGTGACGTTGCTGCAGTCAGGTCCGCAGATCCTGGCTCCGCTGGATCCTGAAATGGTAATGCCTGTGGTGGAACGGCTGATGGCCAATGGCGTGAAAGTCCGCACGAATGCGGTTACCTCCACCGTGGAGAAGTACGACATTATCCTCACCGACGGAACGCGCATCGCCGCGGACCTAGTGGTCACCGCTGCTGGCGTGCGCCCGGAAAGCTGGCTGGCGAAAGCTGCCGGCTTGGCGGTGGGTACCCACGGGGGAGTGGTTGTGGATGAATCCCAGCGGACCAGTGACCCGTTCATTTACGCAGTCGGTGACGCGGCTGAAAAGCGCGACGCCGTTTCCGGTGAACCGACGCTGGTGCCGCTGGCACAAACGGCGAACCGGCACGGGCGCCTCGTGGCGGACGTCATCACGGGCCGGACCGTGCAGTCGGCCGCGGTCCTGGGCACCGCCGTCGTCGGTGTCTTTGGCCTGACCGCAGCCATGAGCGGCTGGAATGAGAAGCGGCTGCGGGCTGCCGGGCGGGCGTACCGGGCCATCCATTCGCACCCGGCAAACCACGCCGGCTACTACCCGGGTGCCACGCAAATGTCCCTGAAACTGCTGGTGGATCCGGTCACAGACGCCATTCTCGGCGTGCAGGGCGTGGGTGGCGACGGCGTGGACAAGCGCATCGACGTCATCGCGACAGCCATGCGAGCCGGCATGAGAGCCAGTGAACTTGCTGACCTTGAGCTGGCTTATGCGCCGCAATTTGGCTCGGCCAAGGATCCCGTGAATATGCTCGGGATGATCGCTGACAACCTTGCCGCGGGCGTAGTGAGCACGGTGCAGTGGCATGAACTCTCCGACGCCGTGGCCGCCGGCGCACAGCTGGTTGATGTGCGTACTGCCGGTGAATTTGCCGCCGGAGCCATTGCTGGAGCCGTGAATATCCCGGTGGACGAACTGCGTGAACGGCACGGTGAGCTGCCCGCCGGACCCTTGGTGGTCCACTGCGCGGTGGGTCAGCGCGGCAATACGGCGGCGCGGATTCTGGCGCACCTGGGCTTCACCGTCAGCAATCTGGACGGCGGATTCCTCACCTGGCATAGGGGGATGCGGGCCCAGATCTCGATGGGTGGAGCGGACTTCGGGGCTGTGGCGCCGCGTGCGGCTGACTCAGAAGCGGCAGCCGTGGCTGGATAGGACGGGACAGAGGATCTGGGCACAGCAGATTCTCAGTGTAAGAAGTGCAAGACTTGAGCCATGACGAGCAAAGAGTTCAAGATCGTGCATGAAACGGAGATTGAGGGTACCCCGGAGCAGGTATTCGAGGCCACGCACGGGGCCACATCCGGGTGGATGTGGCCCATGGAGGTTGAGCCGAAACTCGGCGGCGCTGGTCCATTTGGCAGCACCGTCACTGTGTGGGACCCGCCGCACCGCTACGCCAACCGGATGGACGGCGAGGGCGGTTTCTTCAACCAGCTCGAGTTCGATATTTCGGAGTTACCGGACGGTAAATCGTGGCTGCGGTACGTCCACAGCGGCGTTTTCTTCGAGGATTGGGACAATCAGTACGCTGCAGCCGCCAAGCACACCGCCTTCTACCTGCACACCCTGGGCCAGTACGTGCAGTATTTTGCCGGTCGCCAAGCGGCGTTCGCGGACGTGCAGGGGCCCGCGGCTTCCTCTGGGCCTGAGGCTTTTGACGCGGTCAAACACGCGTTGGGTATTCACGACGCCGGAGCCGGGGGACATGTTTCGCTCACCATTGCGGGGATAGGAACCGTTGATGCCGTGGTGGATTACCTCGATGAGAACTTCGTAGGGTTGCGCACCGAGGACGCCATGATCAGGTTCTTTGGACGCAACGCCTTTGGCGCCGTAGTGGGCATGACGATTCATCTCTTTGCCGACGGTGCCGACGCCGAAGCGGCCGGCACAGCGTGGGGTGCGTGGTTGAACGGACTGTACGCATAAGACGTTCCCGCCGGGGCCAGCCGATTCCGTTGGCGCCGCGGTGAGGCTTACGGTGCGGGTGGTTCTAGCTGCCCAGCTTCAGGGCTTGCCAGCCACCTGTGCCGATCTGCAACTTGGCGCCCCACGAGTTGCGAAGGACCGGGTAATAGAACAGGTTGCCGTTGGTGGAGCGGGCTAGGACACCGTAGCTGCCTGCTCCCACATGTCCGGCAATACCAGAAATATGGCTCATGGAGCTCCAGCCGGTCCCCACCACTCGGCGCGCTTCACTGATGAATCCGCCCGTACCAGTGCCGCGGTACAGCAGCATCTGTCCTGAGCTGGTGCGCGCGAGCAGGTCTTGCTTCTTATCGCCATCAAAGTCAGCGGCAAGGATGGTCAAGGATCCCCAGCCTGATCCAATCTGCTGGCGGGTCCCAAACCGAGTGCCGTCTAGGTTTGGATAGAGGAACAATTGCCCGGTAGCGCGGTTTTTGGCGACGATGGAGGGATACGCCGAGCCTGATTTCCACTGAGTGATGACCACGTCATACTGGGCCCATCCTGTGCCGATCGTTTGCGCAGTCTTCAGGGTGCCGTTGGCTTGGCCGAAACTGATTGTGAGCCGTCCGTCCGCCCATACCGCGAACAAGTCCTGGCGGCCGTCGTTGTTGGAGTCCGCTACGGTTAGCTGCTGAACTCCGGCCCAGCCTGCGGAGATGAACTTGCTGTTCCACAAGTCACCGCCCTTGGCCGAGGGGTAGGCATAGAGGTTTCCGGCGGAGTTCACAGCGGCAATGTCGCCCGCTGCTAAGACGGGGCCAGACGTCGGTGCTGGGTGGTCGGCGCGGGGGTCGGTTTGGCCGTCGCTGGCACAGTCGGTGCTGGGGTCGGCTCGGGCGTCGCCGGGTACCTGGCCAGGTTTCCTGCGACCACCGTCATGCCGCTCCAGCCAGCTTTTGTGGTCTTGACGTAGCCCAGCCCAAAGTCGGTGAATCGCTTATCCATCAGTGCCGCACGGTGGCCAGGGGAATTCATCCACCAGTCAACAATCTGTTCGGCCGTGTTGTTGATGCCGATGATTTCCGAGTACGTGTCAAAGCCGGCAGGGAGGATGGACGTGCCGTAGTCCGGGCGATGCAACTTGGCGGTGTCCAGCGTGTCAGCGTTAATTTGCCCGTTCAGTTTCAGAACCCACTCTTGTGAACCAGTGCTAATCGCCGTGTTCAGAACCAGTGGGGCTGCGCCGTTTTGGGCCCGGTAGACGTTGGCCCTGGCCAGTACCTTCGCCACAAAAACGTCATTGGCGTTGGGGACGTAGAAGCCGGCCAGCGCGCGGGCTACAGGGCTCTTGGCTGGTTTGGCCGCTGCGGGGTCTGCCGTCACGATGGGCGATGACGAGGCAATGGCCGACTTCGTTGCACCAGCTTGGCCCGGCTCGGCACCCGCGCTGGCGGCCGGCGTCGCAATGGACGGCGTGGACGTCGTCGCAGGCGTCGGTGTAGCTCCCGCGCCGAGCTCGGCAGAAGCGGCAGGTGCGGGATCCGCCGTCGTACTTGAGGCCGCAGAGGCACTCGGGGCCACAGAGGAAACGGGTGACGGGCTAGAGCTGGCAGGCGGAGATTGTGCCAATGCAGGGGATAAACCCGAGGCCGCTAGGACGGCCGACGCCGCAACGGCGCACAGAAGGCCAGAAATTTTTCGCATGGTGAATCCCCCAGGGACTGTGATGGATCGTGGCAACTCGAGACAAGGATGCTTTTTCATCCTATCCGGGCCGTCAATATCTCCTGGCTATCTTCCGGTTTTGCTGCCCGCAACGGCTAGGATCACTTCAAAACCATTGGGTGGGCCAGATCACTGCGATTTTGGCCGCCGCATCGAAAGCCATGATCGAAAGCCATGAAGGGTCAACGCATGACTGAGAAAACATTGATGACAAGCGCAGTTCTGCGTACCTGCACAGCCACTCGGCCCTATGCGGACAGCGCGCCGCTGGTGCTGGAGCAGCTTCCCATCCCGGTGCCGCGCGCAGGCGAGGTGCTGGTCAAGATCGAACGCGCCAGCCTGTGCCACTCGGACCTGTCCGTCATCAACGGCTCCCGGATCAGGCCGCTCCCCATGGCTTTGGGGCACGAGGCCAGCGGAACCGTGGCCGGCGTCGGGCCTTCCGTGGAGGGTGTGGCTCCGGGTGACCGCGTTGTCCTGGTGTTTGTCCCCAGCTGCGGCAGTTGCAAGGCGTGCGCCAGTGGCCGGCCGGCGCTGTGCCATCGCGGCGCTGCGGCCAATGCCAGCGGCGATCTCCTGCACGGCGAGGCTCTGCTGCGCTCGCAGTCGGGGGAGCGCATCAACCACCATTTAGGTGTGTCGGCGTTCTCGGAATATGCGGTGGTGGCTCGCGAATCCGTGGTGGTGATTGACGACGACGTCCCGCTGGATATCGCTGCCATGTTTGGTTGTGCTGCCCTCACCGGAATTGGTGCCGTCATCCACTCCGCGAAGGTCACCTCGGGCCAAACCGTGATGGTGTTCGGCATGGGGGCGGTGGGTTTGAGTGCGGTCATGGCGGCCGTTCAAATTCCTTTCACCACTGTCATTGCCATTGATCCGCTGCCGGAAAAGCAAGCTCTGGCGCTGCGCTGCGGCGCACACTTCGCCGGGTCCCCGGATGAGGCCGCCGGGCTGGTCGAGGAGCACTCCGGCTTTGGTGCAGATGTGGCCATCGAAGCAGTCGGCAGCGCCAAAGTCATGGAAACCTGCCTGGGGTTGCTGGACCGCGGTGGTGCGCTGGTCTCGGTGGGGCTGCCCCACCCGGACCAGATGCTCAATGTTCAGGCGCTGCAGTTTGCCGGCACGGGTAAGCGGCTGATCGGCTCCTACATGGGTGATGCTGATCCCTCCCGCGACATCCCCGCCTACATTCAAATGTGGCGCGATGGGCAGCTGCCCATCGAGTTGCTGCACACGGACACCATGCCGATTGCGCAGATCAACGAAAGCCTCGATGCCCTGGCGGACGGCCGCGTGGTGCGCCGGCTCTTCACCTTCGGCACTGTTTAGGGCACCTGCTACTTCTCGTCGCGAGCTGCGTCCTAGCGCCAGCCTGGTCTGGGCCCGAGCGTTTCCCGAGCATTTCCACGCGATGCGCACCTAAAATACATGTGCATTTTTGCGCACCTGCTCTGCGCGAATGGTCATTGATGTTCGGGTGAGGGCGCTGGCATACTCGGAGTGCCATGCCGCGTGGTCCAGATCACAATCTGAGTGCACGTCGATCTCAGCGGGATGGCCCAGATGTCAACGTCGACAGGTGCGCCCCGGCGCAGAGGAGTAACAATGAGTACACACGCTGGGCCGACACAATCGGCAAAGGACTCTGGTCTGCGGAAGGTTGTTGCCGCCTCCATGGCTGGAACCGTGGTGGAGTGGTACGAATTTTTCCTCTACGCCACAGCCGTCACCTTGGTGTTTGGCAAGATGTTCTTCCCGAACTCCGGCTCCGAGCTCGACGCGATCATGGCAGGTTTTTTGACCTACGCCGTCGGTTTCGTGGCCCGGCCCATCGGTGGCATCGTCTTTGGCCACTTCGGTGACAAGTTTGGCCGCAAGAAGCTCCTGCAGCTCAGCATCATCCTTGTTGGCGTCTCCACATTCCTCATGGGGTGCCTGCCCAGCTTTGGCCAGGTTGGCTACTGGGCACCGGCACTGCTGGTGGGTCTGCGCTTCATCCAGGGCTTCGCTGTCGGTGGGGAGTGGGGCGGGGCCGTCCTCCTGGTTGCCGAGCACAGTCCCAACAAGTCCCGTGGTTTCTGGGCCTCGTGGCCGCAATCCGCAGTCCCGCTCGGCAACCTTCTGGCCACCGGTGTTCTGCTGACTCTCTCTTCCGTCCTCACCGAAGCTGCCTTCCTGGGCTGGGGTTGGCGCGTGGCCTTCTGGCTCTCAGCTGTGATCGTGCTGATTGGCTACTACATTCGCACCAAGGTCAGCGACGCCCCCATCTTCCTCGAGGCCCGCGAGCAGATCGAAGAAAACCCCGAGGCCGGCTACGGTGTGTTGGAAGTTCTCCGCCGCTACCCCCGCGGCGTGTTCACCGCCATGGGTTTGCGCTTCGCCGAGAATATTCTGTACTACCTTGTGGTCACGTTCTCCATCACGTACTTGAAAATCATCGTCGATATCGATACCTCCCGAATCCTGCTCCTACTGCTTGTAGCGCATGCCATTCACTTCATCGTTGTGCCGCTGGTGGGTAAGCTGTCCGATGCTATTGGACGCCGGCCAACGTACATGCTGGGTGCCATTACTGGAGCTACCTGGGGCTTCTTCGCCTTCCCCATGATGGACACCAAGGACGATCTGATGATCCTTGCCGCCGTCACCATCGGCCTGCTCTTCCACGCATTGATGTACGCCGGACAGCCCGCCATCATGGCCGAAATGTTCCCCACCCGTATGCGCTACTCCGGCGTTTCGCTGGGCTACCAGGTCACCTCGATCGTGGCCGGCTCCATGGCACCGTTTATTGCGACCGGGTTGGTGGAGCACTACAACTCCTCCGTCCCCGTGGCCCTGTACCTGCTCGGCGCCTGCATGGTCACAGCCGTCGCTGTCATCTTCCTCAAGGAAACCAAAGGTGTTTCCCTCCAAGACATTGACGACGCCGATGCTGCCGGAACGCTGGCCCTGGGCCGTGCCGCTGCGGCCAAGTCCGCAACAAGGATGGGCTAGCTGATGAATGTTTCTGCCGTCGGAGTTGCTCCGGGTTTGCCGCCAAGCTCGCTAGCCGGACGCCGCGCACTTGTCACCGGAGGTGCGGGCGGTCTGGGGGCCGCTTGCGCCAGGGCCTTGGCAGCTCAGGGTGCCTACGTCATCGTGGCCGATCGCGATGCCGCCGGTGCTGCCGCAGTTGCCGCCGAGGTGGGCGGGGAAGCCTGGCACGTGGACCTGCTGGATACTCAAGCGCTGGAATCCTTGACGCTGGAGGTTGACATTCTCATCAACAATGCCGGGATTCAAACCATTAGCCCCATCGAGGACTTTGACCCGGCAGCGTTTCGGCGCATCGTCACCATCATGCTGGAGGCGCCGTTCCTGCTGATCCGAGCGGCCCTGCCACACATGTATAAACAAGGTTTTGGGCGGATTGTCAATATGTCCTCGATTCACGGATTGCGAGCCTCGGCTTTCAAATCTGCCTATGTGTCGGCAAAACACGGACTCGAAGGCCTGTCCAAGGTCACCGCCCGCGAGGGTGGGGTGCATGGGGTGACCAGCAACTGTGTCAACCCCGGCTATGTCCGCACATCCCTCGTTGAAGGGCAGATCGCCGACCAGGCTGCATCTCACGGCATCCCTGAAGAACAGGTAGTTTCTGAGATTATGCTGGCCAAGAATGCCATCAAACGGCTGATTGAGCCCGAGGAAATTGCGGGGTTGGTGGCCTGGCTTGCCTCTGACCAGGCCGCCATGGTCACGGGTGCCTCCTATGTCATGGACGGTGGCTGGACCGCGTAAGCCCCCTGGCGCAGACCATAGCGCAGCAATGGCTGGAATTTCATGAACGCTAGCGCACTACCTGCGTTAGCGTTCGGAGTTTTCCAGCCATTGCTTCGCTAGCGTTGTTGGGGCGATGCTGGGCGCGGGGTCTATCAGTCTGGCAGGAGTTGCTTTCGCATTCGCCGGGTCTCTTGGATGAACGCTGCAAGGACGGCCTGCACGGCGGGGGAGCGCATGGACTCTGGCCTGGCAGCTGCCCAATATTGCACCACTTGCCGCACCTCGTTGGGCAGTACCTGCACAAAGTCCTCCCGCCCCTCCACCATGAAGGCCGCAATCATGGCGATGCCACCATTGGAGCGGACAGCCTCGACTTGAGCAAAAACACTCGTCGATTGGAAGTACGCAGAACCAGCAGGGAGCGCGTCTCGCTGCAGGGCCAGTTCCGAGACCTGCAAGGTGGAATCCACATAGGAAATGAAGGGGTGATGGGCTAATTCGGCCACGGTTGTGGGCATCTCATTCTCGGCGGCGTAACCCGGTCCGGCGTAGAGGCGCAGCACGTAGTCAGTCAGCAGCATGGTTTCGGAGCGCCCGGCCTCAACGGTTCCGGGAACCACCTCAATGTCCACCCCGGACCGGTTTTGGCTCAGGCGTCGAGTGGCACTGAGCAATTCCACGCGCAGGAGCGGATGCTGCTTTTGCAGTCTGATGATGGCCGGGGTGGCGATGCGGGCGCCGAAACCATCCGAGGTACTGACCCTCACCACCCCGGAGAGGACGTCGGCCCCTTCCCGGAGGCCGGTACTCAAGGTGGTCAGGCTCTTTTCGATGCCCTCGGCGGCCGAAACAGCTGCCCGGCCTAGCTCCGTCAGTTCCCAGCCCTGTGGGGTCCGCTCCAAGGTGCGCCCGCCAAGCTGCTTATCCAGAGCCAGAATCCGCCGCGAAACTGTGGTGTGTGTGGTTTCCAGGGCGTCGGCAACAGCAGTGAACCGGCCCAGGCGCGCCACCGTGAGGAGAACCAACAAGTCGTCAGGACTGGGAAAACTTTTGAATTCCATCGCCGATGTTCTCCATCTATATATGCAGGCACCCAGCCGCTGCCGTCTATGTGCATAGATGCACATGCACTCTGCCAATTTCGCTCTTGTTTGCACTCTATCAGGGTGTGATGCTGGTCATAGCGGCGCGAAGTTTGTGGCCTAGGACATAATGGCAAAGTAAGCAAAGGAGCTTTCATCATGGCAGTTGTGGCGTGGATTGGTTTGGGCAACATGGGCGGACCCATGACGGCCAATATGGTCAAGGCAGGGCATACCGTCCGGGGCTTTGACCTCAATGCAGATGCCCTCGCGGCCGCTGTTGGCAATGGTGTCGCAGCCGCCGCATCGATCGCCGAGGCTGTTGCCGGTGCCGACGTGGTCTTCACCATGCTGCCCAAGGGCGACCATGTTCGCAGCGTCTACTTTGGGGATGGCGGCATTCTGGATGCCGCGGCTAAGGAAACCCTGCTCATTGATTCCTCCACCATTGATATTGACTCCGCACAGGCCGTGCACGACGCCGCTGCTGCCGCCGGCTTCCGCTTTGTCGATGCCCCTGTTTCAGGCGGCATGAGCGGCGCGGCTGCCGGGTCACTCACCTTCATGATTGGCGGTGAAAGTGGTGCAGTGGCGGACGCCTCGGCCTACATTGAGCCGATGGCCGGCAACATCATTCCCACGGGTGGCGCAACCACCGGCCAAGCCGCCAAGATTTGCAACAACCTGATGCTGTTCATTAACTTGGCCTCCACCGCAGAAGGTGCCGTGCTGGCTGACCGTCTGGGCTTGGATAAGCAGGTCTTCTGGGACATCGCCTCCGTCTCTTCAGGTGACAGCTGGGCGCTGCGCACCTGGTATCCGGTGGCTGGTGTGGTTCCCACCTCAGCGGCCAACAACGATTTTGCGCCGTCCTTCACGGCGGAGCTGGCCAATAAGGATATTGGCTTGGCCATTGCTGCGGCCCGCAGCACCGATACCCCGCTGGAAATTGGCGAGCACGTCCAACAGTTGTTCCAGCGTCTCATTGACCAGGGCGAGGGCGGCAAGGACTGCAGCAGGATTGTCTCCTTGGTTGATGGGTCCCTGAACACTTCCGCCTCAGCCGCTACTGCTTAAGGAAAAGCCATGACTGATGTACAAACGAGCGCAGCAGTTCGCGATTGGCCCATGTGGATTGGTGGCGAAGAAGTCGCCTCCGTCAGCAGCGAATGGCGCACGGTGGAGAACCCCGCCCGCCGCGACACCATGATTGCCCGTGTCCCGGCAGGCAACGAAGCCGATGTGGACCGCGCCGTGGCCGCTGCCCGAGCAGCCTTCCCGGCTTGGCGCGCCCAGCATTTTAGTGGCCGGTCCAAGGCCCTGTTGGCCATTGCCGATGAGCTCGAGGAACGCACCGAGGAATTCGCCAGGCTCACCGCCCTGGACACCGGCAACGCCCTGCGCACCCAGGCCCGCCCCGAAGCAACCACCATGGTGTCCATGTTCCGCTACTTCGCCGGGGTTGCCGGGGAAGTCAAGGGCACCACGCTCCCCGCTGGCGAGAATCAGCTGCAGTACACGCGCCTTGAACCGCTCGGTGTGGTGGCGGCCATCCTGCCCTGGAACTCGCCGCTGATGATCGCCGCGTTCAAGATCCCCGCGGCCCTTGCTGCAGGGAACACCGTCATCATGAAAGCCGCCGACGACGCGCCGCTCACCATTTTGCTACTTGCCCAAGTGTGCAACAAGCACCTGCCAGCCGGCGTCGTCAATGCCATGACAGGCCGCGGCTCAGTCATCGGAGAAGCGCTGTCCAAACATCCCGGTGTGGACAAGGTTTCCTTCACCGGCTCCACCGAGGTGGGTCGGGGAGTGGCCGCCACGGCAGGTGCGCGACTGGCTCATATGTCCTTGGAGCTGGGCGGGAAGAACCCCTCCATCGTGTTCCCCGACGCGGTGGACGATGAACTCATCGACGGCCTGCTCATGGCATCGCGCTTCACACGCCAGGGTCAAAGCTGCACCGCCGGTTCCCGTCTTTTCCTCCACGAGGACATTTACGACGACGTGCTGGCGCGGCTCACTGCCAAGCTCGGTGCTTTGAAGGTGGGCGATCCGCTGGAGGAGGCTACCGACATGGGTGCCGTCATCAATGCCAAGCAGCATGCGGCCATCAGCGGCTACTTGGATGAGGGCCGGGCCACCCCCGGCATGAAGGCCGTGCTCGGCGGCAGTGCACCCACCGACGGTGCGCTGACCGAGGGTTACTATCACTTGCCCACCGTTTTCAGTGGGGCACAGAACGAATTCCGGCTGGCGCAGGAGGAGATCTTTGGCCCGGTGCTGGTGGCGATTCCGTGGAAGGAAACCTCGGAAGTGATCCGCATGGCCAACGACACCAACTTCGGGTTGGCGGCTTATGTGTGGAGCCATAATCTCGATGATGCCTTGAATACCGCCCACCAGGTTGAGGCCGGCTGGGTGCAGGTCAACCAGGGTGGCGGGCAGGTGGCCGGGCAGTCTTACGGAGGCTACAAGCAGAGCGGCATGGGTAGGGAAGTCTCGCTGGAAGGCATGCTGGCCGGGTTCACTCAGACCAAGCAAATCAACGTCCGCCTGCGCGGTGTGCCCAATGGCTAGCGAAACCGATCCCCACCTGAAGCTGCCGTTGGACGGCATCCGGATTCTGGATCTTAGCCGCGCCTTGGCCGGACCGTACGCCACGGCGCTGCTGTCAGACCTGGGCGCTGAGGTGGTCAAGACCGAAAGCATCAAGGGTGGGGACTCCAGCCGGGCCTGGCCCCCGTTCGAAAACGATCACAGCCTGTATTTTGATTCAGCCAACAGGGGCAAGCAGTCCATCGCTGTCGATTTCTATACCCAGCCCGGGCGGGAGCTGCTGTGGAAACTGGCGATGAGCGCCGACGTCGTGGTTGAAAATTTCAGGCCCGGAGTCTTGGCCACCATGGGTCTTGACCCTGATGAGCTGCGCGCGGCCAAGCCGGAGATCATCATCGCGTCGGTGAGCGGCTTCGGCGCCACAGGTCCTCTTTCCACAGCGCCTGGACTGGACCAAGTGGCCCAGGGCATGAGTGGTCTGATGTCCGTGACGGGTGCAGATGCCGATCACATGTACCGGGTGGGTGTGCCCATCGTGGATATGGTGTCCGGCATCAACACGGCGCTGGCTATTGCCGCGGCCCTAGTGGGCAGGGCCCGGACGGGGGAAGGGATGGAGGTCTCGACGTCGCTCCTTGAAACAGGGCTGGCGCTGGGGGCCTTTCAGAGCCAAAATTACCTCAGCAACGGCGAGGTTCCGGTGCCGCTGGGAAATACTCACCCCGTTTTGACCCCCTACGGGGTGTTCGCCACGGCTGACATTCCCATCATCATTGCGGTGGGCAATGAAAAGCAGTGGCAGCAGCTGTGTGTACTGCTCGGTGCGCCCGAACTGGCGCAGCGCCCCGAATACGCCACAGGGAAGCTGCGCCACGGCAACGAAGCGGTGCTCAAAACTGAGATTGAGCGGCTGCTTGCTCGCAGGGTTGCCAGCGAATGGCTCCCGGTGCTGCGTGCCGCTGCGATCCCGGCCGGACCCATTTACAATTACGAACAGGCGTTTGCCGACGAACAGGTCAAATCGCTGGGCATGGTGGAAACTGTGCTCCGTGCAGACGGAACCGAGCTGCCGCTGGTCAGGGGCCCCATTTCGGTCAACCGGCAGGCACCGCGCATCCGCAAGGCGCCGCCGTCGTTGGGGGAGGACACCATGGCCGTGTTGGCCGGGTTGAATCTTACGCAGGAGCAAATCGCCGGTCTTGTGGAGGCCAACATCGTCAAGGCGGCCCCGCGGGTCAGCGTGGAGGCGGCACCATGAGTGCCAACACTTCCAACACTGCCGAATCTGATTCTGAGGGTGGGCACAAGGGTGCCCCGGGCAGTGCTTCTGGCAGAAGTGCTCCTGAGCGTTCGGGGGAGAAGGCCGGAATGCTTCGGATCGAACACTCCGGGCCGGTGGCCATGCTCATCATGGACAACCCGTCCATGCGCAACGCCATCACGCAGGATATGTGGCAACAGTTTGAGGATCGGCTCGCGCAGCTGGAAGCCGACGATTCCGTCAAGGTAGTTGTGGTGCGTGGGGCTGGCGATCACTTCTCCGCCGGGGCAGACATTGCCTCCGTGCAGAAGATCTTGCACGACCCCGCCACCGGGCAGAGCAGTGGAGGCGACATCACTGTTGCCGAAAGTGCGCTGGCGAACTTCCGCAAACCCACCATTGCCGCGATTGACGGCTACTGCGTGGGCGGTGCCTGGCAGATCGCCGGCGCGTGCGATGTTCGACTGGCCTCCAGCCGCGCCGTCTATGGGATCACCCCTGCCAAGATCGGCATTGTGTATCCGCTCTCCGGCATCAAACGGCTGGTGGAGCTGGCCGGACCAGCCACGGCAAAATACCTGCTGCTCAGCGGTGACTTGGTGGACGCCCACGAGGCGCTGCGCCTAGGGCTAGCTACCAAGGTACTGAGCATTGAAACTCTGTGGGATGAAGTGCACGCCTTTGCGCTTCATCTGGCAGCGCGCTCGCAGTTCTCGGCGCAAGGGCACAAGGCGCTCGTCAACGCATTGAGTTCAGGGGCCAGCGCTACCGAGGTAGAACAGCTCAGCGCCTATTGGCAAGGACAGATGGCAATCAGCGACGACGCCGCCATTGGCGTAGCCGCGTTCCTGGCCAAGGAAACCCCGGAATTCACCTGGCTACGCCCGCGCGAAGACTGAGCTGTGAGCTGGCCGGCACTGCAGCCCCTCTGCTGGCGCCCCTGGGTGAGCTAAAACATGCTCCACTGCAAACTTTGCACTTGTGCAAAGTTTGCAGTGGAGCATAAACTGTAGTCATGCAAAAAACTCCCACCGTGCCGCTCCGTGAGCGAAACCGCCTGGAAACATGGGCGCTGATTCATGACAAGGCCTCGGGACTTGCCCTTGACGAAGGCCTAGCAAAAACCACTGTGGAGGCCATCGCCGACGCTGCCGGCATCTCCAAGCGGACGTTCTTCAACTACTTCGCCACGAAGGAAGACGCCATCATGGGCACCCAGCCCCCCACGCTCTCCGATGAGGCCGTGGCAGCGTTCCATGCAGACAGCCACGGCGATCTCTTTGGCCGCACTGTCCGGCTGATGGTTACGGTGATTCGCTCCATGTTCCCGGAAGCATCGCAACAGGCGCGCCGCAAGGCACTCAAGACCAAATACCCGGAGCTCGCCCGCACTGTCCTTCTGCACGTTGCCGCCTCGGAGCTCCTGGTCGAATCAATCCTGGTGGACCGTTATGACGACGCCGATCCTGAATTTGCGCGTGCTGGTGTGCCTGGCGGCCGTGACGGAGCGAAAGCCCTTTTGATGCTTGCCGGAACCGCTATGCGCTTCGCGTTTAGCCGTGACCCAAGCGCCGTCTCCGCAGGCGAAAGCAAAGCCGTGGATGAGTCCATTGAAATTTTCCGAGAGGCAATCAAAGCAACCTTATGAGCAACCAAACCATTGTTGAAACTCCGGTCGACGCCGGAGAAAAACGAAAAATCGTCCTTCTCTTCGCAGGCCTCATGGTCACCATGCTGCTCGCCTCCCTGAACCAGACAGTCCTCTCGACAGCGCTGCCCACCATGGTGGGTGAGCTCAACGGCGTCGAGCATATGGCGTGGGCTATCACCGCATTTATTCTGGCTTCCACCATCATGATGCCGGTCTACGGCAAGCTGGGCGACCTCTTGGGCCGCAAGCCCATGCTGCTGTTCGCCATCTCCATCTTCACCGTTGGCTCGGTCATCGGTGCGCTGGCTCCGGACATGGGCACCCTTATTGCGGCTCGCGTGGTCCAGGGCCTCGGTGGTGGTGGTCTGATGATTCTCTCGCAGGCGACCATTGCCGATGTTGTTCCTGCCCGTGAGCGCGGCAAGTACATGGGCATCATGGGCGGCGTGTTCGCGTTCTCATCGGTTGCCGGTCCGCTGATTGGCGGTGGGCTGACCGAGGGACCGGGTTGGCGCTGGGCGTTCTGGATGAACGTGCCGTTGGCAGTGCTGGCTATCTTCGCCACGATCTTCCTGCTGCACGTGCCCAAGGTTGTGCACGCCACGCGCCCCAAGATTGACTACCTGGGCATGATGCTCATTGCCGTCGCCACCACCGCAATTGTGCTGGTCGGAACCTGGGGCGGTTCACAGTATGCGTGGAGCTCCCCGGAGATCCTGGGTCTTGCTGCCGCCGCCATCATCACGGGTGTCCTGTTCGTGTTTGTGGAACGCCGTGCCAGCGAGCCGGTCATGCCCATGATGCTGTTCAAGAGCCGCAACTTCAACCTGACCACTATTGCCGGTCTGCTCACCGGAATCGCCATGTTTGGTGTGCTTGGCTACATGCCCACGTACATTCAAATGGCCACAGGCTTCTCGGCAGCACAAGCAGGCCTGCTCATGATCCCCATGATGGGCTGCCTGCTGGTCGTCTCGGTTATTGTGGGCCGTCGCGTTTCCACTACGGGCCGGTACAAGGTTGCCCCGATCGCCGGCTCCATTATTCTTGCCGTGTCATTGGCGCTGATGGCCACGCTCCATGCCGATTCGCCCGTCTACCTCATCTGCGTGTACATGGGCATCATGGGCATTGGCTTGGGTGCCAGCATGCAAATCATGACGCTGGTTGCGCAGAACTCCTTCCCGTTGAAGTTTGTTGGCACAGCTACTGCCGGGCAGAACTACTTCCGCCAGGTAGGTGCCACGCTTGGTTCCGCTGTTGTGGGCGCCATGTTCGCCACCCGCCTGCATGAGCTCGTTGCCGAGAAGATCCCCGGAGGCACGGGCGGCGGCGGTGCAGCGTCCTTTACGCCGCACATTGTCAACAGCCTGCCGGATCCCCTGAAGAAGCTCGTGATCGAGTCTTACAACGAGGCCCTGGTCCCGCTGTTCCTCTGGATGGTGCCCCTGGCCGTCATTGCCGCGATCATCCTCTTCTTCGTCAAGGAAGTGCCGCTGGCCACCAAACTTGATGGCGAATCCTCTGTGGACATCTCCACTCCCGAGATGGCCGAGTTTGAAGCTGACGTTATTGAAGCTGACCTGAAGACTGAGTTGACTGCTGAGCTGAAGCACGACGCCGGCCGCCACGGTGATCTGGAGCCGAGCCGTTCCAGCTCGGCCAAGTAAGAGACGGCTCAGTAGGGTTGGGCTCAGCAGGATTGGGCCCAGTAAATGACGGCTCAGTAAGAATTGGGCTCGGTAAGGATTGGGCCCGGTAAGAATGGGCCAGTGAAGAGTCAGCCAGCGCATGTGAAGAGCTGAGACTGTGGCGGTTGCCGGATGATTTCCCTCCGGCAACCGCCACAGTCATTTAATCTGTTTCAACTGGCCGATCGAGTGGCGATCGATTGGCCGAGCCGAGCCTGCAATCAGGGTCTTGGGCTTCGTCTTCGACAAGTTTGCCGCGGGCCAACCGGAATTTCCTTTCTGTCTGGGATGCCAAGGCCTGGTCATGGGTGACCACCAAAATGGTGGTTTTCTTCTCATGGGCCAGGCGGCGGAGCAGCTCGATGATCAGCTCACCCGTTTCGTCGTCGAGGTTTCCCGTGGGTTCATCGGCCAGGATCAGTTTGGGATTGTTAGCCAGCGCCCGGGCGATCGCCACGCGCTGTTGCATGCCGCCGGAGAGCCTGTTGGCCTTGCGGGCGTGCATCTCCTCGGTCAGTCCCACTTGATTGAGGAGCTCGGCGGCGCGGGCGCTGCGTTTAGTGTGCGAGATGCCGGCGAATTCCATGGGCAGCATGACGTTTTCCTTGGCTGAGAGGTTCGGGATCAAGTTGTACCCCTGGAACACAAAGCCAATGTCATCACGGCGGTAGGCCGTCAGCTTCCTATCCGGCAGCTTGGAAATGTTCACGTCATCGACGATCACGTCACCGGAGGTGGCTTTATCAAGGGCGCCCAGCAGGGACAACAGTGTGCTTTTTCCGCTGCCGCTCTTGCCTAGAATGGCCGCGAAGGTGCCGGCTTCCAGGCTGAAGCTCACCCCATTGACGGGTTTGATGGTGCGGTCGCCGGAATTGAAAGACTTGACTACATTTTTCACGCTCAGCATGATTTATTCTCCTCGCAACACTTCGATGGGGCGGACCTTGGCGGTCAGCAGGGCAGGGATCAAGGCGCCAATGGCGGCGATCAGCAAGATGCCCAGCACCCCGATGAGCAGTGTCTGCCAGCCCACCGAGGTGTTGATGGTGCCAATGAGCTGTTCGGCACCGGCGAAGGCGCCACGCGCCCTGTCAAAACCGCCACCACCGCCGGGACCACCACCGGCACCGGGACCACCACCGCCGGGGATGCCGAAGCCGGGACCAGTTGCGGTGCCGGTTGTTGCTGACGCGGTATTGCCGGAAACCAGGGCGTTGGCAATGGGGCTGCTGCTGAAGGCTGCCACCACAGCGCCCACCACGGTGCCCATGACCACCAAGACCATGGCCTCAATCACAAACTGCACGCCGATGGTGCGGTTGGAGGCGCCAATGGCCTTCAATACACCAATCTCACGACGGCGTTCGCGCACCACCATGATCATGATCAACAGCACGATCAAGCCGGCCGTCACCAGCGATGCGATGAAGGCGATGAGTGAGATGTTCTGGACGCTTCCCAGCGATGAAATGGCTGATTCCAGGTTTGCGGAACCTGCGCTGACGTCCACCTTGTCTGCGCCAAGGGCTGCGGTCAGGGCCGTTTGGGTGGAGGCTACGTTGTCAATGCTATTTACTTCCACGTTCAGGCTGCTGAGCTGATCGGCTTGGTCTGACAACGTTTGAGTTGCAGCCAGCGGCAGATAGATGGCGTTGTTGTCGAAGGATGTGCCGGCGTCGAAAATGCCTGTCACCTTCATGGTCCGGTCCTGAACAGTGAACGTGGATCCCACTGTGAGGGAATTCTTCTCAGCCAGTGTGGTCCCTACCAGGGCTTGAGTTGAGGTGGCTGCGAAGTCGCTCAATTCTGCGCCGCTGGTGACGTTGATGGCCGTTCCCGTTGCGGTGGTTGACGTGGCAACACCCGTGGCCTGGATCGGAATGCTGAACGACGGGGCGGCCGTGGTGCTGCCGGAGCTGGTGCCGCCAGAATCGGTGCTGCCGGACGAACTCGAACTGCCGTTGCTATTGTTCCGCTGGCCAATGGCGCCCGGCTCAACAGCGGATTTCAAACTGGTGGTGCCGCTGGTGCCGAAGCCACCCCCGGGTCCGCCGCCCTGCCCGCCGCCAGGTCCTTGCTGGGCAGTACTGCCAGTGCTTCCTGTGCCTCCCGTGCTTCCGGTGGTGCTGGCCGTGGCTGAATTGCCAAGACGGAGTGTCAAGACACCGTTGACAGAGGTGACATTCGCGACGGCGGCTGCCTTGGCGGCGTCTGCCGTGGTCAGCGGAGTGCCACCGCCTAGCCCGCCACGTGATCCTGCCGGATTCACCGTGATGGTGGTGCCCACGGAGGATTTCAGGGAGTCGACCTTTGCGCCTACGGCCTGGTTGGCGACCAACATGGCGAGTGCCAAACCAATGGCCACCGCCAAAATCACTACTACGGCGCCGCTACGCACCTTATTTCGAAACGCATTTCCCACGCTTCTAGAAACCACACCCATTTGTCTTGCTCCCTGCCATGTGGCCGCTCTCGCAGCGGCCGCTCACTTTGATACTCGGTGCGGGACTTTAGCGTCATTTGTGCGCACGCTGTGTGTGGGCTGTGAGAATCATCCCCGGTAGACTGGACGCAGCCAGTACATGCCGACGTAATTGAGGGTCTCTTGCCAGAATTTACTGCCCGATTTGCCACCGCCGCCGAGATCACCGACTGGGACGCGCATGTCACCGCCAATCCCAATGGTGGCAACTTGTTGCAGTCTCAAGCATTTGCGGCCGTGAAGAAGAACTACGGCTGGGACACCCAATTCGTGGTCTTTGAAGGCGCCGGCTACGCCAGCTACAACTTGGTTTTGGAGAAATCCTTTCCCGTGTTGGGCAAGCTGTGGTACCTCATGAAGGGCCCCGATACGGCCGAGGCTGCTCATGTCCCTGCCATGTTGGCAGCGCTGCGGGCGTTCGTGAAGCGGGCCAGGCTCAACGTCTTTGCCGCAAAAATTGAGCCTGACATTGTGGCCTCGGATGAGGCGCACGCACTGTTCAGTGGAGCCGGTCTGCTCAAGGTTGACGACTTGCAGCCGAATGATCACACGGCCATTTTGGACATCACACCTGAACCCAATGAATTGCTGCGCAAGCTGCACTCCCGTGGCCGCAACGCGGTCCGCCGCGCCATCCGCGAAGGTGTGGAAGTGCGGCGTGCCGAACCCACCGAGGAAACCATGCGGACCTTGTACGGGCTCATGGAGGGCACCTTCGAGGCCAAGAATGCTGGCAAGGCACGTGAGTTTGCCTACTTCCAGCAGTTCTGGACGGAGTTCTGCAACCGAGGTCAAGGCCATTTCTTCTTCGTCTATGAAAACGATGTTCCCTCGGTCGGTGCCTTCGTCATCAACTACGGTTCCAAAGCCACTTACAAAGATGGCGGATCGCTGCAGAAGCGGTCGCAGTACGGCGACTCGCACCTGATCCAGTGGGAAGCCATCTTGGATATGAAGGAGCTCGGAGCGGTGGAGTACGATTTCTGCGGAACGCCGCCCTCGGATCGGCTCAAAGACCCCACTCACCCGCATCACGGCCTGGGACTGTTCAAAACCAGCTTCACCAAGACTGTGACTGATTTCATCGGGTGCTGGGACCTGCCGCTGTCGCCGTGGAAGTACAAGATCTGGACTAGCGTGGGGGAGCGGGTTGCACGCCAATTTTACGTGCGCCGCACCGGAGGAAAGTTCTACTAAAGTATGTGGCGTGGGCCGGTTGGTGCGCCAGCTAGGCTGCAGCACCGCAGTAGAGCAACCGATCGGGAAATCAAAACGGTGGAAGGTGTCTTGTGGGAGTTGATCGCTGGAATCCAGCGTCGGGGGACGCGCCAAAAAAAGATGTAAAAGAAGTTCTGACCCCGGCCCAGGCTCGGGCCAACGCCACAGCTAAACGCATGCTCCGCAAGCTGGTGCAGGGGGAGGCCCCGCCCACAGCGCCCATGAGAATTGTTGACCGGCTGGCTGGCAGTCCTTACGCCAACTTCACCATTCAGGTGGGCAAGGCCGAAGAGTCAGCACGGAAGACTATTGACTTCGCGTTGCGACTGGCCGAAACCATGTTCCGCTACGGGGCTGGTGCCCTCGAGGTTGAGACCAGCATCATCGCCGTCACGGCAGCACTGGGCTTGCGCCACATTGAAGTCGACATCACCAACCAGTCAGTCATCATCAACTATGCTCCGCGAGATGCCGTGCCCATCACGCTCTTGCGTGTGGTCAGGTCCTGGACCAACAACTATGCCGGCCTGGTGGAAGTGCACGAACTCGTCACCGACATTGCCAGTGGTGGTGTTAGTCGCGATGAGGCCTACCGGCGCCTGGACATCATCATCAAAAAGCCCAAGCCGTTCCCGCGGTGGATGGTTTCGGTAGCGGAAGCTGTTTTTGCTGCTGCCGTGGTGGGCGTCATTGGTGGCACGGTCTTCGGCGCGCTCGTAGCCTTCGTCACCATCCTTGCTGCGGGGCAAACGGCCCGGGTCTTGGGTAAATGGCGGGTTCCTGATTTCTTTGTGACGGCCATTAGTTCGTTCATTGTCACCATCGTTGCCCTGCTGTGCTTCATGGTGCATCTGCCCTTGAGTCCATCCGTGGTGGTGGCCGGTGGCATCTTGCTGATGCTGCCCTCGGGAAGGCTGGTCTCGGCTGTTCAGGATGCTATTAATGGCTTCCCCGTGACAGCCGCCGGCCGGTTCCTCTCAGCCTTCTTGAGCTTCGGCGCTATTGTGGCGGGTATTTCGGTGGCCCTTGTCACCGGAGCAGTTTTTGGGGCTGAGCGGCTCAATGTGGCCGAGACCATCACAGGCTCGCTGCCCCTATTGTGGGTGCTGGTCTTGGTCGCGGTGGCCACGGTGGCTATTTGTATTGCCGAGCAAACTGCCGTTCGCTTGGTGCTGCCTACGGTGGCCGTGGCCTTGATCGGCTACGTGGTTTACTACTTCTGTATGTACTTAGGCTTGGGCGGACGGTTTGCGCCAGCGGTCGCTGCCGTGGTGATTGGCATGCTGGCCCGCATCATCTCGCTGCGGCTGGGTGCCCCGCAACTGGTGGTGGC
Organism: Arthrobacter alpinus; assembly: GCF_001445575.1. Taxonomy (NCBI): domain Bacteria; kingdom Bacillati; phylum Actinomycetota; class Actinomycetes; order Micrococcales; family Micrococcaceae; genus Arthrobacter; species Arthrobacter alpinus. Next base: position 4,057,396 of record NZ_CP013200.1, on the reverse strand, counting down.
CGTCCCCTCGATCATCTTCTTGCTCGTGGGGCTCTCCATCTTCCGCGCCATGTTCGTCATGACGCTGACCCCCGAGGATTCTGTATCCGGAGCCGTGGGCATCTTTAATGCCCTGATCGTCATTCTGGCCGTAGCAGCGGGCGTGGTCCTGGGCGATAACGCCGCACGGCCCTTCACTCGCAGCAACGGCCAGAAGGACCGCCGCCGTAACCGCCGCCGGTAACGGCAAGTCAGCGGCAAGTCAGTGCGTCAGCGGCACAGTCCGCCGGCGCAACCGCCGCCGGTAACGGCAAGTCAGCGGCAAGTCAGTGCGTCAGCGGCACAGTCCGCCGACGCAACCGCCGCCGATAGCTGGCAGCCAGCGGGGAGGCCCAGCGACACAGGCGGGCGTCCCGGAGCGAGGATGGATTTTGCACGCGAGGTACGAGCGGGAAGATCTTACTGCTCGCGAGGGATTCTCGCCTGTGCCGCCGAGCCCAGCTGTTATTTCCAGTTAGAGAATCTTGCCGATGGGCTCGCGCTTTTCGGCTTGGAAGTTGTCTTCGGTTCGGCCGTAGGCCCAGTATCCCGAGAGGGAAACTTGTGAGCGTTCCAGACCGCGCTGCTTGAAGAGGAGATCGCGCAATGCCTTTATGTATTCGCGCTCTCCATGAACAAAAGCGTCAACAGTGCCTTCGGGCCACGGGCCATTGGCTACAGCGTCCAGCAGGACCGTGGACTCGGCCGGGGTCGCCCCTTCGCGGAACACCCAGGTGAGTTCAACGCCGTCGGGCTTGGCGACGGGTTGAATGTCAGCGGCCGAATCGACCTCAATGTAGGCGTGACCGGTTGCTGTGGCGGGCAGCGACTCGATGGCCGCAGCGATGGCCGGCAGCGCGGCTTCGTCGCCGGCAAAAAGGTACCAATCGGCGTCGGGGTTGGGCGTGTAGGCGCCGCCCGGGCCGGTGAAAATAATGCTGTCGCCGGGGACAACTGCGGCTGCCCACGGACCGGCCAAGCCGGAATCGCCGTGCAAGACAAAGTCGATGGCCAACTCCTGCGCGGCCAGGTCCACCCAACGGACGGTATAGGTGCGCGTCACGGGCCAGAACTCACGCGGCAGCGTCTCACGCAGCGCCTCCACGTCCACCGGCTCCGTGTACTCAATGCCGGGATGCAGGAACTGGATTTTCACGTACATGTCTGTGGCATCTTTGGGTGCAAAATTGGCCAACCCGGGGCCGCCAGCCACGATCCGCACCATGTGCGGGCTGAGGGTTTCCTTGCGTAGCACCTGCAGGGTGTGCTGGACACGGGGTTTCCCGCCTCGGCCAGCAGGGCGGGGGGCAGCGGAATTAGTTGTCGTCACGATGAGCTCCTATGTGCCGGGCGGGGCCCGCGTGGTGGGCGCAATAATTACGCCACGTTAGGTTGTCCTAATGAGTCTAGGTCATTGCGGCAGTGCCCAGTCGATCGCGGCGCCTCCTTGCGCTACCAGCTGATCGTTGACGCGGCTAAAGGGCCTGGAGCCAAAGAACCCGCGTGATGCCGACAAAGGGCTAGGGTGCGCCGATTCAATGACCGCCGTCCCCTCCAACAGCGGTGCCAGGTTTTGGGCGTCTTTGCCCCACAACACGCTCACCAGCGGTTTCTTCCTGGCGGCGAGGGTGCGAATGACTGCTTCGGTGACCTCTTCCCACCCACGACGGCGGTGAGAGCCGGCCGCCCCTGGCGCCACCGTGAGCACCCGGTTCAGAAGGAGGACGCCCTGCCGGGACCAGGCGCTAAGGTCGCCGTGGGCCGACGCAGGGATGCCGAGATCAGTGGCGAGCTCCTTGAAAATATTGTTCAAACTGCGGGGGAGCGGGTATGTAGCTCTGTCCACGGAAAACGCCAGGCCCACTGAATGTCCGGGGGTGGGGTAGGGGTCTTGGCCCACAATCAGGACCTTAACCTCCGTCAGCGGTGCGCTCAAGGCACGCAGCACCTGGGTGGGGTGGGGCAGGAAGCGAGTTCCGGCGTCGTACTCGTCTTGAAGCATGGCGCCCAGCGCACGCAACGCAGTTTCCTGCGGGGCCAGAGCCGCGGCCCAATCCGGCGCCATCTGTGAGAGCGGATCGGATTTCAAGGCGGCCAAAGCCTGCAATTGAGTGCCATCCCAAGGTGCAGGGGCTGGCATGTCGAAAAGGCTGGGTTCGCTGTCCATAGTTCCATTGTGAGCCATGGCGAGTACCGGCTGATTCCTCCACAACTAAAGTGTGATGCGTGTCTTCTCCACTGCTCGTCCGCAGAACCCCAAATGACAGGGGTGTGATTCACCCCTTATCATTGACAGTGCGGGCTGGCGATTGCGGCCCGGGTGAGCGAGCGGAACGGAGGGCTATTGTGGCCGAAGCAGTCCAAGCGGAGAACAGCCCTGTGGACCCTGTCGCAGCACCAAAAGACCCGGCAATCCCGGCGGGCCTCAGCACGCGTGAGCAGCAAATGCTGGACCTCGAGCGCCAATGGTGGAAGTACGCCGGCGCCAAGGAACAAGCCATCCGCGATATGTTTGAGCTCTCAGCGACCCACTATTACCAAGTTCTGAATGCGTTGATCGACTCGGAAGCCGCGCTGGCGTATGACCCTATGTTGGTCAAACGCCTACGTAGACTACGTACGTCGCGGCAACAGGCCCGTTCCGCACGGCGGCTCGGGAACTAAACGCACGCCTTCGCCACCGAACCCACAAGGATGACACTGCACAATGAGTAATTACCCGCGGGATGAATTCGACGCCATCGAGGAGCACTCGGCGCGTCACGGCGTCCACCGTTCTTCCTTGGATCCCCAGCGGCGCTCATTGATGCCTTTGATGGTTGTTGGCGTCGTGGCACTGTGCGTGGGCCTGCTGGCCTTCTTCATCATGCCGAAGATGTTCAACACCACCACTCCTCCCGCAGCCGTGGTGGCCCAGAGTTCCACGGCGGCACCGAGTGCGACAGCGGCCCCGGCCACTCCCAGCGCTGCCCCCTCCACCGCTCCGGCGGAAACTCCGACGCCGACGCCCACCCCGACACCCACCCCAACGCCCACCGCCGTGGTGGACAAGACCGTTCCTGTTGCCATCTTCAATGCCGCAGGAGTGTCGGGTCTGGCCGCAAGTTATGCAGGGCGGGTTCAGGCTGATGGGTGGATGGTTTCGCAGTCCGCGAACTGGGCCGGACAGCCCCAGGCCACCTCTGTAATTTTCTACAGCGACGTTGCGCAGAAGGGTAACGCTGAGGCGCTCAGTGCCTTGTTGGGTATCCCGGCCTTGCTGGAGACGCCTGAGCTGGGCGTGCCCCTGGCCGTTGTATTGGGTCCGGGCGCGTAATCTCCTGCTGGTTCGCTGAGTTGCTCAGCCACGGGGTTTCCTGCTGGTTATGCACGGGGAAAGCTAGGAGTTTCCCGGTGGACATGGCGCTGCCCGTCCCGGACGGGGCTAGCAGCTCCCGCGTTCGCCGCAAGCTCATAGTGACGCCTGCGCTTGCACTCTGTGGTGTCGAGTGCTAATTATTGAGTTAGCACTCTGATGTGGTGACTGCTAATTATTAGCCGGTTTTGCTGCCAGAGTATTGAACTTTCCTCACTTGGCGAGGGTTCGCCGCTGGTGTAACTAGATCAGTAGCGGCTAATCCGTCCGTCGCGGGCGCCAGTTGAGGATATAGAAATCGTATAAATGACTGTCCCGAAAGGACTGAAGCCTCCATGGCCAAGCTCATTGCATTTGATGAAGAGGCACGCCGCGGCCTTGAGCGTGGGTTGAACATCCTCGCCGACGCCGTCAAGGTTACCTTGGGCCCGCGCGGTCGCAACGTAGTTCTCGAAAAGAAGTGGGGCGCCCCCACGATCACCAACGATGGTGTATCCATCGCCAAGGAAATTGAACTTGACGATCCTTACGAGAAGATCGGCGCCGAGCTGGTCAAGGAAGTCGCCAAGAAGACTGACGACATCGCCGGTGACGGTACCACCACGGCAACCGTGTTGGCTCAGGCTTTGGTCAAGGAAGGCCTGCGCAACGTAGCTGCCGGAGCTGACCCGCTGTCCCTCAAGCGAGGCATCGAGAAGGCTGTTGCAGCCGTCATCGAGGCGCTGCTTGCTTCCGCCAAGGAAATCGAGACGAAGGAAGAGATCGCCGCTACTGCGTCCATCTCCGCCGGCGACACCGAAATCGGTGCACTCATTGCTGAAGCCCTGGACAAGGTTGGCAAGGAAGGTGTTATCACCGTCGAGGAGTCCAACACCTTCGGCCTGGAGCTCGAACTCACCGAAGGTATGCGCTTCGATAAGGGTTACATCTCCGCTTACTTCGTGACCGACACCGAGCGTCAGGAAACGGTCCTCGAGGACCCGTACATCCTGATCGTGAACTCCAAGATCTCCAGCGTCAAGGACCTTGTTGCAGTTCTGGAAAAGGTCATGGCTTCAAACAAGCCGCTGCTGATCATCGCCGAAGACATTGAAGGCGAAGCACTGGCAACACTGATCGTGAACAAGATCCGTGGCCTGTTCAAGTCCGTTGCCGTCAAGGCTCCGGGCTTCGGTGACCGCCGCAAGGCTCAGCTCTCCGACATCGCCATCCTCACCGGTGGCCAGGTCATCGCTGAAGAAGTAGGCCTCAAGCTGGAAAACACCACGCTTGATCTGCTGGGTAAGGCTCGTAAGGTTGTTGTGACCAAGGACGAGACCACCATTGTTGATGGAGCCGGCGACGCCGAAGCCATCGCAGGCCGTGTTGCTCAGATCCGTGCCGAAATCGAAAACTCAGATTCCGACTACGACCGTGAGAAGCTGCAGGAACGTCTGGCCAAGCTGGCCGGCGGCGTTGCAGTCATCAAGGCTGGTGCCGCAACCGAAGTCGAGCTCAAGGAACGCAAGCACCGCATCGAAGATGCAGTGCGTAACGCCAAGGCTGCTGTCGAAGAAGGCATCGTCCCCGGCGGTGGCGTTGCCCTGATCCAGGCTGGCGTGACTGCATTCGATTCCCTGAACTTGACCGGCGACGAAGCAACAGGCGCCAACATTGTGCGTGTTGCCATTGACGCTCCGTTGAAGCAGATCGCCATCAATGCAGGCCTCGAGCCCGGCGTTGTAGTGGACAAGGTCCGCTCATTGCCCTCCGGTCACGGCTTGAACGCTGCAACCGGCGAGTACGAAGACCTGCTGGCAGCCGGCGTCAACGACCCGGTAAAGGTGACCCGCTCTGCACTCCAGAACGCGGCCTCCATTGCTGCACTGTTCCTCACCACCGAAGCCGTTATCGCCGACAAGCCTGAGAAGGCTGCTCCGGCTGGCGGCGGCGGAGACGACATGGGCGGCATGGGCGGTTTCTAACCCCCACGCCCTAGTCTTCAAGCAAAAGGCGCCATTGCCCCGCGGGCAGTAAGATTTCGCGAACCCCTCGCGTCCTAAGTAAGGACGCGAGGGGCCCAACACGAGCTTGCGAGTGTTGGGAGCGGACTTACGCCATCCCCGCTACAGGCAATGGCGCCTTTTGCTTGCCCATGGTGGGGTCAGAGATGGCACCCACTTGGCATTTAAGTGTCAGTGCAGTCTGAAAGTATGTAACTTATGACAATTATTGCTGCAGCCGATGGTTCGGCTCTTGGAAACCCTGGTCCTGCCGGCTGGGCCTGGTATGTGGATGACAACTGCTGGCGCGCCGGGGGCTGGCCGCACGGCACCAACAATATGGGCGAGCTCATGGCCGTCCTGGATCTGTTCAAGTCCACGGCCCATGTGCCGGAAGAACCCCTGCACATCTTGTGCGACAGCCAGTACGTCATCAACAGCGTCACCAAGTGGATGCCGGGCTGGAAGCGCAAAGGCTGGCGCAAGTCAGACGGCAAGCCCGTACTGAACCTTGAACTACTCAAGGAGATAGACGCGGCGCTCGTGGGCCGCAAATACACCTTTGAATGGGTCAAGGGCCACGCTGGTCACGATCTCAATGAAGCCGCTGACGACCGTGCTCGGGACGCCGCCACCGCCTACCAAGCCAAGCGCGCGCCGAACGCGGGTCCCGGATTCCCTGGTGCCCAGGCCTCAGACTCTGCCCAAACCTCAGACTCTGCCCAGACCGCCAGCGGCTCACAGACCGCCAATGGCACCATGTCCTCTGCCGCTTCTCAGAAATACGACGCCGGGACCTCCACTTCGCTTCAGAGCGCGCCTGCACCGGTCCGTGACTTAGTGCCCGCAGCATTTGGTGAACCAGCACTCTTTGGGGATCAGGACCAGCCTGATCTGTTCTCCGTTCTGGATGATGAGCCGGATCCTTCTTTTGCCCCAGGCCCAGCAACGGGCATTGAAGCAGTCATCGAACAGGAGAGAGAGCTACTGGATCCGCAGGTCCGCTCCGATCCGTTCCGGGTTGCAGAATTGTTGCACCCCGATTTCGAAGAGATAGGTAGCAGCGGTCGAGTGTGGACTAGGACCGAAACCATGCAGATGCTGAGCGAGGCACAATCAGCTGCCATCGACATGGAGGTCATGGCGCTCACTCAGCTTGATACCTCGACCGCGTTGCTGCGCTACCGGAGCAGTTCAGAGGGGCGCTCAGTTTTGCGGAGCTCACTGTGGAGTCTCGATGGCAAGCAGTGGCGCTTGCGCTTTCACCAGGGAACTCTCGAAGCATAGAACGAACAGGGATCAGAACGCTTGGGTTCTGATCCCTTGCGTTCTGATTCCTTGTGTTCAGAACTGTAGTGCTCGCAGCTATGGCACTCAGAACCCTTGTGTTCAGAACGGCGGCGCCAGAACCCTTGCGTTTAGAACGGCGGCGCCAGAACCCTTGCGTTTAGAACGGTGGCGCCATGCCGCCTTGTGTCTGAAGATAGACACGGCCGGTGGGTGTCACGGTCCTAATGACGCCAGGGCTGACATTTTCCACGATCCACCCGGTGTGGGGATCGTCCTTGACATGATGGCAGTACGGGCACCGGGGACGTAAGTTCTCGAGGCTGGTCTCGCCTAATGGCCGGACTGCGCCATCGCTAGAGTAAACAAATCTGTTGTAAGGAGTGGTGTGGTCCAGTTCGCAAGATCTGGCGGGGCGGTCACAGCCAATTCCGGTGCAAACCGGGTCCCGAAAACGCGCTTCCCGGGCCATGGCCTTTGGAGGTTTTCGGGTTTTTCTGCCAACGCTCACAATGCGCCCCGAATCCGGGTCAGTGAGGAATCTTCGCCAGAATTTTGCTGTGGCAGCCAATTCCTTGGCGTCGTCGAGGGGAATGAGCCCGTAACCGTCCAGTGTGGCTGGATCGTTCGATACTCCCAAGAGCCTGTCGGCAGAAACCGTGATGTTCAGAACCGCTGGGATGCGTTTCTTGAAATATGGCCCCCATGGCTGCCCGGGAAGAGGGGGTGCTGCAGCTGATTCGTTGGCCTCGGAACCCGAAGGAGAGTGCAGTAGCACCTGGTGGAGCAAATCCACCAGGACATCTGCGCGGTACTCTGCAAGCGAGCGTGACGGCCGCCCCGTAGGCGTGGTCCCGTGGCTGTCTTCTCCATTGGTCTTGGCTGCCTTGGCCCAGTCCTCCAGTGAATTGAAAAGCAGGGTGGCTTCCGTGGCTGGAAGGCGGGCTCCCAAACACGCCATGCCATCTGGCAGGGGAGTGATCCAGACGTCTCGGTTGGTCCGGGCCCTCCGGTGGCGTTGCTCAATGGGTTCGGGATTGTGCCGTTCTGCAATGCCACGAACTTTCCTGGTGAGCGCATTCGGATTGCAACTCATTGCGGAATTGAGGAACTTGTTTTCGATTTCGTGCAGGCTTTGCGGCGGCGTGTTCTCGCATCCACGAATTACCGCCCGGACTCGGCGCTGGTCCAAGGAACCATCACTGAACTGGGCAAAGGTGTCAGGTAAATGTTGGACCAGAAGCTCGGCGTCGGTGATCAGATGTTCTGCTGCCCCAGTGCCAATGCCAAACATGGCCATGATCTCAGCCGTGGCATAGCGCGACCGGTCCGGGTGCTTCACTGGCGGATCCTCGCCGAGTACCGGCGGGCGTCGTGTGGCGAATACGTGGATAGCTTTCGCCTGCCGGGCCATGGCCCAGGACGCCTGACGTTCCGAGGCCTGAATATAATTGAGCACGTCTTCATCATTGAGATCTTCAGGGTCCAATTCAGCCAAGGCTGCTGCGCCAAGCTGCGGCGTCCACGCTACGTAATTTTCTTGTTCCTCAGCCGTGAGGGTTGGCAGAAGCCGCTGAACACGCTTGGTCCCACCGTAAACGGGGACCGTGATTGGCCGTGGCAGGATTAGCGGTTCGGCAAATCGCAAGACATTTCGGAGAATCCACTCCGAACCTGCACCTAGCCTGCTGGCTTTAAGGTTGGCCCAGCACTCTTCCAGAGGTGAGGCGGCTGCGTCTTGGCCACTGAAGGGTTCAGTGCCGCTGAATGGTTCAGAGCATCTTGCGGGTTGAGCACCGCTGGGCTTTGGGTGAGGGGTGGCTGTTGGGGATTCCTTTGCTGCTTCGAAGCTCGCGGCCGAGTTACTCTCGATTGGTTCCTCGAGATTGAATCCTGAGTCTGACGGTCCGGAAAGGTTGGAATCCTCTGAAGATTCGGACCAGTTTGCCATGTCCATGCTTCATTTTATACTAGTAAACTTAGAATGCACATAGTTTTCTGCTATATACATTCTAATTATTTAGGATCGAATGCCCAAGAAGCCGGTCGCCGGGTACCTGTCGGTGAGCACCGCTGACGGCCCACACTGGCCTGAAATTTGGCTGCGGCCTCACTTGGATAGCGCACTGCTGGCGGCCCACACTGGCCTGAAATTTGGCTGCGGCCTGACTCGGATAGCGCACTGCTGGCGGCAAACGCTGACCGGGAATTTCGCGGGGCCTCACTAGGACAGCGCCCCGCTCGAAGGGAAGAGTTTGCCAAACACATTCCCGGACCGTTCGCATATACTGGTCGCCGGCCGGAATATGCCTTGGTCAGCGAACTGTGAACATGCGTGTATTGGCGGCCTCTGCCTGGGCGTACTGTGTTGCGGCCATGGACAGGGCTGAGTTAATGCTCTCCAATGACGCCTCCACCTTGAGTTCCGTGGCGTGCCACTCCACCATGAGTGTCTGGAAGTTGGTGGCGGCCGTTCCCGTCCACGACGACTGGAGATCCAGGAGATTGCGCTTCATGGCGTCCACCTCGGTGCGGATCCTGTCAATGGACCCCTTGACCGCTGTGCTTTTTAGTGCGAGATCGTCACTGTTGACGTTGAACTGTGCCATGGGATTTACCTTGCCTTTGTTCCTGGTGTGCAGTGATTATCACTGGCACGCCAAGCCTAGGAGCTGACTTGGAGGTAGCGAAACCCCCAAATACCCAACCGTGCGAAGCGCGGCTCCCGGCCTAGTCTGTGGAGGAATCAACGCCGGAAACGTCGGCGTGATGAGGCAGCTCAATGGACAGTGTGGCTCCGCCGCCAGGCGTCTCTTCAACCCTGACGGTGCCTTCGTGGGAAGCCACAATGGCCGAGACAATGGCCAAGCCGAGCCCGCTGCCGCCGGTGTTCCTGTCGCGGGAGGAATCTGCCCGGTAGAACCGTTCGAAAACGCGCGGTGCTTCCTCAGGGGAGATGCCAGGGCCATGATCGCGAATCTTGATGACCGAGTACTGTGTGGCACCTTCCGTCCGGGTCCCAACCAAGACCTCAATGGGAGATCCATCGGGGGTGTACCGTAGGGCGTTGCCCATCAAATTCGTGACGACCTGACGCAGTTTCGCCTCGTCTCCCACGGTCGGCGCAGAGGTGCCAGATCCGCCGTCGAGCCCCAAGACTTTAAAGGTACGCTCACGATCGGAAGCTCTGGCATCCAAGACAGCGTCGTGGCCAATGATGAGCAGGTCAACGGGCTTGAGTTGCAGGGGGCGCTGCTCATCGATACGAGCCAGCATCAGCAGGTCCTCGACAAGCTCGCCCATGCGCTTCGCTTCACTTTCGATCCGGCCCATGGCCGTGCCCACGTCCTCCGGAGTCTGCAGGGCCCCGTGGCGGTACAGCTCGGAGAAGCCACGAATGGTCACTAGCGGGGTGCGAAGTTCATGAGAAGCATCGGCCACAAAGCGGCGCATCTTCTTCTCGGAGGCAGTCCGGGCGGCGAAGGCATGCTCAATGTGGGCCAGCATGGCGTTGAGGGAGCCGGACAATCGGCCCACTTCCGTGGCGGGATTCTCAATATCCACGCGTCGGGACAGGTCTCCTGCGGCAATGGCTGCGGCGGTTTTCTCCACGCGACTAAGCGGCCTGAAGGAACGGGTGACTGTCCAGTACGCGATCATGGTGCCGAGGGTGACCGCGAGAATGGCGACCCCGGCAATGACCACGGCCAGGCGCTCCATTGTCATGTTGAGGGTTTCGTAGGGGAGGCCCACCACCACATAGCCCACATATGGGGTGGCGCTCGGGCTCGTCTCCGCTGTGCTGAAACTGAACTTCTGTGGGGCGATCACTGTCACCCGCCAAGCGGCACCGCCGTCGGTGCTGGCCACAGTGAACTTCTTGCCGTTGAGCGACTGTGCCTGGTCCATGGAGTAGTTGGGGAAGACCGGCTTGTCCTGACCAGAGCGGTTTTGATCCGCCAGTGAACCATCCGAAAAATGGAACCCCACATAGTAGTCAAAAGCAAAGGGCGTCTGGCCAGTGTTCTGCGAGTCCACCGTCCCGTACCCCACAATGGAGCGCTGGAAGGTTGTCAGCTGCGTATCCATCTGGTCTTCCAGAAAGGAATGCAGCAAAAGAAACGTTGTGGCGCCCAGCGCCAGCAGGGACACACTGAGCAGGGCGCTGATGATGGCCACCAGCTGTGAGCGCAGGGAGGCGTTCTTCCACAACGTAATCAATGTATTAGTGGGCGGCTAGCGCTTGTCGGCCGTCCGCAGCACATAACCGACGCCGCGCTTGGTCTGAATGAGGGCAGGCAGGGATGCGTCAATGTCCACCTTGCGGCGCAAGTAGGAGATGTAGGACTCCACGATGGAGGCGTCACCGTTGAAATCGTACTCCCACACGTGGTCAAGGATTTGGGCCTTGGACAGCACGCGGTTCGGGTTGAGCATCAAGTAGCGCAGCAGCTTGAACTCGGTGGGGGACAGTTCCACCGTTTTGCCGGCGCGGCGCACCTCGTGGGCGTCGTCGTCGAGCTCTAGATCGGCAACGCGCAGTACGGCGTCATCATCTTCCGTGGGCTGAGTGCGGCGCAGTACGGCGCGGATGCGGGCCACCACCTCATCCAGGCTGAACGGCTTGGTGACGTAGTCGTCGCCGCCCACTGTCAGGCCGGTAACCTTGTCCTCGGTATCATCGCGCGCCGTCAGGAACAGGACGGGGAAGTGCCGGCCGGCCGCGCGCAGGCGGCGGGTCACGGTGAATCCGTCCATGTCCGGGAGCATGACGTCCAAGACGGCAAGATCGGGATTGTGCTCTTCCGCAGCGGCCAACGCGTCGCGGCCATTGGCTGCGGCGATGACCTCAAACCCGGCGAAACGCAGGGAGGTTGAAAGGAGCTCGCGAATATTGGGCTCGTCGTCTACAACAAGCAGCTTGGCTTCAGGTCCAGTCTTTTTCACCATTTCAGTCTCCGACCATTGGCTGGGAATACGCTGGATATTCCTTGGGTATGTCCTGTCAGCTTACGCCCAGAGAGTTCCCAGCTGCTAGTGGGGACTGCGAAAAATTTCCTGACGCGGCGAGGGAGCGGACCTGGCCGGTCATTAGCTTGGGGCTGGCCGCTCCGGGACAGTTCGTCCAGGTAGGGGGGCTCAGGACCAGTCCAGTCACGGCATTGGTCCAGCCAGGGCAGGGTTGCTTTGCCGGCTCCGGCCATTGTTGGAAAGCGGTTACCGCACTAGTCTGGGACCATCGACCACGCTTTCTGAAAGGTTCACCGTGCCCTTGGCATTTTCCACGCTTGGCTGTCCTGGCGATTCCCTAGCCCAGGTCATCGCCACTGCCCATGCTGCCGGGGCCGCCGGCCTTGAGATCCGGGTGGCTGACGGCGAGTTCGCCTACCCCGGCATGGACGTTGCCGCGCGCACGGCAGTGGTCCGTCAGTTGAACGATGCGGGAATCACGGTGCTCTCGGTGGCAAGTTATGTCAAGATTTGTGAGCCGCTTGATGTCCGGGCGCCGGGTCTAAGGAAGTGCGACGGCGGGACCCTCACCTCGAGCCACGCTGCCGCTGCCGGCGCCGCTGCCACTGACGGCACCGCAGACGGCACCCCTGACGGCACCGCTGTCGCTGCCGCTACCGGCGCCACTGCCCCTGACGCGGCCGGCGCAGCCGGCGGCGCTGACGGCACCGGTGCCGCACCCACGGTCGGCGATGATCACGACGAGCTCGGCGCGAACGATCCGGTCCTCGGGGACTTGCTGGCCGCCGTCGAACTTTGCGCAGAATTGTCCGCCGGCAACACCCCCGCTGGTACCTCCGATACCGGCAATCCCCAGACGGGCCCGCAGCTGCGGGTGTTTCCGGGGGCCGGACTGGAGCCGTGCGATGTTGGGGCGGCGCCGTCGGCGGAGTTGGCGGCGGCGGACCGGCTGGGTGCGCAGCGACTCAATTTGGCGGCTCAGCGGGCCCGTGAGCTCGGGGTAACCATCCTGTTGGAGACCCACGATTCGCACCCGCGTGCCTGCGACATTGTGCGTATTTTGGCCCATGTTGATGCTGCTGCGCCGGTCAAGGTGATCTGGGATCTAATGCACCCGTGGCGTTATGACGAAGCGCCGACCCGAACGGCAGAGCTGCTCACGGACAGTGTGGCCTATGCCCAATATAAGGATGGCGTGCGGAATCCGGGCACCAACTCGGTGACGCTCACGCTGCCCGGGGAGGGTGAGCTGCCATTGCTGGCCATGCGGGATCTGGTGGCCGAGACTCTAGCGGCCCGAGGCATCAGCGATCCGTGGGTCTGCCTTGAGTGGGAGCGCGCTTGGCACCCGGAATTGCCGCCGGTTTCCGAGGCGCTGGGCTCGCTCACAAAGGCTCTGGCTTAACCGCTTGCTCGCGTGCCTGAAAATTTTCCCTAACATGCCCTTGTTTTCCTAATGGTGTTAGGCGCAGACTGAAACTATGGATGCGCTCCAAGACAAGCGGCAAGTCAGGCAGCAGGACAGACGGCACGTCCGCAGGCAGGAAACCATCGAGGAAATCCTTGCCGCGGCCGTTGACTTGATGGCGCGCGACGGCGTCGCTGGCATGTCGCTCTCGGCTGTGGCTCGTGCCGTGGGCATGAAGCCACCGTCAATTTATGAGTATTCCCGGCAAAATCAGCGCTTTACGACTCCCTTTTGCCCAAGGCGCCGCGCAGCTCCTGGCCACGGTTGCAGACGCCAGCAATCTGGAGCGTCATGACGGTGATCCGGTGGCGGCACTTCTTGAAGGAGCCCGAGCCTACATGAGGTATTCGCTTCTGCATCCGGTCATGGCTCAGCTGTTGAACTGGCGGCCGGTGCCGGGCTTCGAGCCCTCGGCGCAGGCGTACGCGCCCAGCGTCACCATGTTTGCTACATCGCAAGCACTGCTGGTGCTTGCCGTCGAGCGGGGCCGGCTCATCCCGGACGCCGCCACCGAGGAGGCCCTGCTGCTGTTCACCTCGGTGGTTGCCGGCGTCGTCTCTCAACAATTAGCCAATGAGCCCCACGCCGGGCCCGAGGATGGCCGGTACGCCCGGCTGCTGGACCCCGCGCTGGACATGTGGCTGGCCCACTACACTCCCTGAGGGAAATCGCCATGAATTCCGCCATCAACGCCACCACAGTTTCCGCCTCCACCAAGGCCGATGCGGCCGCCGCCTACCCTCCGTCATGCGAGCTGTGGCTGATGCCCTCGAGGTACTCACCACCGAACAGTGGCGGCTGGACACCGAATGCACGGGTTGGACGGTTCGTGACATGGCCGCGCATTTGTTGGGTGCCCAAGAAGATCTGCTCAGCGTGGCCACTGTTCTGTGGCGCCGGGAACGCGGACGACGGCGGCACCCTCACCTTTCGCTCTTGGACGCAGCCAACGAAGTTCAAATTCAGGACCACGCAGGCTTGTCGTCTGGTGCCTTGTGGCAGAACTACCGTGCCAACATTGCCAAGGTTGCCAAGCGTGTGGGTAGTTTCCCCTCTTTTCTGGCGGGAATTCCCGTGGACGCCACCATGGCCCCGGGAAATGCTCCGCTGCGTTTGGGGTACCTGTTCAATGTGATCTATCTGCGCGACGCTTGGATGCATGGGATGGATCTGGCGAGGGCAACCGGAGCACCGCGCATCGCCACTGTTCTCGATGCTGCGGTGATGGCACAAATTATGCGAGACGCAGCCACAGCGTGGGGTGAGGGGCCCGCCGTCGAACTTGAACTGACGGGGGAGGTGGCCAGCTCATGGCAGCTGGGTCAGGGCGTGCCAGAAGCGAGGCTGCGCACCGACGGCCTGGAGCTCTGCCGCAGCCTGTCCGGAAGGATACCGGTCACAGATATCAGCACAGTTTCGGGGAATCCGCAGCTGGCAAACTCACTGGGCGAGCTGCGAATCGTGTTCTAAGGGGGCTGGTTCACATGGCGTCTGACCCAAAGGGGACCGGGAGAGATTTCAGGGGAGGTGAGCGTAAATCTCCACCGGGGCCAGAATCCCGGACGTGAAAGCTGTCAAGAGGTTGGACATGGCACCGACCTCCACTCCAACAGGCCCTCCGGAGGACAGTGCGCGCTCCAAAAACTCAACGCCCTCGGCCAGGGGCTTCGCTTCGTGGTCAACGGCAAAACCAGCTTGGGCCAGCGCATCGGTGTACGCCAAGGGCGGTTGCACAAAGGAAGTGTCCGGCGTGACCGCCCACGGCAGGGGATACTGTTCAGTGTCGCCGCCCAGGAGCATGATGTCGTACACGGCAAAGATGCCGCCGGGGCGGAGGACGCGGGCGGCCTCAACAAAGACCTTGTCCTTGTCTTGAATATTCATGCCCACATGGAACATGAGAGCCACATCAAAGCTGTCATCGTCGAACGGCAAAGCCAAGATGCTGCCTTGGCTGAACGTCACGTGGTCCGAGAGTCCGGTGCATTCGGTGATGGAGCGGGCCGCTTCTACGAATTCAGGTGTCAGGTCTACGCCCTGCACGGTTGCCCCAAAATCGTGGGCCACGTGCCGCGAAACGCCGCCCAATCCTGAGCCCAGATCGATCACATGACTGCCCGCATTGACCCCTGCCCGAGTGGCAACGCGCGTGGTAGATGCCGCCCCGCCAATATGCAATTGGTCGGCATTCTGCAAGTCTGCTGGGGCGAAGTGTGCTGGATTTCCGCCGGATTTCTTGACAACGTCCAGCAACCGCTCCAGTATATTGCCGCGGCTGTAGTGGGCGGCTACTGCTTCTTCGGTGCTCATGACGCCTCCAGATGGTGCACGCGAACGGCGGAGAATCCCCTAGTTTTTGATCCTACTCCTGAGTGGGTGTGGCGGAGCAAGGGCAGCGAGGCTTAGTTTGCCAGCAGGGTTGCCGGATCGCATAGGTGAGCAAGAGTTGGTGGGAAACGCGCCATAGGTGAGCGATGGTTTGTGTGAGGGGTTAGTCGAGTTCTTGGGCGTCCATGATCCGATAGGCGTAGCCCTGCTCAGCGAGGAAGCGCTGACGTTTGGCCGCAAAGTCGGCATCCACGGTATCGCGGGCAACAACGGTGTAGAAACGGGCAGTCCGGCCGTCGGCTTTGGGGCGCATGAGCCGGCCCAGCCGCTGGGCCTCTTCCTGCCGGGAACCAAACGCCCCTGATACCTGAATCGCCACGGAGGCCTCCGGCAAGTCCAGCGAGAAGTTCGCCACCTTGGAGACCACCAGCACGGAAATCCGGCCCTGCCGGAACTCGTCAAAGAGCCTCTGGCGTTCCTTGACGCTTGTGCTGCCGGTGATCAATGGAGCCTGCAATGCCGCAGCCAAGCCCTCTAGCTGATCCAGGTATTGGCCAATCACTAGGATTTGCTCATCCGGATGGGATGCCACCAGCGCCTGCGCAACCACAGACTTGGCGGGGGAGGTGGCGCACATTCGGTACCTCCCGCCGTCGTCCGCGGTGGCATAGGCGAGCCGCTCGGCACGGCTCAGGTCCACGCGAACCTCAACGCAATCGGCTGGCGCGATGTGGCCTTGAGCCTCAATATCTTTCCACGGGGCGTCGTACCGTTTGGGGCCGATCAGGGCGAAAACCTCGCCTTCGCGGCCATCCTCACGCACCAATGTGGCTGTCAGTCCCAGCCGTCGGCGGGCCTGGAGGTCCGCTGTCATGCGAAAAATGGGGGCCGGTAGCAGATGCACCTCATCGTAAATGAGCAGGCCCCAATCGTGATCGTTGAGCAGATCCAGGTGCGTGAACAGGCCGTTGCGACGCGTGGTGAGCACCTGATAGGTGGCAATCGTGACCGGGCGCAGCTCCTTGAGCGCACCGGAATACTCGCCGATCTCATGCTCGGTCAGCGTGGTGCGCTTGAGTAGCTCGGCCTTCCACTGCCGGGCGGAAATGGTGTTGGTGACCAGAATCAGGACGGTGGTCCCCGACGCGGCCATGGCGGCCGCCCCCACGATGGTCTTGCCCGCGCCGCACGGGAGCACCACGACCCCCGATCCTCCTGCCCAAAAATTCTCAACAGCCTGGCGCTGGTACGGGCGCAATGTCCAAGGAGTTGGGGTGTTGGTGGTGCTCTCCTTGGTGAGGTCCCCGCTGTCGGCCACAGCCGTGTCCGTCAGCGCAGTTTCAGCCCCGGCAGTGTCCGTGAGCACAGTGTCCGTGAGCGCAATGAGGTGCGCCGTCCCGTCGACGTAACCGGCCAGATCCTCAGCGGGCCAGCCTGCCTGCAACAGCAGTGCCTTGAGTTCACCGCGGGCAGGGCCGTGAACCACTACCGTTAGCGGGTCAACCCGGGCGCCGAGCAGCGCCGCAACCTTTTTTCCGTGGGCCACTTCCTCAAGGATTAACTCGTCGTCACTGCGCAGAACCAGTCCGTGGGTGGGGTCCTTCTCCAGCCGCAGCCGGCCATACCGGGCCATGGTTTCCGCAATGTCCAACAGCAACGGATGGGGCACGGGGTAGCGCGAGAAGCGCAGCAGGGTATCCACCACATGTTCAGCGTCGTGCCCGGCTGCCCGCGCGTTCCACAGCCCCAGAGGCGTGATTCGGTAGCTGTGCATGTGCTCTGGAGCGCGTTCCAAATCAGCGAACGAGGCAAGGGCATGGCGAGCATCGTCAGCCTGCGGATGCGCCACTTCCAGCAGGATGGTTTTATCGCTCTGGACGATCAACGGTCCGTCAGTCATGACGCTCCCTGCTGGTAGTAGTGCTGCCGCTGGATGGGCTTGCATGGTCAGCTTCGATGGGCTGCGGGGCGGGGCTCAGAGGTTCTGGGTCCTGTGGTTTCGCTAGGGCGGAGATGATGCGGTGAATACTGAGCCGGCGCTCCCGTCCCGTAGCTGCCAGCCGGGCCCGCAACATCCCTGCGTCCAGCGACACCGGAAGCAGCAGCAGCTCCTCGATCTCGCCATCCCTGTTCACCGCCCGCACGCGCAGGATCCTGCCGTGCTCCAACGCCTGCCGCAATTCTTCCATGACCAGTGCCGGACCAGATTCGCCCACCCCATCATTGGCCCAGACGGGCTGACTCCGCAAGCGTTTGAGCTGCGCAAGAGCATCTGACTCGTCATGGACGACGCCGGTGCCTGGCACCGGTGGTTGCGCCGCCCACCGCTGAGCTGCTGATGGGGACGGTGCTAGTGCTTGAACGCAGGAAATGCGCGGCTCGGACTCAGCGGACACGTCACCGTCCTGACGGTTCCGGAACACCTCGGCAATGAGGAACTCCAATGATTGTGGCACAGCTGTGCTTGAACGCTCTTGGAGGAAATTCAGCAGGGAGGAACGGCTCATGCCGCCGGAGGCCGCGGCCTCGAGCGAGTGTTGGCTGAACCTGAAGATTCCTGCGGCGCCGCGCCCCTCGGGGACGGCCATGAGCTTAAGCGTCGAGGTGAGCTCGGGGGCTAGGAAACCCGGAGCGATCGCTGTCAGGTCTCCCTGCAGCACAAAATTCTCAACGGGTGCGGGCAGCAATGCGCGCAGGGTTGCCATGGCCACTGCTGGCCGGTTGTTGACGGCCGCACGGCCAGGGACGCTGACCGCACCCGCGCCGGTGATGCCGAGCCATTCCATTTCCTGCACTAGTGCCGGAATTTCGTGGCCAAGGGCGGCAGTCTGCCGCGGATGGAGCCAGCTTATTGCCTCCATGAGCGTGCGGATATCTGGCGCTGCCGCATCGGCCGCGAGCGGGTCAGTGGCCAGAGCTCCCAGGTTGGCAAGAGTGGAAGCCATCTGACGGCGCCACCATTGTGCTTGGCGGGGAGGATCGTAGGGAGACAGTGGCCTGATCTGTGCAGAGGGTGGCCGGACGCTACTCAGCCACGACCGAACCAGGACAAACCACTGATCGGGCCGCTCCAACGCCCTCCAGGATGCTTCATGCGTGCGCTCTTCATGAGTGCTCGAGTCATGAGCGCGCCACCGGCGGTCGGCTTCGTCAAAGGTCACGAGTTGTGCGGCCGCGGCCAGCTCCAGGTAGAAGTGCACGGTTTCGGCCCCGGCATCCAGTGCCTTGGATAGTTCGCGCACCGGGCGGATACCGATGGCGCCACCTCGCAAGGCACTGATTCCCGTATGGCCCACCACGTCCAGGAGCGCGCTCATGGTGCGCAACAACGCTTCAACAGCACTGCCCACGGCGTTGTCGCGTAGCGCTGGGGAGACAGGCGTTAGCCGTGGTTTCGGCGCGCTTGGGAAATCTGCAAACGCGCTGAGGGGAATCGCGCCCGCGTCACCGACGCCCACCCGCAGCGCACCATCATCACTGCCCACGGCGAGCCCCACGGCGGCGAGGGGCAGAAAAAGGCGGGTGCCGCCGTCGTACTTCTGGGTAGGAAGTGCAAGCTCAAGGGGATCCGCACGGAGGATCAGAGCTAGCTCATGAAGCGATTCCAGCTCGGCATGATCGGCGCCGCGGGGAATTGCGGCGAGGACGTGCAACTGCGGGAGGCTGAGCTGATCGAGCGCGGCGTTGATGCTGGCGGTGGTTGCGAGGCGGCTGGCGAGGTCGGCGAAGTTGGCCACCGGGGGAGTGATCGCGTCGGGGCGCAGGGTAAAGAGCCGGAGTAACTGGTGGTCAGTCCGGCCGGCCAGATCGGCGGCGAAGGCAGCCAGTGTGCCCAAGGATCTAAAGGCGGCGGCGGGCGGCCACGGAGAACAGAACGCTGGTTCCCATCATGAGAAAGGCCAACGGAAGGGCGATCATGGCGATCCAGTTGAAGCCAGGCCACGGAGTGCCGCCGGCCCATTTGCTAAGCAACACCACAATCAGGGCGATCAGGGCGACCATGGCCATGGCCATGGCTGTGTAGTTGAACAGCTGCCAACCGCGGCTTACGCGCTGCGGGGCGGAATATAGGGGGCTCATGAACATAACGCTAACAGCGGACAGGAAAGGCACAAAGCCGCGCAGTTTTCTTCAACACGGTAACCTTGTACTCAGTAGAGCTGCGCAACCTACCGCTGCAGGCACCGCCCGCCAGATTCCCGGGACCGGGAACGGCGTAGAGCAACCGCACAGGTATGGAATGCAGTTCGCGACTTTCAACTTTTAAGGGGTAATGACAGTGCCTATCGGCAAAGTGAAGTGGTACGACAACGAAAAGGGTTTTGGCATCATTGCGGCCGACGACGGTCGTGAGGTTTTCCTGCGAGCCAACGCCCTCCCAGCTGATGTCAGTGACATCAAGCCCGGAATGCGCATGGAGTTTGGTGTGGCCGACGGACGCAAGGGAGCCCAAGCCATGGCTGCGAAGATTCTTGACCACAGCGCCTCCGTGGCCAAGGCCAAGCGCATGCCCGCCCGCGATCTGGCCCCGATTGTTCAGGACCTGGTTTCGCTGCTTGAGCACTCTGTTGGTTCTCTCAATAACGGCAAGTATCCTGACGGCGACGCAAGCAAAATTGCTGCTGCGCTGCGCAAGGTTGCCGACAACTTCGACGCGTAACGGTGCCCACCATGACCGAAATTCCCAGCACTACAGCCGCCGATGCAGCTGATAATCCCGAAGCGCTGCCCGGTATTCCGGTGTGGCGTGTGGGTAAGCCTGACGCTTTCCTCGCAGCTGATGTGAGCACTGCTCGAGCTGCTGTGGCCACCATTGCCAGCGATGCAGCCATTGGTAAGCACCTCGGCGCGCGCAGTGAAGGTGTTCGCTGCGTGACGCACTTGTTCGAGTCCCGGCAGCCCGGATACTCCGGCTGGGTGTGGTTTGCCTCGTTGAGCCGTATTTCGCGCAGCAAGGAGTCCACGGTCAACGAGGTTGGCATGCTGCCCACCGAAAAATCCGTTCTGGCGCCTGCCTGGGTGCCGTGGGCTGAGCGGGTTCGTCCCGAAGATCAGCAGGACGACGCCGCTGAGCAGGCCACCGGTTCTTCTTCCGAGCGGGACGCGACGGAAGCGCACGACGACGGTGCTGACGCCGGCACTGTTGATTCCGGCGCCTTTGATTCGGACGCCTTTGATTCGGGGGACGATTCCGGGACTTCTGAGGATGACGACGCTGACGGTTTCGATGACGCTGATTCTCAAGATGGCGCTGACGAGAATAACTAGCTCAGAGTCTGCACCCGAGCCTCACTCAAGGTGAGCCGCCCGGGGTAGATAAAGATCACGCAAAAGCTAAGGCCGCTTCCTTTCCAGGAAGCGGCCTTAGCTTTTTGGTTCTTGAGAGCTAGATGTTCTCAATGACGTAGTCGATGCACTTGGTCAGTGCCGTGATGTCATCGGGATCGATGGCCACGAAGGTTGCGATGCGCAGCTGATTGCGGCCCAGCTTGCGGTAAGGCTCGGTGTCCACGATGCCGTTGGCGCGCAGCACCTTGGCAACAGCGGCAGCATCAACCGACTCGTCGAAGTCGATGGTGACAATGACGTTGGAGCGGTCTTCCGGGTTCACCACGTACGGGGTGGCGACGGCGGATTCCTCGGCCCAAGTGTACAGGCGGCCCGCGGAATCGGCCGTACGGGACGAGGCGAAGTCCAGGCCGCCATTGTCATTGAGCCACTGGACCTGGTTGTTCAAGGTCACCAGCGTGGAGAGCGCAGGCGTGTTGTACGTCTGGTTCAACAGTGAGTTGTCAATGGCCGTCTTGAGGTTCAGGAAGTCCGGAACCCAGCGGTCGGAGGCGGCGATGCGAGCTGCACGCTCAAGGGCTGCGGGGGAGAACAGACCAAGCCAGATGCCGCCGTCGGACGCGAAATTCTTCTGGGGCGCGAAGTAATAGACATCGCTCTCGCTCACATCAACGGCCAGGCCGCCTGCGGCGGAGGTCGCATCGATCAGGACCAATGAGCCTTCATCGGCACCGGCAACGCGCTTCACGGGGGCAGCGACACCGGTGGAGGTTTCGTTCTGGGGCCAGGCGTAAGCGTCAACGCCGGCTTCGGCGACGGACACCGGGCGCGTGCCGGGATCGGCCTTGATGATGGAGGACGCGGCCAAGAACGGCGCGTTGTTGGTGGCAGAGGCAAACTTGGAGCCGAATTCGCCAAAGGAGAGGTGCTGAGCTTTGTTCTCAACGAGACCAAATGTTGCCACGTCCCAGAACGCGGTGGAGCCGCCAACGCCGAGGATCACTTCGTAGCCGTCGGGAGCGTTGAAGAACTGCTTCAGACCGCTCCGAACATCGCCTACCAGGTTCTTGACCGGGGCCTGACGGTGGGAGGTGCCCAGCAGGGTGGTACCGGCCGCGGAGAGCGCCGCAACCTGCTCGGGACGAACCTTGGACGGACCAGCGCCAAAGCGGCCGTCGGCCGGTCGCAGGTTGGCAGGGATGGTGAGGGGCGTGGATTCGCTCACGAGTTGCTCCAAAATTAAGCGATGGAAGGTGTGTATTGAGCCAAGGGCTGTTGCCAATTCTGCCGTATGAAGTAGGCCCAGAGGAAAAATGTCTCACCAACTGGCGTATTAACACGACTGTGCAAAGCCGAGCGCCGCTGGGTTTCCCGGGACGGGCCGAAGCAGGATAACGTAGAGATGATGTCTTATGCCTTAAATCTTGCCCAATAACAGGAGGACGCTGCCGTGGCTGATCTGATCGACACAACTGAAATGTACCTGCGGACCATCCTCGAGTTGGAAGAGGAGAACATTGTTGCCTTGCGGGCGCGTATTGCTGAGCGCTTGCACCACTCGGGCCCCACCGTTTCCCAGACCATCGGGCGAATGGAACGCGATGGCCTGGTGATTGTTTCGGGCGACAGGCACTTAGAGCTGACGGCAGATGGCCGTGACAAGGCGACACGGGTCATGCGCAAACACCGACTGGCCGAGCGGCTGCTCTCAGATGTCATTGGGCTGGACTGGGCCTTTGTGCACGAGGAAGCCTGCCGTTGGGAACACGTCATGAGCGAGAGGGTCGAACAGCGTCTGTTCGATCTCTTGGGCCGACCCAAGGAATCTCCTTATGGCAACCCAATTCCGGGTCTGGAAGAGCTTGGCGGGGACGAAGCTCCTCTTTTTGCTGCGGGATTGGTCACACTAGTTGACGCCATGAGTAGCTATGCGCCGGATCAAGAAGTCATCATTCACAGGCTGTCCGAAAGGATACAGGTGGAGCCCGAGCTACTGCTCCAATTGGATGAGGGTGGATTGCGCCCTGGGGCCCGTATTTCCTTGGAACAAGTGGGGGAATACATCTCCGTGCGAGTCCCTGGAATTGAGGGTGCATTGGAGCTGCCGCCAGAGGTTGCATCTCACGTTTTTGTCTCCATGAGCTGACAGTTTTCTTGACATAGAACTATTGATGAAACAGGTAACGGAATTATCACGTTTACCGCTCGTACCGTATAGTAATAATCTGACGCCGTAACCAAAGCGTTACCGGACTGCGACACCGAACCTTGCCTTCGCAGCTCGGACAGTAAATATTCAGGCAAGGGCGGGGGAACCACTTTTGATGGACTAATTGTCCGTCTTGGGGTGAAGTCCACACTCGAAATGCAATACACGAAAAATGCCTAGACGCAGCTTCATTGCTGACTGCGCCTTGACTATACGTGTGCCTAAGAGCTTTGGGCCGGGTCAAAAGATACACTCTCTGATCCGAATCCGACAGCTAACTTCGCAGGTGCTTAATCAGAGAGGTTTTTAGTGTCAGAGGTCAAAACACGGGGACGACGCCGGTCGTCGTCGCCGGTAACGCATGAGCTCATGAAAGTCCCCGGCAGCCGTCGGGAAGCAATTGCCGCAGAGCGTGCAACTGCCCCATCCAGCCTTTCAGTAGCCGCGCTGCTGCGTGCCGGAGCCGTCAGCGGCGCTGGCCAGAAAATGGGCGTTGCCATGGCAGCTACAGGCTTGGTCCTGGCTGTCACACTTCCTTCCGCGCATGTCGCCGAAGACATTCCCCTGGAGGCCGCAGCGGCTGTTTCCGCGGAAACACAGGTCACAGCGGGTTCTGCGATCCCCATTACTTTCGCTACACCGGATATCAACAGTGCGTTGAACCCGGACGGCCAGCTCAAGGCAACGCTGGAGGTCAACGCATCTAACGTGACCCCGCAGGCCTCCAAAGGCACGCTGTCAGCGCCGCTGAAGACCTTGGTTGAAAGCTCACCATTTGGTAACCGCATCAGCCCCATCACCGGTCAGGTAGATGAGCGCCACACCGGCCAGGACTACGCCACCGCGAGTGGCACTGAAGTACTCGCAGCCGCAGGCGGAACCGTTACATTCTCGGGCTGGCACGACTTCGGCGGTGGCAACCGCGTAGTGGTCGACCACGGCAACGGCCTCTCCACCTCTTATAACCACATGAGCTCCAACCTGGTCAAGGTTGGGCAGAAAGTGGAACGCGGAGACATCGTTGGACTCAGCGGTTCCACCGGCGCATCCACCGGGCCCCACCTCCACTTTGAGGTCATCATTGACGACGAGGTTGTCGACCCCAAGGGTTGGCTTTAATTCCTCCACACCCCCTTCTTGATTACGACTTCGTCACAAGACCGTGACCTGAACGTGACATTGGGAAAATTCTGCTGTACCGTCGTAATCGCGCCAACTTCGAATAAAGCTGGCGCGCATGAGTCGATTGCCTAGCTCTGCCACTACTCATGGTCCGTTCGTATCAATCGTCTGGCAGGGGCGGGGGAACCAATAATCGGGATTCGTGTTTCCTGCGAAACCCTAGGGGTGAAGTCGCAAAGCGTTCGATCACTGATGAGGAAGCAATTCCTGAACAGTGAGTCCACGTGGAGCGGCCGGGTGACTCCCATCCGAATCCGACAGCTTACCTCGCAGGCTTTGGGAGAGGAATCCTTCTTGGCTTCAATTACTGCCCTCGGGCGCCACCGCGCCGAGGTTGTTAAGACCAGTCCGATCTCCACCCTCACGAAAGCCGTCACTTCCAATGTCGGCGGGGTTGGTCGTCAGGCAGCTGTTATCGCAGCAGCCTCAGGACTGGTATTGACTTCCGGTATCGCCGCAAATGCTGCTACTCCCACTGTGGAGCGCACTTCGGACGGTGCAACAACGATGAACCTGAACACGGGACTGGCTTCCGGGATCACGGCAGCATCGACGGTGAAGATTTCCTTCGCCACCCCCGCTATCACCTCCACCCCTGCTCCTGTTGTTGAAGAGCCGGTAGTTGTAGAGGCACAGTCCAGCGAAGTTCAGGCTGAAGTCGCAGCACCTGTTGCTGTTGCTGACGCTGCAGCTGTTGACGCAGCACCTGTTGCTGCTGAAGCCGCTCCGGCCGCCGCTCCGACTGTAACCATCAACACTCCTGAGGCCCCCACGCAGCAGGTTGCTAGTGGAGTCGGCGCAATCATTGCCAGCGCTGCCTTGGCTCAGCTCGGCGTCGGTCAGGACTGCACCGCGCTGGTCCGCAACGCTCTGTCTGCCGCTGGGATTTCCTGGGTTGGCTGGCCTGGTGACTACCTGAATAAGGGCCGGAACATTTCCCAGGGCGAAGCTCAGCCCGGCGACTTGATCTACTATGCAGATGGTGGCGTGGGCTTGGCTCACATCGCTGTTTACATTGGCAACGGTCAGGCAGTTCATGGCGGTTACCAGGGAACCACCAAGATCGCAGGAGCTTCTATTCCTGGAGCTTCAGCCCCCGTCTTCATCGCCGTGGGTCACTAAGTTTCACCAGCTTTTTGCTCAAAGCCCCGTCTTTTGACGGGGCTTTGGCGTTTAAACCCGCATCCGCGCTTATTTAGGCGCACCCTCCTGCCCTGAACAGCACCTCCATGGCCATCGCTGTCCAATAGTTTAGGACCCGGGGACGTGGAATTTTCGGCATCATCCAAAGGGTCAGTCCATTGGGTGATGTTGGCCAGCTGGATCGAGTGCATGGCCCGCCGCGGCGCCGGCCGGATAAAATATGTTCGTCAGGGTTCTTGCCGTGCTGCGACCGCCACGGTTGAATAGCTCCTGCCTGTAGCTCACACAGTTCTCTGGTGTCTCGGCGATCCGCCATCAAGTGCACATCAAGCCGGTATCCTCTGGGTGGGGCACGCGAGCGTGCATCCTCCGGACGGAGCACTGACACGGAAGCGTCACTACCGAGCGGACCGATACGATGGCCACATGACTGACCATCAAGAAGCACCCCTGCGCGCGCTCATTCTCGCAGGCGGGCTCTCACGCAGGCTTGGCGGGGTGCCCAAAGCCGGGCTCATAATGGATGGCCAAACTCTGCTGGCACGCACCGTCGATGCGGCTTCCCATGTAATCTCCACCCACAAGAGCGCCATCCTGCGGACGGCAGCCCACCAGAGCCCCGCCCATCAGAGCCGCGCCCATCAGAGCGCAGGCCTCCAGAGCCCCGTGGAAGAGGGCGCACACGCAGCGCTCGGTGCGGACACAGCGGCGGGAGGCATCGCCGTCGTGGGTCCCGGAGAGAAGATTACTCAGTGGCTCGAGACTGCCCAACACGCCAGCGAGGTGACGCGGGTCCAGGAAAATCCACCGTTTTCGGGGCCGGCTGCCGGACTTGCTGCGGGTGCCGAGGTCTGGGACGGTGGCTCTGGTCATGTGCTGGTCCTGGCGTGCGACATGCCGCATGCGGGTGAGCTGGCTCAGCTGTTGGCACAGGAATTGCGCGGATGTACTCCCGGGCAGGGTGTCATGGCGGTGTCCGAGGGGAAAAAGCAGCCGCTGGCAGCTATCTATCCATTGGCGCAGCTGCGGGCCGCGGCAGCTGCGGCGCGGGCGGCGCACCGTTTGGATAACGCGTCGGTTTTCTCTCTAGTTGCTAGTCTGAACATGAAGGAATGCGCCGTCCCAGCTTCACTGACGGCCGACATTGACACTTGGGCGGACGCCCGCACGCAGGGCATCGCGGCGGGGTCTGCCGGTACGGAAGGCGCACTGTTGGAAAATCATGATGAGCTGTTGGCACAATGGACCCAAAAGTTGTTGGAAGCCTTTGAAATTGGGGACATCGAGGTAGACATTCATGCTGTGCTGAATGTTGCCGGCGTCGCTGCGCACTCGATCGTGCGTCCGGCCGCGCCGCTCACCACGTTCGTGGCGGGGCTGGCAGCCGGCTTGGCCGCGGGTTCGGGACAGGCTCCCGAGGCCAAGGCCATGAAGGCGGCCCTCGGGTTGGCAAAGCAGTTAGCGGCCGCGCAGGCTCCAGCCGTGGAATCCGCCGCCGAGAACTCTGCCGGAAAATAGCGTTTCCATGGGGGAGGAAACCAGCTCCGCAGGGACGGCAAGCTCTGCTGCGGGCGCTGCCGACGAACCGGCGCTGTCTTCTGCCGTGCTGCCCCACACCTGGCAGGAAGCGCGCGATGTTGTCTGGAATGCCGCCGAACCGCTAACAGCGCATCCGGTTCCGCTATCTCTGGCCGTGGGTCGAATTCTCGCCGCGGACGTGTTTTCTGGCCACCCCATGCCCCACTACGCCTCCTCGGCCATGGATGGGTGGGCCGTTGCTGGCAGCGCCCCGTGGATTCTGGCCGAGCCTGGAAGCCGGCTGTCCCCGGGCCAGGCCGTTCCCATTGTTACCGGCGGTCTGATTCCCACGGGTGCGAAGGCCGTGTTGCGCAGCGAATCGGGTGAGCTTTCCAAGGACGACGACGGCCTGCCAGTTTTGGTCCTTGGCGCCGGCGCCCGCCCGGGCGAGCCGAAGAACGGACAACACATCCGCCCTGCCGGCCAAGAAGCACCGGAACGTGAATTGTTGATCAAATCCGGCACCACCTTGAATCCGGCCCATGTGGCATTGGCGGCGCTGGGAGGCCTCGACGAACTGCGTGTGCTTGGCCGCCCTGCCGTCAAGATTGTACTGACAGGCGATGAGGTGGTTGCCTCAGGAATTCCCGAACCCGGATTTGTGCGCGACGCGTTCTCGCCACAGCTGGGCGCCGTGGTGGCCATGTTGGGCGGCACGGTGGTTGGCCTGCAGCGCGCGGCCGATACCCTTGCCTCCATGCTGGACGCCCTGGCCGACGACGAGGACGATCCTGCCGACGTGGTCGTCACCACCGGCGCCACCGGACATTCCAGCGCCGATTTCCTCCGCGAAGCCATTCTCTCCATGGGTGGTACTTTCCACGTTCCGCACATCGCCATGCGCCCGGGCCACCCCACCTTGCTAGCCGAATTACCCGATGGACGCTTCATCGTGGGCCTGCCCGGCAACCCGCTGGCCGCCATGATTGGCCTCATGACCCTGGGCGCACCGCTGCTGGCCCGCCTCGGGAGCCTGCCGATGCCGGCACTCACCGAGGTACCTTGTGGCTCACCCATCAAGGAAAACCCAGGGCCCACCCGCATCATGCCCTACCGTCTGGTCTACGGCCTGGCCTCGCCATGCGCCCACACCGATTCAGCCATGATGCGCGGACTCGCAGCGGCCGACGGCGTCATGGCGGTGCCGCCGCACGGAGCTAAAATGGGGGAGCCGCTGCCCGCGATGGTCCTGCCGTGGAAATGAGTGCTGGCTCGGAGCGGGTCTTTACCTGCCCCGACGGCCGGGCATTGCATGGCACCGTCTTTGACGTGCCCCGCGGCGTGGAACGGCGGGGCACTGTTGTCATCGCCTGTGCCACAGCGGTCAAGGCCACTTACTACCACCGCTACGCTGCCTTCTTGGCTGCCAACGGTTTTGCCGCTGTCACCTTCGACTACCGGGGGATTGGCGAGTCCCGCGGCGGGGCCCTGCGTGGACAAAGGATTCGCTGGTACCAGTGGGGCTCCCAAGATATCGACACCGTGTTGGCGTGGGCCATGGAACACTCGGGCGGGCTGCCTGTGAACTTCGTTGGCCACAGTTTCGGCGGCTTCGGTGTGGGAATGGCGGAGCATGCGGCCGGGCTCTCACGCATACTGACAGTCGGCGCCCAGCATGCTTACTGGCGCGACCTCACACTGCGGCGCAAGGCCGGGCACTGGGGACGTGCCGCCGTGATGCTGCCACTGGTTGCCGTGATGGGGTATTTTCCGGCCAAGCGGCTGCGCCTCATGGAGGATCTGCCCGCTGGCGTGGCTCTTGACTGGGCACGTTCCCGCAAGGACTTTACAACGGCAGCCGCGGGCTCCCTGTGCGATTCCCTGCGAGCCCATCAAGCTGCTGTGCGGGCCCCCATCTTGGCATTGGCGCCCAATGATGATGAATACGCCACCATTCCCGCTATGAATCGGGCGCTTTCCTACACACCCAACAGTCCCTCCCGCGTGATCCATTTGCTTCCGGCAGATTACGGGGAGAGCTCACTGGGCCATTTTGCGCTGTTCCACAGCCGCTACCAGGACACCTTCTGGAAGCAGACCCTGGACTGGCTGGGCCGCCGCATCGATCCGTGAGATAAGGCTGTTCTGCGTGGTGAGAGGGACCTTTTCTCACGGATCGATGACCAAGGGGTGTGTCGCAGTCACCTGATGTCCTTGCGGACATGCAGCTGACCGAGCAGTGAGCGCCTGGCCAGATTCGCTGGATCGTCCCACCCTCCGAGAACAAGCATTCGCGCTATTTTGGTGATGGCTACCAGCCCGCCTTTCCCCATGTCGTGCTTGTTGATCACGCTCTGGTGCCATCCCAGAGAAGTGGTCAGGAAGTTCCGGTCGTGGTCCTTGGACTGTTGTTCCGGACTGAAATGATGGCCTCCGTCATATTCAGCACAGGTGCGGTAACGAGGGCAGGACAAATCCGGAGCAACTTGGGGAGTCCCTGCGGCGTCCTTGATTTCATAGTTGCACATGAACTCAGGAAGGGCCCAGCGCTGGATACACAGCCTGAGCTGGCTCTCAGGTGCTGAATCCGAGCCGACCCGGACGAGTTCCATCGCTGCCACCAACTTACGTATTCCGCGCAGTCCGCGGTGCTGATCAATGTATGAGCGCAGCTCACTGATTTCCACCAACGGGAGCTTTGGCGGGCCAAAACTACGGTTGTGGGCGCAAACAATCTGGTCCGCAACGGCCACGAGTTCATCAACTGTGAGCTCGGGTGCGATATCCAGGAGTGTTCTTTGCACGGACGTGACTGGAATGCCTCGTACTACGGCATAGTCAGTCGGCACCAAGGATATTTCGTGGCCGTAGACCCGGTTGCGCTGTGGCCTGCCTTGTCCCAGGTTTTTCGACAAGTGAATGTCCTGCATGTTGAGGAAACGGAACGGGAGCCGAAACTCATGGAGCTGGGCTGCGGTGATGTGGCTGATGACACTGGTGGGAGTCACGGAGGTGACTGCCCTGCACCGCTCAATCAGGCTGACATCCGCGGGGTGAGGCAGGCGGACGTCTCGGTACGGCGTCGAAAGGTCTGAGGCTCGGGTTCGGCCGCGAGTGACACCCGCTTGCAGAGCTTGAGCGAGCGTGAAGGGTCTGCCAACAAGGTGCAGGGGAAGCGGTTTCGGAGTTCTCATGTCTCCATTGACGGCCTTGTCCGCGTCCTACTCCACCATGATTGGTGGATTTGTGAACAGAACGGCGGAGGGCGGCCCTGTGGAGGAAGCAACGGGGCTGGCCAGTGGGTACTTTTGCGGTGATCAGGGAGGAAATGCCGCTTCGCAGCCATCGATCCGTGAGGAATGGTCGCTTTGATCTGTCAAAGCGACCATTCCTCACGGATCGATGAAGGAACGGTCAGGCCACGGGCTCCAACCGGATGACCACTGACTTGGAGGTGGGGGTTCCGCTGACATCAGCCTTGGAATCGAGCGGGACCAGAACGTTGGTTTCGGGATAGTACGCGGCGGCGCAACCCTCGGGGGTGGAGTAAGCCACGACGCGGAAGTTCGGGGCACGCCTATCCACACCGTCCTTCCATTCCGAAACCAGATCCACCATGGTGCCGTCGGCGATGCCGAAGGAATCCAGGTCCTTCTGGTTCACAAACACCACGCGGCGCCCGTTCTTAATGCCGCGGTAACGGTCATCCTTGCCATAGATGGTGGTGTTGTACTGGTCGTGAGAGCGCAGGGTCTGCAACAGCAGACGGCCCTCGGGCACCCGCGGGTACTCCAACTCATTGGCCGTAAAGTGGGCCAGCCCGGACTCGGTGGTAAAGGACCTCGAATCGCGCGGGCCGTGCGGCAAGATAAAGCCGCCGGGTACCTCGATCTTCGCTTCAAAATCCTCGAATCCGGGGACCACTGCCGCAATGTGGGACCGGATCAAGCTGTAGTCCCCAGCCATCGCGGCCCAGTCGGCGAGGGGCGCACCCGGGCGGGTGCCGCCGTCGTCCGTTTCAAAAAGCAGCTGCGCGAGACGGCACACAATGGCGACCTCGGAGAGCAAATTATCCGACGCCGGAGCGAGCCGGCCGCGCGAGGCGTGCACGGCGCTCATGGAATCTTCGACAGTGACGCGCTGATCACCGCTGGCTTGAGCGTCACGCTCGGTGCGGCCCAGCGTGGGCAGGATTAGGGCAGAGCGGCCCGTAATAAGGTGCGATTTATTCAGCTTGGTGGAAATCTGCGCCGTCAGGGAGAGCTTATTCAGTGCGGCTTCGGTGACAGACGAATCCGGGGTGGCCCGGACAAAGTTGCCGCCCATGCCGAGGAAAACCCCTGCCAAACCGTCGCGCATCGCCTCGATGGCGGCCACCGTGTCAAAGCCGTGAGGGCGCGGAGAGGAGAAGGAGAACTCGGCATCGAGGGCGTCGTGGAAGGAATCCGGCATGCGCTCAAAGATGCCCATGGTGCGATCACCCTGGACGTTGGAATGGCCGCGGACCGGGCACACGCCGGCGCCGGGCTTGCCGATGTTGCCCTGGAGCAGCAACACATTAACCACATCGCGCAGCATCGCCACTGAGTGTTTGTGCTGCGTCAGGCCCATAGCCCAGCAGACCACCGTGGCCTTGGATTTGATGAGGCGTTCGCCGGTGGCCCGGATTTGCGCCTCGGTGAGCCCGGTGGCCGTGACAATCTCGGCCCACGTGACGTGCTCGAGCTGTTCCAGATACTCGCCCAGACCGGTGGTGTGGGAGTCGATGAAGGCGGTGTCAAAGATGCGGCCGGCATTGGGGGAGCCGGGGCGGCGCTGTTCCTCGAGCAGGAACTTGCCCAGACCCTGGAACAGTGCCTGGTCGCCACCGAGCTTGATCTGCAGGAAATCGTCGGCCAGATCAGTGCCGCCGCCCACCAGACCGCGCGCAGTTTGTGGGTTTTTGAAGTTCATCAGCCCGGCCTCTGGCAGCGGGTTGACAGCCACAATCACAGCCCCGTTTTTCTTGGCCTTTTCCAGCGCCGTGAGCATGCGGGGGTGGTTGGTGCCGGGATTCTGGCCCGCAATGAGGATCAGCTCGGACTGGTAAATGTCCTCCAGCGACACCGAGCCCTTACCAATGCCAATGGTCTCCGTCAGGGCCGAACCGCTGGACTCGTGGCACATATTGGAGCAGTCGGGCAGATTGTTGGTGCCGAGTCCGCGCACCATCAGCTGGTACAGGAATGCGGCCTCGTTAGATGTTCGCCCGGACGTGTAGAAAATCGCCTCATTGGGGTTCTTCAGCGCCTTGAGTTCATCCGCTAAAATCCCTAGCGCACGCTCCCAGGAAACGGGAACGTAGTGGTCGCTGCCCTCGGCGAGGTACATGGGATCGGTCAGGCGGCCCTGTTGTCCCAACCGGTAATCGTCCCACGTGCGCAGCTCGCTGACGCTGTGCTCTGCGAAGAACGACGGCGGCACACGCCTGTTAGTTGCCTCCTCGGCGACAGCTTTGGCACCGTTTTCGCAAAATTCCGCCTTGTGCCGCTTGTCGGATTCGGGCCAGGCACAGCCCATGCAGTCAAAGCCGTCTTTTTGGTTGACTTGCAGCAAGGCTCGTGCAGCCCGGAAGGGGCCCATCTGCTTGAACGAGATCTCCAAGGAGTGAACAACGCCGGGAATACCCACGGCCTTCTTTTTCACACTTCCGACTGAGAGTTGCTGTTCGTCAATGTTTTCCTGCGGCGCTTTGCCAGCCATGATGATTCCCTTCATCGCGGAGCATCTACTGTTGATCTTAGACGCTTTATTTTTTTGAAAGGATTTACATGGGACGGCTTATCCGCCGGGTCAAGGCCACCAAGATCAGCATCACCGATGGTCGCCGGGTTGTTCGCGAGGAGGCACTGGCCGTAGAGGAGCCTCTCGAAATTCGTTTAGGGCACGAGTCCTTCATGGTCACTATGCGCACCCCGGGCGATGATTTTGATCTGGTGGCAGGTTTACTGGTCTCGGAGGGGATCATCTTTGAACCTGTTCAGCTGATTTCGCTGCGGTTCTGTGCTGGCGAGGACGAAAACGGGCAGCAGACCTTCAACGTGGTTGAGGCTCAACTTCGCCCCGATGTGGCCATGCCATTACCAGCGGCCCAACGCCATGTGACTACCTCAAGCGCGTGTGGGATTTGCGGAACGGCCTCCATTGACGCCGTGCACAAGTCCTCCCACTTTAGGGTCGCTGCTCCCGTGGATGGGGTACTTCTTTCAGCGTCTGTGCTGGCAGCGCTGCCTGACACGCTGCGGGAACAACAGAAATTGTTTGAAAAGACGGGCGGCGTCCACGCGGCGGGGCTGTTTGCCCCGGATGGGGAGCTCCTCTCGCTGCG
Source organism: Arthrobacter alpinus (assembly GCF_001445575.1). NCBI lineage: Bacteria > Bacillati > Actinomycetota > Actinomycetes > Micrococcales > Micrococcaceae > Arthrobacter > Arthrobacter alpinus. The sequence continues at coordinate 4,024,279 of NZ_CP013200.1, read as the reverse complement.
TGAAGACGTTGGCCGGCACAATGCCGTGGACAAGGTGGTGGGTGCCGCGTTCAGGGACAAGCAGCTCCCCTTGGACAACACCATTTTGCAGGTCTCGGGACGGGCCTCGTTTGAGCTCGTTCAAAAGGCAGCGATGGCAGGGGTGCCGATGCTCGCGGCCGTGAGTGCGCCGTCGTCCTTGGCTGTTGAACTGGCCCAAACCGCGGGGATCACTCTGGTGGGCTTTAGTCGCGGCAGCACGTTAAACGTGTACACACATCCCGGGCGCGTAGGCTGACGCCACAGTTGAAAGTCCGGTAGCAGCGTTTTGTTGACCGGGGGTTTCTGCGGCCCGAGGAGGAGAAATACATGCCGAAAAGTTCAGTTTCGGTCCGTGCGCTTTCGGTCGGCGCGATGCGAGGCGCCATTCGCGCGGTCGCTGCGCTGCCGGAAGGTGTTCAGCGGCTGATCGCCGGCAAGCCGATTGAGATTGATGGCCAACGGTTGTTTACCGAAGTGCAGATGGCGTTGCGGCTGCTCAACGCGCTCCCGGAATCGGAAGATCTCTCCTTGTCGCAAGCACGGGAACAGACCGAGGATGCGGCCCTGTTGCTTGGTCTAAATACGCCGGTGGGGCAAGTGCTGAACATTGCTATTCCGACCCGTGCAGGCTCGGTGGGTGCCCGCGTTTACGTCAATGATCCAGCCGTCCCGGTGGAAGCAGCCGTGGTCTATTTTCATGGCGGCGGATGGGTAGTGGGTGGCCTCGATTCCACGGACTCGGTGTGCCGCTACATTGCCGCCGAGGTGAACGTGGCCGTGATTTCGGTGGACTATAGGCTGGCGCCGGAACATCGCTTCCCGGCCGGACTCGAAGACGCCATCGATGCGTATAGGTGGGTGCGGGCGCAGCAGCAATGGGGCGATGTTGTGGCGGTGGCCGGTGATAGCGCCGGCGGTACCCTCAGCGCGGCGGTGTGCGCCGAGACGCTTGACGAGGGTGCGCCGGATTACCAACTGCTGTTCTACCCAGCGACGGATTTGTCTAGGAAACACCGCTCTTATGAACTGTTCGGCGAGGGGTTCTTCCTGACAGACACCAAAATGGATTGGTACCGGGAGCGTTATCTGAGCGATCCCACGCAAGCCACCGATCCTCGGGTCTCACCACTTCTGGCCGAGCTGGCCGGACATCCGCCAGCGCACGTGGTGGTCGCGGGGTTTGACGTGCTGCGCGATGAGGGGCTGGCGTACGCCGACAAGCTTGAGGCGGCAGGAACTCCTGTGACACGGCAGATCGCTTCCGGACACATCCATGCCTTTGTCAACGTCATAGGCGTTGGCAAGACCGGCCGCCGGGAGCTCGGTCTTGCCGTCGAATCTCTGCGGGCTGGGATTGCCGCGATTCGCCGGTCTAGGGTTGATCCCTAAAACGATCCGCGGTTGATCCTTGAAATTGCGGTGGGCGTTCTCACTAACCTGTTTAGTGCGCGCCGCTGGCGAATTCCCGGATCTGATCCACGGTAGGTGTGATCGGGAGCCCTAACGCAGAGGGGCGAATGCCGTTTTCCTCGTCACCCTCAGTGAAGACGTAGTAGGACACTGAAATGGTGCCCCTGGTCGAGCCGGAGGTGTCGGCAAAGGTGTGCAGAGAATCGGAGAGCACCGTTTCCAAGGAGGCATCCGCGGACGCGGTGATACGGACTGTGATGCGTGTGCTCATCCCGTTGTTGGTGTTGTAGTCGGTGCTGACGTGAACTACCCCAGGGACGTCAGCGAGTGCGGCGTCCATGTCTTTGACAAAGGATGCGCCACCATTGGAGCAGGCGGCCAGAAGTGCTGCAAAGAGTCCCATAAGAAGAACCATACGCAATCTGCGAGCCTTTATACTCATGTTGGATTTACCTCCGGCTTACGGGGATGTCTACAGCGCTCACCCTGTCGGGATCGTTGCTGAGGAAGACATCCATTGATGGATCTTGTTCGTACGAGCCTATGCCAGGGTACTTCGAGGTGTTGGCCAAATCATTCTTGTACAGGTCCGTTGCATGGTTGGTGGAGACATCCCGAACGTCTTGGACCAAATTGCCAATCGGCGACGGCGCATAATGCAGGATGTTGCCCAAAGCATCACGTGGCGGGTCATCCATGGTGACAACTGTGACATTGGACGGAGTGCCCGGCATGTTGAAGTTGGCGTCCAGCCCACCCAGATCCAGCTTTGGAACAAGATCGCCCTGGTGCTGCGCCTCGAGCACGTGGACGCGCGGGTCAATATCCACACCGTTCACGGGGGACCCCACTGTCACCACATTGGTGACGTTGTACCGGTCCATGAAACCGGGGTCTGAGGCAAGGGCAGCCGCGATCATGCCGCCCTGGCTGTGTCCTGCCAGCAAAACCGGGGCTCCCGGTGGAATGCCTGCCTGTTGCATGGCCAGCTCGATGGCCCTTTGGGCGGAGCTGGATTGACCTGCCATGACCATCAAGTTGCTGGTCAGGTCTCTGCCCTGCCCGCTGCCGTTGATACCCCACGTCTCTGTGCCGGGGATGTTGACGATGTAGGCCATGCTGCCGTCAGGCTGTTCCACGCTGACGATCCGCACATCCCCGTCCGGTGTGCCTGGTGTTCCTGCCACATTGTAGGCGTCCTCGACCCCGCCGAAGATGGAACTAATCGAGTTGGGCAGCTGTAACGGGTGATCGGAACTATTGCTGACAGGTTGAGGCTCCCCAGCATAGGGCTGGCCGTCTTCGAATAGATTCAGGTTGACGTGCCCGCCGGTGAGGACGCTTACTCCGGTGCTGAAGCTACTTCCCAGGACCAGACCGGCCGAGGCAGCAAGTCCAGCCAGCGAGGGTGGATTGCCGTCCAGCCACTGGCCAGCCATGCCCAGAAAATGACTCAAATGCCCGGCACCCGTGGTCGCAGCCTTATTGATGGCGGAAAAATCAATCTGCTGACCAATCCAGCTGAGCCCGTCCTCAACCGCATTGACCACGTTGTCAGCGGCGTCATGGATGCCGTCCACGACGTTGTCCACGCCATCAGTGACGTCATCCCACAAGTCCTTGCCAGCGCCGACAATGCCGTCCCACAGGCTTCCACCGCCAGTATCCACAGCGCTGGTGCGTTCCTGCTCAGCTATTTCACGCAGCAGCTGGGTTGCTGCATCCTCCAATTCTCGGGCAGTGGTGCTCAGACGCTTCCTGTTCGCCGGCCACTGTGCGCGGAACCGGTGGCTGTCCGGGCCCTGCCATCCCGTGCGGCCAACCGTCTGGGCGAGAGACGCTCCCGCCTGCTCCAGTTGGGCGGCCGATTTTTCAGTATTTTGACGAGCTCACGGCAGTCCGCCGGATCCAGCCCCTGCATTCCGGAGCTCATTGGGCGCCATCTTCAGTAGCAGCAGGAGCTGCAGCTGCAGCCGCAGCCAGGGCGTCGTGTGCGCCGGCCACCGCGAATACCAGCTCATGGGCAATGTGCCCCGCAGGCACCTTGGTTAGTCGCAATTCCGGGGCTTCACTGCTGGTTGCCGGGCTGGATGCCGTGTTGCGGGTGGTCACCGAATACAACGTCTCGCCCTGCACCGACCACATGCCAGAGAAGACCCGCGGCGGAAGTCCTGGCGCTACCGTGGTGACGCTGAGGGTAATGTTCGCGTCCTCGGCAGGAAGCGACGCTGGCGTGGTTCCTGCGCCAATGACCACCGACGGCTCGGAATTCATGGGCGCTGCCTGGGCGCGAGCACGGACAACATCCAGCGGCGGCAGCAGACGGGACACAGCACCCCACACGTTTTCCTCGTTGAACAGCGTGATCTCCATGCTGTCCTCGCTGCCGGTGATAGTGGTGCCAGCAGAGCCCTGCTCAGACACATGCCGCTGGTGGACGGCCAGCCCGCGCCCGGCCCGCAGCCCCAAAGCACTGGTGGTACTGACACCGTTGTACGTGCCCCGCGCCGTCACCGTGATGGGAGCTGTTAGAAGAAGTGCGACGGCGCCTGTCCACTGCCGCGTTACCTCACCTGGCAGCGGGGACATCTCCAAAGTATGCAGCTCTGCCCAGCCAGCTGCTGTGGCTGCTTCGGTCAAGGGCTCGGCGCCTTCGGCGGCCGCGGTGGTGGGAAGTCCCAGCGTGGCGCTGGTTGATTCGCACAGCAAGGTCCACGCGGTGGTGCTCATCTGCACACGGCGCAAAATGATGGGACGTGCCGTGGATGGTTCAGTCATGTGTTTCCCCTGTGCAGTGTCGGTGGTGCAATCTCGGTAGGCGCCGGGCGGACTACCCAGTCCAGACGCGTAGAACAGCTCTGTATCAAGCTATGTCACCGGAGGTGGCGTTGGCGATGGGGTGCACTCCCCATGACCTCGGCTGGGGGTTGGGGTTGGGCTCGGCTAGGGGATAAGGGATACAGGCCTAAATTTCGTGAAGCAGGCGCCGCACGAACGCCTGTGTACGTTCCTCTTTAGGGTTGCGCAACACTTGGCTGGCCGGACCGCGTTCCACCACCACACCGCCATCCATGAAGACCACCTCATCGGCTGTCTGCCGGGCAAAGGCCAGCTCGTGGGTGACAATCACCATGGTCCACCCTTCGTCAGCCAGTTCCTTAATAACGGCAAGGACGTCATCCACCAGCTCAGGATCGAGGGCCGAGGTGGGCTCGTCAAAAAGAAGCAGTTGCGGCTTCAGCGCCAGGGCGCGCACAATGCCGACACGCTGCTGCTGGCCACCGGAAAGTTCAAAGGGGTAAGCGTCGAGTTTGTCCGCTAAGCCCACACGCGCCAGCAGCTTTTCCGCCTCGGCCACAACGTCAGCGCGGGGACGCTTCTGCACTTGAACCGGGCCCTCGATGACATTTTGCAGGACCGTCTTATGCGGGAAGAGGTTGTAGTGCTGGAACACCATGGCGCTGCGGTCACGTAACGCGGCAACCTCAGCAGCCCGAGCCTTTTTCGAGCTCGCCGTAGCACCGAAGTCAATGGTGAGATCTTGCTCAGCGGATGCGTCCCGGGCACCCACGGTGACTTTTCCGGCGTCGGGCATCTCAAGTCCATTAAGGGAACGCAGAATGGTGGTCTTGCCCGAACCGGACGGGCCAATGAGTGCCACCACCTTGCCGCGGGGGACATCGAGATCGATGCCGCGCAGCACGGTGTTGGTGCCGAACGCCTTGGTCAGGCCACGAACCTGTAAGACGGAATCAGTGGGCGACATAGCGGTCCAACCTCTTTTCCACACGGGTCTGGGCAGTCGACAACACGAGGCAAATGACCCAGTAAATGAGGGCCGCCTCAAGGTAAAGCAGCATGAATTCCCCGCTGAACGCCGCCACCTGCTGGGCAACGCGGAACAATTCGGTGACGAGAATCAGCGACGCCAGCGAGGTGTCCTTGACGAGCGAAATGAAGGTGTTGGAGAGCGGCGGGACGGACACGCGGGCGGCCTGCGGCAAAATGATCCGCAGCAGCGTCTGATTGCGCGACATGCCGATCATGTGCCCGGCTTCCCACTGGCCACGAGGCACAGAGAGGATTGCGGCGCGAATGATCTCGGCCGCGTAACCGCCCACATTCAGGGAGAAGGCGATGATGGCGCTGGGCCAAGGATCCAGCTTCACCCCAATGGTGGGCAGCCCGTAGAAGATCACGAACAGCTGCACCAACAGGGGAGTTCCGCGGATGATCGAGACGTAGACCCCGCCCACGCCACTGGCCAGTTTGTTCGAGCTGATACGCATGACCGCAATGATCAGCGCGATCAGTAAGCCCAGAACAAACGAGGCCAGTGTCAGTGGAATGGTGCCCTTGATGGCGCCCAACAACATGGGGCCTAAGGAACTCCAGAAGAGATTAAAGTCCATGGCTGAACTCTAGCGGGTTCGGTGCCGGCGCTTACTTGCTGAAGTCTTCGCCGAAGTACTTTTCGCTCAACTTGGTCAAGGTGCCATCCGCGCCGAGATCCTTCAGTGCTGCGTCGACAGCATCCTTGAGGGCAGTGGAGCCCTTGCGGAAGGCGATTGAGGCGTCGGAGGATTCATCGGTGGTGGCGGCGATCTTCAAACCCGAGTTAGGCGTGTTCTTCAGGTAATCCACAACCGTGAGCTTGTCATTGACGCTGGCATCAACACGGCCGTCCTTCAACAGTGTGGCGGCCTGGGCCCAGCCTTCAACGGCCTCCACCTTGGCGCCGCTGGAGGTGGCCAGTTTGTACCAGTTGCTGGTCAGCGACTGGGCCGTGGTCTTGTCCTTCAGATCGGCAAAAGACATGATGTCTTTGTTGCTATCCAGGGTCACGATGACGCCATGGGACACCGTGTACGGGGTGGACAGCTCATACTTTTCCTGGCGTTCAGGGCTGACGGTCACCTGATTGGCGATGGCGTCAAAGCGCTTGGCTTCCAGACCGGCAAAGATGGAATCCCACTGGGTTTCTTCAAACTTGGCCTTCACGCCGAGCTTGTCAGCAACAGCCTTGGCGACCTCGACGTCGTAACCAGTCAGATCGCCGGCGCCGCCTTCGTGGTAGCTGAACGGCTTGTAGGTGCCCTCGGTGGCGAACACAATCTGGCCAGCATCCTTCACGCTGCTCAGGGATGTGTCCCCGCCAGCAGAGGTACCCGTATCGGAGGTGCCGCCGCACGCCGCCAGGACTAGTGATGCTGCTGCAAGTAATCCGACGACTCCAAAGCTGCGACGATTCATTTCTACGTTTCCTTTGCTGTGCTGTGCTCGATGGTGAGATGCCGCGAAGGTGCTGAGTCGCGGCGGTTCCGTCATTGGACGCTATCACTGTGAAACCCCAAAACGGGCGGCAATATTTCCCCCTGAGTAGCAAGGGTGACGTTGGTGATGTGAATCTCATGCCCGGGACAGGCCTGAAGCGTGCCTTGGACAGGCCTCAAGCGGAATTGGAACCCGGGAATTCCCAATGTAGGGCAGGGCGTTTAGGCTTATAGCTTGCCCACTTAATGATGAGGAATACACGCATGAGTATGGAAGGCGCGGCCTGGAGCTCACTTTGGAGCACCATGCGCTCGGACAAGTCCAACGGCGGAATCTCGAAGGACACCCTGCGCCGAACGATCCTTTTCGCCAAGCCCTACAGTCGCAAACTGTTGGTCTTTGTGGTGCTGTCGGTGATCTCGGCGGCGCTTGCGGTGGCCACTCCGGTGCTGGCCGGCCAAGTAGTGGATGCCATTGTGGCGAAATCTGCCGTGGATGTGGTGGTGCGTCTGGCAGGCCTCATTGCGCTCGTGGCGGTTTTGGATGCAGGGCTCTCACTGGTGATCCGCTGGATTTCGGCGAACCTGGGTGAGGGGGTCATCTTGGATCTGCGCACCGCCGTGTTCGATCACGTGCAGCGTATGCCCATCGCCTTCTTCACCCGTACCCGCACGGGCGCGCTGGTGAGCCGGCTCAATAACGATGTCATTGGTGCGCAGCAGGCGTTTTCCGGCACGCTCTCCGGCATTGTTTCCAACTCCGTTCAGCTGGTATTGACGCTCATTGTCATGTTGAACACCTCGTGGCTGGTGACGTTGCTGGCACTTGTTCTGCTGCCGATCTTCCTCATGCCGGCCCGCCGCTTTGGCCGCCGACTGGCTGGGTTGCGCCGCGAGGCTGCTGACCTGAACGCCGATATGAGCACGCAGATGACAGAGCGCTTCTCCGCTCCCGGTGCCACCTTGGTCAAGCTGTTTGGCCGCCCCGCCGAGGAGTCACGCGAGTTCGCCTCCCGTGCGAACCGCGTCCGCGACATTGGCGTACGCACCGCGATCATGCAGTTCGTGTTCTTCACGGCGCTGATGCTGGTCTCCTCACTGGCGCTGGCGCTCGTGTATGGCCTGGGTGGCGCCCTCGCCATCGGTGGCACGCTTAACGCGGGCGACGTCGTCGTACTGGCCCTGCTGTTGACTCGCCTGTACGCCCCGCTCACCGCCTTGGCGAATGCGCGCGTGGACATCATGAGCGCGCTGGTCTCCTTTGATCGCGTGTTTGAGATTCTCGATCTGAAGCCGCTGATTACTGAAAAGCCCGTTCCGGTGGTGCTTCCAGCGGGCCCGCTCGCCGTGGAGTTCTCCGACGTCCGCTTCGCCTACCCGTCGGCGGACAAGGTCTCGCTCGCCTCGCTCGAAGATGTTGCGGTGCTGGACACGCGCGGCGGCGAGGATGTGCTGCACGGGATTTCCTTCCGGGCCGAACCTGGCCAGACCATTGCGCTGGTGGGTTCCTCGGGGGCGGGCAAGTCAACCATTGCGCAGCTTCTTTCAAGGCTGTACGACGTCGATTCCGGCACCGTGCGCTTGGGGGGCGTGGACGTGCGGGATCTGTCCTTCGATGGCCTCCGCGCCGGCGTTGGCATGGTCACGCAGGACGGACACCTGTTCCACGAATCCATTCGATCCAACCTGCGCCTGGCCAAGCCCACCGCGACGGATGCGGAGATTTGGGATGTGCTCAAGCGTGCTCGGCTCTCGGCCTTCGCGGAGGCTCTGCCCGATGGTCTGGACACCGTGGTGGGGGAGCGCGGATACCGGCTCTCCGGTGGTGAACGCCAGCGCCTGACCATTGCGCGCCTGTTGCTGGTGCAGCCAGCCGTAGTGATTTTGGATGAGGCCACCGCGGCCTTGGATTCCACGAATGAGGCCGCCGTGCAGGCCGCTTTGGGTGAGGCATTGGAAGGCCGGACGGCGCTGGTCATTGCGCACCGGCTCTCCACCATCCGCTCCGCCGACGTGATTCTGGTGCTGGAAGCTGGACGCATTGTGGAACGTGGCACGCACGACGAACTCATTGGCGCCGGCGGGCGCTATGCGGAATTGCACGACACCCAGTTTGCCCAGGCCGTGGCCGCCGTTGCGGACGCCGAGGTACCGGATGGTTCCTTCCCCAAGGAGGCATAGCGGCTTCGGTTTGCGGCTGCCGTTCTTGCTTGCCTGCTAGAGCTGCTAGTTAAGGGAAGTTATGCGCTCAGCAGGCGCGGGAGCACGTACTCGGTCAGTAGCGGGGCGAGGTCTTCGTAGTCGGCTGCGTCGATCAGGTGCATCCAGCGCAGCTCGGCAATCTCCGCTGCCGGGACGATTGAACCGGCGGCCCAGCTTCCCGGAGCGGTAAAGACTGTGGCCTCGATGTCCGTGTTGGCTTCGTTGGCGGCGGTGCCGTGCCAAACACCCATGAGTGTGAGGTCTGCGGCGGCGATCTCCAGACCCACTTCTTCGGACAGCTCCCGAGACCCGGCTTCTGCTGCGCTCTCGCCCGGTTCGGGCTTGCCGCCAGGGTGCATGAACTTATCGGTGCCGTTTTTGCGGACCGTGAGGAGCCGTCCGTCGTGATCGTAGATGCAGACGGCGGATACTTTCAGGACGTTTTTCACGTGGTCAATCCTATCGGGTGCAGGTTTCTACACCTTTCCTGCTCATTTCCTCCCGAGCCCACCCCGCGAGGATGCAGTAGTTGCCAATGATTGCGAGGAACATTAGCAACTGCTGCATCCTCGCGGTCGGCGGAGGTAGGGGTAGTGCGGTCGGGGCGCGAACACTAGACCGGGCGGGGCGCGAACATGATGATGCTGACGCCGGCCAGAGCCACGAGGGCGCCGATGATGTCCCAGCGGTCGGGCGTGAATTTGTCCACGATCATGCCCCAGACCAGGGAACCGGCAATGAACACCCCACCGTACGCGGCCAGAACCCGGCCAAAGTTGGCGTCTTGTTGCATGGCTGCGATGAATCCGTAGGCGCCCAGGGCTACGATCCCCAGACCTGCCCACCACCACGCTTTGTCCTCGCGCACGGCCTGCCAGATCAGCCACGCACCGCCAATTTCAGCCACGGCGGCCAGTGCAAACAAGATGATGGTTTTCGTGATGCTCATGATTCATCTTCTCCCAGCGCGAGCAGTGCGTGCGGTGAGTGTCCACTTAATGTACGTTTGAGCGCCGAAATGGGCTCGAAGCGTACGTTAAGTGGACACTCGAGGGGATGGGATGGGGTGGCGGCCTGGCGGAGAGGCGTAGGGAGGATCCGTCGAAACGCCCCAATCGCTGAGGGAGGGTCCGTCGAAACGCCCCATTCGCTGAGGGAGGGTCCGTCGAAACACCCCAATCGCTGAGGGAGGGTCCGTAGTGGTGGTCAGGGCTTGGGCAGTGCCTTTCGCCGGCCGTCCACAGCTAGGAGTAGCAGCGCCAACAAGATGGGGCCGTAGGTGAACATGGCGGACCAGCCAAGGGTCTCGCCCAGAAAGAGTGAAACGCCCACCAGCAGGACCGGCTCAACGTAGCTCAGCAGTCCAAACAAAGACAATGGCAGCCACTTGCTGGCCAACAAATACAGTGCCATAGCGATGCCACCGAGAATGCCAATGGACCAGGCCGCCCAAAGCCCTTCGGTGTCACCTCCGGAGCTCAAACCGTGCGGGCCGGCCAGAATGAAATACACGCCCACGGGCAACAGGACGAGCAATTCCGCCGCAAACGCCGGCAGATGATCGAAACCGCTCTTGCGCCTCAGCACAAAGTACACGGGGTAGCCCAGACACACCAGCAGTGTAGGCCAGGCCAGTCCGCCCG